>CAXTJZ010000040.1:0-21287 GCA_964244695.1 uncultured Acetobacteraceae bacterium
CGATGTGCGGCTCGGCGATGTGCGCGCGCGTCATCCCCACCATGTCCAGCTTGCCCTCGGCAATCGCGTGCCGCGCGGTCGCTACGTCGTTTATCCGCGCGGCGTGGAAGGTCGGAAAACCTGTCGCCGCCCGCACTTCGCCGGCGAAGTCCAAATGCTGCGCGGTGCCCATGCCGTGTATCGGTATCACGTTCGAGAGCGCATTGTCGGTGTCCATGTGGCCGCGAATGATGTTGAGGAAGTCCACCACGCCGCCGCCCGCGAAACGCTTGGCGATCTCCACCCCGTCCGCACGGCTGAGGCCCACATCCCAGTCCTCATCGGCCACCATGCGCACGCCGATCAGGAAGTTCGGCCCCACCGCATCCCGCATCGCCTGCAGCACGCGCACGGAAAACCGCATCCGGTTCTCCAGCGTGCCGTTATATTCGTCGTCGCGCTGGTTGGTGGCGGGCGACCAGAACTGGTCCGGCAAATGCCCGTATGCGTCGATCTCGAACCCATCCAGCCCGGCCGCCTGCATGCGCTGCGCCGCGGCCGCATAATCCGCCACGATGCGATCCAGATCCCACCGCTCCGCCGCCTTGGGAAATCCACGATGCGCCGCCTCCCGCACCCGCGAAGGCGCGAGCACAGGCAGCCAATCGGCCTTATTCCAGGCGGTGCGCCGGCCGAGATGGGTAAGCTGGATCATAACCGCCGACCCATGCTCATGGCACTCGTCGGACAGCCGGCGCAGCCACGGCACGATCTCATCCTTGTAGGCGAGCAGATTGCCGAACACCGGCGGGCTGTCCGGCGAGACCACGGCGGAGCCCGCCGTCATCGTCAGCGCAATGCCGCCGCGCGCTTTCTCGACATGGTAGAGCCGGTAACGATCTTTCGGCATCCCGTCCTCGGAGTAGGACGGCTCGTGCGACGTGCTCATCACCCGGTTACGCAGAGTTAAATGCCGCAGCTGGTAGGGCTGCAACAGGGGGTCACGCGTGCTAATTGCGTTCATCGTGAACTCCTGTAGTAAGAAAAGGCAAGGCAAGGCCTTCTTTTCTGAAGAAAAGAAGCAAAAGACTTTTGCTCCGCTGTCGCGGACTCACAGGACAGGTTCGCGACAGCGGAGTAAAAGTTTTTTGCTTCTTTTTTTCAAAAAAGAAGGCCTTGCTTCCTCCTTCACGCCGACCGCCGCCGCTCATGCCCAGGCGGCAGTCCGAAACGCCCGCGATACGCCGCGCTGAACCTGGAAGGCGTCGCATAGCCGCACGCGGTGCCCACGGCGGTCACCTGCATCGCCGTCTCCCGCAGCAGCGTGCGCGCCCGCTCCAGCCGCAGGCCCGCGGCATAGGCGGCCGGAGTCTGTCCAAGGTGGCGGCGGAACAGCCGCTCCAACTGCCGCGCGGAGAGGCCGACGCTGCGGGCGATCTCGGCCGCCTGCAGCGGCCACGCGCCCGAATCCTGCATCATGCGCACGGCGGCCTCCAGCTTCTCCGGTGCCGCCACGCCGGCGCTGCGCTGCCGCTCGGTGCCGGCGCGCACCCGCTCCACCAGGAACTGTGCGGCCACGTCGGCCGCCAACGCCGCGCCTAGCCGCGCCTCCACCATCGCCAGCATCAGGCTGATCGGCGCTATGCCGCCGGTGCAGGTCACACGGTCGCGGTCCACGGTGAACAGCTCGCCGGTAAACTCGATCTCGCGGAACTCTTCCTCAATTGCGGACAGGTTCTCCCAATGGATCGCGCAGCGCCGGCCGCGCAGCAGACCCGCTTCGGCCAGCGCAAACGCCCCTGTGCACAGGCTGCCGAGCGGCACACCCTCGCGCGCCAGGCGGCGCAACGCGGCAGTGACACGCCCGTCCACCGAAGCGCGCACGTCCACGCCGCCGCAGGCGAGCAGCAGGTCCGGCGGGCGCGTCAGCGCGGACAGCGACAGTGTGGGCTCCATCATCAGCCCATTGCTGGCCGCGGCAGGCGCACCGTCCGGCGTCACCAGATCCCAGGCATAGGCGTCACGGCCGCTCAGCCGGTTGGCCATGCGCAGCACCTCGATGCCGTTCACGCAGGCGATCATCGAGTAGTTAGAAAGCGTCAGGAAGGCCAGGCGGTGCAGCGCGCCGAGGTCCATCGTGCCTACCGGTCGATGATCAGGTCGCTGGTCGGCCGCGCGCAACACAGCAGGGCCATACCGTCGTCGATCTCGCTCTGCAGGATGCCGCCATCATGATGCATCGCCACGCTGCCGGAGAGGACGCGGCTCTTGCATGTGCCGCAGACGCCCTTGCAGCAGGCGAACGGCAGCCGCATTCCCGCGCGGCGGGCGGCGGCGAGCACGGTGGTGCCGCCGCCGCAGACGATCTCGCGGTCCTGCCGCGCAAAGCGGACCGTGAAGCTGGCCGTCGCCGCTTCGTCCCGGGGCGTCACCGGAACCGAAGCGCTCGGCATCGGCGCGGGGCCGGCGGCTGCGCGCGCCGCGCCGCCGATGTGCAGCCCGGCGCGCATGCGCTCGACGTACCACTGGCAGAAATCCTCCACCAACCCCTCGGTGAACGGCGAGTACGGCCCAGGCTCGTAAGCCGGACTCACCACCCCGGCCTGTGTCATCTCCACCAGCGCCGCATCCTGCCGGTTCGTCGCTTCCCAGACCGCCACCAGGTTGGCCGGATCGTAATCCACGCCCTCGATCGCGTCCTTGTGGACCAGCCAGGTGGTACGCAGCAGCGTGCGGTCGGGGCCCAGCGGCAGCACGCAGAACGTCACCGCGTGGTCGGCCATGAAATGGTGCCAGGAGTTCGGCTGGGTCCAGAAGGTCAGCCCGCCCAGCCGCGCGTCCGTCAGGCCGCCAAGCAGCACCCGGCAGGCGGCGCGCGTGTCGCGCGTGTGGCTCTCCCCCGCCTGGTCCAGCGGCAGCCGCTCGGTGCGGAACCCCATCGCGCGCCCGGTCAGCTTCTCGATACGGCGGGACGGCAGGCCGGCCTCTTCCCAGCGAGCGTGCAACTCCTCAACCAGCGCGTCATAGCGCGCCGCCTGCGCCAGGGCGTCGCCGTCCAGCGAGGCCGGCGCAAAGCCGAACCCCTGGGCGAACAGCGGCACCGTCAGCTCGGGATGGTTGGCCGCGCAGTGATAGCACTCGCGGTTGTTCTCCATCGTCAGCTTCCAGTTGCCGTGCTCCACCAGATCCACCTGCCGCGCCACCTTGGCGTCCCGCAGGCCGTGCGGCAGCAGATACGGCGCCATCTCGGCTGCCATCGCATCGATGTCGTGCGGCGGGTCGTCCGCCAGGCAGACGAACAGCAGCCCGGCGACAGACCGCAGCGCCACTGGCCGCAGGCCGCGGCAGGTCGCGTCGAAGTCCTCTCCCATGTGGTCGGCAAACAGCAGGGTGCCGTCCAGGCCGTAGGTCCAGCTATGGTAGCGGCACACCAGGTTGCCGGCGCGGCCGCGGCCGTCGGGCACCAGCTGCGCGCCGCGATGGCGGCAGACGTTGTGAAAGGCGCGCACCTCGCCGGACCTGTCGCGCAGGATCACGATCGGCGCGCTACCCAGCCGGATCGCCATCAGGTCGCCCGGCTCCGGCACGTCCGGCTCCTGGCCCACGAAGATCCAGTGGCGGCCGAAGATGAGGTCCATGTCGGCCTGGAACACCGCCGCGTCGGTATAGAACGCGGCATCCAGGCTATAACCGGCCCGCCGGTCGGCCAGCAGACGGAAAAGGCTTTCAGACAATCCTGCACCCTCGGGTTGCAAACGGCATGATTGCCCGATTGCGTCAGCGCCCGCTAACGAAAAAACGGCAGCTTCTACCTGTTTTACGACATGGCTATGCCGCATCGCAAAAACGGCTTTCCACGTCGCGCCGGGCTGGTGTTACGCTCGCGCGATCGTTGGGGGAACTCTTCGCTGACCGCTGCACCGATGATCCTGACCGAGGGCGTGCGCTGCGTGTTCGGCGCCCGTGACAAGGAAGCTCTGGCCATGCTGCGCGACGGCGAAAGCCGCGCCACCATCATGGAGCGCACAGGCACGGTCGTCGCCCTGGACGACGTCGGGCTGCGGGTGGACGAAGGCGAGCTGCTCGTCGTCATGGGCCTGTCGGGCAGCGGCAAGAGCACCCTGCTGCGCTGCCTGAACCGGCTGGTGACCCCATCGTCCGGCAGCATACGCGTCGCCGGCCAGGATGTGATGGCGATGCGCGAGCCTGAATTGCGCCAGTTCCGCCGGCGAACCTTCGGCATGGTGTTCCAGCACTTCGCCCTACTGGCAAACCGCACTGTGCTGGAAAACGTCGAATTCGGCCTGGAGGTCCAGGGCATCCCCCGCGCCGAACGCCGCCGCGCGGCCGAGCAGGCGCTGGACCTGGTTGGCCTGGCAGGCTGGGAGGCCAAGCGCCCGGCCCAGCTCTCCGGCGGCATGAAGCAGCGCGCCGGCCTGGCCCGCGCGCTGGCCGCGGACGCCAGCATCCTGCTGATGGACGAGGCGTTCAGCGCGCTGGACCCGCTGATACGCCATGACATGCAGGCCGAGCTGGTCGCCCTGCAGCGCCGCCTTCGCAAGACCATCGTCTTCGTCAGCCACGACCTGGACGAAGCCGTGGCCCTGGGCGGGCGCATCGCGCTGATGATGGACGGCGCCATCGTCCAGGACGGCACGGCGGAGAGCATCCTGGCCGCGCCGAAAACCCCGTACGTGAAACGCTTCGTCGAACACATCGACGTCTCCGCCGTGCTCCGCGTGCGCACGCTGGCCGACCCGGCGGCAGCACCGCCGCCCGGGTCCTGGCCCGTGCTGCAAGGCGAAATGACCCTGCGCGACGCGCTGCCGCTGCTGGCCGACGGGCCCGACGGCCTGGCGGTGCAGGACGCAGCCGGCCGCCACATCGGCGTGCTGTCCCGCCGCGCCGCCCTGGCCGCCCTGGCGCGACAACCGCTCAAGGAGGAGCCCGCGTGGCCGTCTCGATCCCCCGCTTCCCACTCGCCGAACTTTGCGACAGCGGCCTCGATTGGCTGACCGCCAATCTCTCCGGCGCCACCAGGGTGCTGAGCCACGTCGTCTCCGCCTGGGTGAGCGGGCTGACCGGCGCCTTGCAAGCCGTGCCGCCGCTGCTGTTCGTCATTGTGGCAGCCTTGCTGGCCTGGCGGGCCGCCGGCTGGCGCCTGGGGCTGCTGACCGCGGCTGGGCTGCTGTTCCTCTGGGATCTCCGTTTGTGGGCGCCGATGCTGGCAACACTGGTGCTGGTTGTGGTCTCCACGCTCGCCGCCGTGCTGATCGGCCTGCCGCTCGGCATCGCCGCTGCGCTGAACCGGCGCACCTGGCGCCTGGCAGCACCCTGCCTGGACGTGATGCAGACCATGCCGAGCTTCGTCTACCTGATCCCGGCCATCCCGTTCTTCGGCCTGGGCGCGGTATCGGCCTGCTTCGCCACCGTGATCTTCGCCGCCCCGCCCACCGTGCGGCTGACCGCGCTGGGCATCCTGCAGGTGCCGCACGAACTGACCGAGGCTGCCGACGCGTTCGGCTGCACGCCCTGGCAGAAGCTGGTGAAGGTGCAACTGCCGAACGCATTGCCGACCATCATGGCGGGGATCAACCAGACCATCATGCTGGCGCTGTCCATGGTGGTGATCGCGGCGATGATCGGCGCCGGCGGGCTGGGGCGCGAAGTGTGGAGCGCAATTCAGCGACTGGAGGCGGGGCGCGGGTTTCAGGCGGGTATCGCGATTGCGGTGCTGGCGGTGATCTTGGATCGCGTCACGCATGCCATGGCGCGGCGGTTGCAGGCGGCTTGAAGGAAGCAAGGCCTTCTTTTTCGAGAAAAAGAAGCAAAAAGCTTTTGCCTGCGCTGTCGCGGATCGCTGAGACGACACGTCTCACCAACACGCACCGTACGGAGATAAAAGTTTTTTGGTTCTTTTTTTCAAAAAAGAACTGCTTCCTTCCTGTCCCATGATGAAACGCAGAACCCTCCTGCTGGGCGCCCTAGCCCTGACCGCCGCGGGCAAGCAGCCGGTCCGCATCGCCTACGTCGAGTGGTCGGACTCCATCGTTGCCACCAACATACTCGCCACCGTGCTGCAGGGCATGGGCCACGAGGTCACGCTGGTCCCCGTATCCGGTGCCGCCATGTGGCAGGCCGTGGCCACAGGCGACGCGGACTGCATGGTCGCCGCCTGGCTGCCGACCACGCACGCGGCGTATTACGCCAAACTGCACGACCAGGTGGACCTGATTGGCCCCAACCTCGAGGGCGCCCGGCTAGGCTGGGCGGTGCCGGCCTACATGCCGCTGAGCAGCATTGCGGACCTCAAGACCCAGGGCGGCCTGGTGGACAACAAGGTGATCGGGATCGATGCCGGCGCCGGCCTGATGCGCGCGTCGGAAAAGGCGATCGAGGCGTACGACCTGGACATTACGCTGGTTGACGGCAGCGACGCCACCATGGTCGGCGCGCTGAAGGAGGCGGTCGCCAGGAAGCAGCCGATCGTGGTCACCACATGGACGCCGCATTGGATCTTCGCCGCCTACCAGCTGAAATATTTAGCCGACCCGAAAGGCGTGCTTGGCGGCCCGCAGACGGTGAACACGGTGGCGCGCCTCGGGCTGAAGGCGGACATGCCGGACGTCTATGGCGTGCTCACCCGTTTCCGCATGACGATGGAAGCCGAGCAGGCAGTCATGTTGCAGAACCAGGTGCGCGGCGCCGATCCGGCCGCCACGGCTGCCGCCTGGGTGGCGGCGAACGCGGCGGTGGTGAAAGCGTGGCGCGGCTGAGCTTGGTGGAGCGGTGGTGATGGTCTTCGACGTGATCGTGGTGGGCGGCGGCGGCATGGGCAGTGCCGCGGCCTGGCAACTCGCCAAGCGCGGCCAGCGCGTGCTGGTGCTGGAGCGCTACGACATCCCGCACGCGCACGGCTCCTCGCACGGCATCAGCCGAATCATCCGCCTGCCCTATTACGAGAACCCCGCCTACGTCCCGCTGCTTCGCCGCGCCTACGAATTGTGGCGGGACGCCGAGGCGGCGAGCGGCCGCGAGCTGCTGGTCACCACAGGATCGATCGACGCGAGCCCGGAATGGGACCCGCTGTTCCAGGGTGCCCTCGCCTCCGCCCGCCTGCACGACCTGGAGCACGAGGTGCTGACCGGCGCCGAGGTGAACGCCCGTTTCCCCGGCTACCGCCTCCCCGAACGCCACGCTGCCGTGTTCCAGCCAGATGGCGGCCTGGTCGCCAGCGAGCGCGCCGTGGTTGCCCATACCGAACTGGCCCAGGCCAGCGGCGCCGTGGTGCACGCGCGCGAACAGGTGCTGGGCTGGCAGGCATCCGGCAGCGGCGAAGGGGTTACCGTCACCACCGGCCGCGGTCGCTACGAGGCCGCCCGCCTGGTGCTCACCGCCGGCGCCTGGATGGAGGATCTGGTGCCGCTGCTGGCCGGCCGCGCCGTGCCGGAACGCCAGGTGCTCGCCTGGTTGCAGCCGCACGCCCCCGAACTGTTCACCCCGGACCGCTTTCCCGTCTTCAACCTGCAGGTCGAGGAAGGCCGCTATTACGGCCTGCCGATCTACGAAGTGCCCGGCTTCAAGTTCGGCCGCTACCACCATCTGGCCGAGACCGGAAGCGCCGACGCACTGCTGCAGCGCGAACCGGACCTGGCCGACGAGGAACTGCTGCGTGATTTCGGCGAGCGCTACTTCCCGCAAGGCTCGGGTCCCACGATGGCTTTGCGCGCCTGCATGTTCACCAACACGCCAGACGAGCACTTCATCCTGGACCACCACCCCGCGCACAGGCAGGTCGTCCTCGCCTCGCCATGCAGCGGCCACGGCTACAAGTTCTGCAGCGTGGTCGGCGAGATTCTGGCAGACCTGGCCACGGGAGATGGCGTCACGCGGCATGACATCGGTTTCCTGCGGCTGGCGCGCCCGGGCCTTGTTCCGGCGCTGGCGCGTACCGCGGCCTAGATGAGAAAGGTTTCCTTTTTCGAAAAGGGAAACAAAAAGCCTTTTGTTATTGCTGTTCAGGCGCCTGGGCAGGTCTTGAAGTCGTTAGCTGCCGATTTTGCAGTAAGCCGAGCTTTGCCGATGCGCCGGCGCATCAGCCATCGTCACACCTGACTGGTCCGATCCTGGTGGGTTGAGCAGCCGAGCCGTATGCCGCGAGCGGGCAAGTCCGAAACTGCGATCGTGCAGCGACTGTTTCACGTGAACCCGGTCCTGCACGACGGCGTGGATTGCTGCCGAAAGGAACGGAATGACTGCCGGCCCGTCATCCGTCATTGCGCTGCTGCGGACACGGGCTTAGCCGGAGGTGTTACTTCAGCTGGCTGTCCTTGCTGCCCCTGCGGTTGAAACCGATGTTTGACGGACGCCCGTCGCGGGCCGACTGGCATGCGACACAGGTTCGTGCGCCTGGCAAGGCGCGGCGGCGCGCTTGCGGTATCTCGTCGCCGCACTCCACGCAATGCGCCAGGCCTTCGCCCGTAGGCATGCGCGCCCGGGCCCGCATCACCTCGTCGGTGACGGTGTCGTCGATCTGGTCCTGGACCGCTCCGTCCGGAGCCCATCCGCTCGCCATCGGTGCTGTTGACCCTCTCTGTTTCGTGGCTCGGCATATTGGTCTTCAATTGCCCTGTTCAAAGCCTGCCCTCGCGAAGCCGTTCAAGTTTTAGAACAAAAGAAGCAAGCAATCCTTTTTTGAAAAAAAGACCAAAAGGTTCTGCGAGCGCTGCCGCGGAACGTTGAGGCGCTCGCTTCAACAACGAACATGCCAGCGGCAGCTGATGGGCCGGCTGGGTGCGGGTGTCGGGTGCTGGCGGACAGGGACGCGACAGCGGAGTAAAAGTTTTTTGGTCCTTTTTTCAAAAAAGGACTGGTTGCTTCCTACCCTTCCAGTGCTTGCCTTAAAGGCTCAAGCCAGAGTTCGAACTTGCGCCATTGGTCGAGACCTTGCGTGTAGATCGGCCGGCGCACCTGTTCTGAGCTGGCGGTTCGCACGCTGCGCGCCGTCTTGTGGAATTCCAAGCAGGCCTGCTCGAACGGCAGCCCGCAGAAAGCCAGTATGCGCCTGACGTTCGTCTCCAGGTCCGCCACGATCTCTTCGTGCTGCACACGCAGAACTTTGCCGGGCAGGACGGTGTCCCAATGCGCCATCAGGCGGACATAAGAGCGGTAGTAGCGCGCGATGTCGGTGAAGCCGTAGGTGAATTCCTGGCCGGCGGCGAAAAGCTGCTTGAAATTGCTGAAGCAGCAGGCCATGGCTTCGCGCCTGGCATCAATGATGCGCGCGTTCGGCAGGATGAGGTGGATGAGGCCGAGGTGGCGGAAGTTGTTCGGGTTCTTGTCGATGAAGAACGGCTTGCCTGAGCGGTAGATGTTGGTGTCGGAGAGGTATGTCTCGCCGAAGCTTCGGAGCTGGGCGGGCGAGATCGTGGTGAGGATGCCGGGATAGGCTGGCGCCTGCTCGTTGTAGTCGCGGCCTTGCAGGCGGAGCACGAGCCGGGAGATGTCGGCCAGTTCCATGGTGCCTTCGACCTGCGAGTGCGAGGCAAGGATCTGCTCGATGAGGGTTGAGCCGGCGCGTGGCAGGCCCACGATGAAGATCGGATCCGGGCGCGTGCATCCGCTGTTTTGCCGGCTGGCCAGGAACGCCGGCGTGAACAGGGTTTCCTGCAAGTGCTCGTTGCGCTCGGTGGTCTCCGCGCGGTAGGTGATTTCCTGCCGTTTCAGCGCGTTTCCGCGTTCGTAATAGGCGAACGAGCCAGCGTGATCCTCGCGGTCCTCCAGGGCTTTGCCGAGGGCGAAGCAGAGGTGGTAGCGGTCGGCGAGGCTGGTGGCCTGCGCTGCCTCCCAGGTGCGCATGCGGCTGATCTCGTCATCGGTGAAGCGGTAGGTCTTGAGGTTGGCCAGGCTCCAATAGGCGTCACCGAAACTCGGCGCTGCCTGGGCGGCGTTGCGGTAGGATTCGATTGCATCGTGCTGGCGGCCAAGTGTTTTCAAAGCGTGGCCGATGGAGAGGTGCAGGTCGGCGGCGTGCGGTGCCTCCGCAATGAGGTCGCGATAAGTGGTTATGGCTTCGTCGTAGTCGGATAATGCGAGGCATGCCGTGGCGTAGATCACGCGGTAGTCGCGGTTTGCCGGCTCCGCGCGCAGAAGGGTCTTGGCTTCCTCCAGCGCCTTTGCGTTTCGGTGCCGCTGCAGGAGCACGTGCACGTATTCGTGGCGTGCCAGATGATAGTCGGGCGAAAAGGCTAGCACGCTCTCGAGCAGGAACTCGGCGTCGTCGAGGATTTCGAGCTTGATGCCGATGCGGGCCAGCAGGCGCATCGCTTCGACATCCGTGGGGGTTGTCCGGAGATATTCGCGTATGACGCGCTCCGCCTCGTGCGTCTCACCATCGGCGAACATGCTGGTGGCGGTGACGACGGGTGGTGCGAGGGTCTTCAGCTTGGCGACGTGGCTGGCGGCCGTTGCGGATTCCGCGGCGCGGCCGGCGGCGCGGTACAGGATGGCAAGCGCGTTCCAGCTTGCCGGCAAGGCGGGGTTGATGTTGACGGCCTGCAGGTAGGCTTGCAGGGCGGCCATGGGGTTGCCGAGTGCGGCGTGGCAATGGCCGCGCTCCTGGAAGAGCCGGCTATAGGCGGGGTGGGCGGCTTGCAGCTTCGCCAGCGTGTTTAGGGCTTCGGCGGGGCGCCGGAGGCCGCGCTGACTGACCGCAAGCATGTAGAGCACGTCACGGTTTTCCGGGACGCGCCGGTGCAGGGCTTCGACGGCGGTCAGCGCAGCCTGGTGGTCGGCGGCCTGGATGAGCCCGCGTATGCGGATCACCTCGGCTTCTACTGTGGACGTGAGCATGCCGAAGTATCGTGTCGCGGGCGCGGAAGGCAAGGCAGGCCTTCTTTTTTGAAAAAAGAAGCAAAAAACTTTTCTTCCCTCGCTTGCACCGAGGCGTGTGGTGTTCTGCAAGACTTGGCGCTGCAGAACCGGCGCGGACGTTGATGCCCGCGGGGAAGTAAAAATCTTTTGGTCCTTTCTTTGGAAGAAGGAATGCCTGCTTGACTCTGCGCCAAAACCTGCAAGTCCGTCACGAGCCCATAACTTGGCCGTCACCTGGAAAGTAACGGCCAAACCTCGGACAGCACGCGCGCCAGGTTGCGGCCCACGCAAGCGAGCGCCGCGTCAAGCGCGAAGAGACCGAAGCGGTCGAGTTCAGGCATCGTTCCGCCGCCAGGCAACTGCACCATCGAGGAGCACCGCAGACGAGCCGGATCAGGCAAGACGTCCAGCCGCCACCCGAACAACGCCAGGTCCTTGTTCCGAAGATAGGCATGTGTGCCAAGCGGCAACAGCGCGTCCGGTTGTGGTTGCAGCCCGGTCTCCTCGCGCATCTCGCGTATGGCGGCAGCGAGGAACGGCTCGCCTGGTTCCGCAAGACCCTTCGGGATGTCCCATCTGGCCGAACGGGAAGCATGTCCCAGCAGCAGCCGAACACCGTCCGTGACGATCACGCCGCTGGAGACCGGCCTGACCTGCCCCATCACGCTAGGCAAGCAACCATAGCTGTCTCAAATGGGCGCCGAAACCAAGTTTCACCTGGATCAACCTGGCACACAAGTAATTTACTCCGGAACGATCATGTGCTGTGGTCACCACACCTGCACGCGTTCATCCTGCGTAAGATAGAGCTTCTCCCCGCGGCGCACGCCGAAAGCCTCGTACCAGCCGCCGCGATTGCGCACCTCATCCACCCGCTGCGGACCAGGTGGATGCGGGTCGCTGAGCAACTGCTCGCGCAGCGCCGCAGCGCGGTACTTCACCCGCCAGATCTGTGCCCAGCCCAGATAGAATCGCTGGTCACCAGAGAAACCCCCCACGACAGGAGCCGGCTTGCCGCCCAGCGACGCCGCGTAAGCCAGATGGCTCACGGTGATACCCGCAAGGTCGGCCATGGTCTCGCCAAGCGTGAGGCCGCCCTGGATGTGCTGCCCCGGGATCGGCTCGTAGGCGTCATACTGCCTGACCAGCCTGTCTGTCAGCGCCGTGAAGCGGGCGACATCGGATGGCGTCCACCAGGCCGTAAGCTTGCCTGCCGGATCATATTTGCGGCCTTGGTCGTCGAAAAGATGGCTGATCTCGTGACCGATGAAAGAGCCTATTGCGCCATAATTGACCGCGGGGTCGGCGTTTGGATCAAACAGCGGCGGCTGGAGGACGGCCGCGGGGATAGTGATGATGTTCTTGACCGGATCCTCCTCCGCATCCGCCCGCATCGGCGTCATGTCCCAGTCGTCGCGGTCTGTGGGACCGGCAAGCTTGTCGAGCTGGTGCTGGAATTCGAAGGCGTAGGCGCGCCGCACGTTGCCCACGAGATCGTCTCGCGAGATCGACAGGCCCGCATAGTCGCGCCAATGGCCGGGATAGCCGATCAGCGGCGCGAGCGCCGCGAGTTTTTGGCGGGTCTTCTCGCGCGTCGCCGGTGCCATCCAGGCGACCGCCTTCAGCCGCTCACGCCAGGCGCCGATCACCGTCCTGACGAGCCGGTCCGCCGCAGCCCTTGTCTCCGGCGGGAAGTATCTCTCGACGTATACCTGCCCGACAGCATCCCTCATCTGCAGGGTCAGGAGTGCTACCCCGCGTTCCCGCCTGGTGCGGTTCCGCGGTATGCCGGCCAGCGCGTATCCGTGAAACGCAAAATGCGCCTCGACGAACGGCTTCGAGAGGAACGGCGCATATTGATCGAGAGCATGGACCAGGAGATGGTCCTTCAACACGGCAAGCGGGCTTGCCGCCCAAAGCACAGCCTCGCCCGCCAGCGCACCAGGCTGTGCTACCAGGACAGATGGCTGGTCCTTCAGGCCAAGGCCGCCAAGATAGTTGTCCCATCCAAATCCCGGCGCCCGGGTTGCGAACTCCTTCGGCGTCCAACGGTTGTAGGTCTTGTAGACGTCGCGCGAGGCCGTCCGATCCCAGTGGACCTTCGCGATACGACCCTCGAACGCCACCACGGCCTGCGCCCGCGAAGCGGCGTCGCGCTGGCCCGCGAGCGTGAACAATCGGGTGAGATAGGCGACGTAGGCTGCGCGTGCATCGGCAAGCTTTGCGTCGTTTTTCAGGTAGTAGTCGCGGTCAGGCAGGCCCAGGCCGCCTTGGCGCAGGTGGAATATCTCGCTGACGGGGTTCTCGTCGTCCGGCGAAACCGGCTGTTCGAGCGGGCCAGGAATATCGAATACCGTTCTCACACCTTGGCGCTGCAGCATCGCCGCCAGCGCTGCGAGGGACGCCTTCGTCCTGACGGCCGCAATCTGCGAGAGCCAGGCCTCCAACGGCGCCACACCCTTCCGGTCAGCGGCGGCCTCGTCCAGGAAGCTCGCGTAGAAGGCGCCGATCTTGGACTCCGGGCGCAGTTCGGCCGCCTCGAGCAGGACGCGTGTGCGCTCGAGTGACAGGTCTCGAAGCTTGTCGAAAACACCATAGCTCGACCGGTCGGCAGGGATTTCGGCGGACCGTTGCCAGGCGCCGCTGGCATACATGTAGAAGTCGTCTCCCGGCCTGACGCTTCTGTCCATGCCAGCGGTATCGATGCCGAAGGATCCGTAGGCAGGCGATGCAGTCTTATGCTGCTGGTCCGCGGCCATGGCGGTAGCGGCGCTTACCAGGGCCAAGGCCGTGATCGCCGAACCGAGCGTTACTGCCTTGGACGTCATGCGCATGCTCCACGAGACCTGTTACGCTAAAGATTAGCAGCGCTGCCAGCGTGCGGCGTTGCAGCCTGAATCCGCCCTGCCGCCGCCTGCCTAGCCTACCGCGGAGCCGCTTGGTATGAGGCGGCGTGATCGACCTGTCAGACTATCCCACACAATCCGGCATCGCCCTGATCTCCGCGCCACAGGCCTTCGAAGGCGGCGAGGAGCTCTACGATCAGAACATAGGCGGCGCGCAACGGCAGGATGCGCTCAGGTGCGGACGCGGCGCCCTGCAACTGGCACTGCGCTACACCGGCCGGCCGATCGCCACGCTGCTCGAAATAGGCGCCGGCGGCGGCACCTGCTCGCTCGGCCTGGTCTCCGGCCTGGGCCAGGGATCAGGCGAAACCGCCGGCGCGCTGATCACCGACACCTCGCCGGCCTTCCTGCAGATGATCCGCCGCAAGCTGGAAGCCGCCGGCCTGGATGCCCCAGGCACGCGCTTCGCCACGCTGGCCGGCGAGGACCTCGGCCGCCTGCCGCAAGGCAGCATGGACGCCATCATCATCGCCTCCGCCCTGCACCATGTCGGCGACTGGCGCGCGTTCCTGCGCGACGCCGCGCGCGTGCTGCGCGAAGGCGGCGTGCTGGTGATCCAGGAGCCCTGCCGCGAGGGCAACCTGATGATGGGCATGGCGCTGGACGTGGCCCTCTCGCCGCTATGGCCGAAATCGGCCGCACTCGACCCGGCAGACGCGCGCAAGCTGCAGCGTTGCCGCGACTCGATCTACCTGCTGGCCAACTCCCAGATCGAGAAGATCGGCGAGGACAAGCACAGCTTCTCGGTGCACGAGCTCGCCGACGCGGCGGATTTGGCCGGTTTCAGCCGCAGCATCTTCTACGCCAACGCGCATTTCCAGGATCTGGCCGATACCGACCTGGCACAGCGCCAGGGAAGATGTTCGTTCGTGGGCTATTTCGGCAGCTTCCTCGAACAGCACCACCTGGTCTCGGCCGGCGGCATGGCGAAACTGCGCCAGCACCTGTTCCCCGTGCTGCGGCATCTGGACCAGTCCTACATCAACGGTGACGGGGCGCCGCTGTTCGGCTGCATGGTGTTCCGCCGGTGACCGGCGCCTCCGGGGTACACGCCCAGCTCGCCGCGCGCCTGTGCCGCCTGCTGGCGCCGCGGCACTTGCTGCTGGCCGGCACGCAGGACGAGGCGCTGTGCCGCAGCCTGGCCACCGAGGCCGTGACGCACGAGGCAACGCTGCACGTGGCCACAAGGCACAAGCCGGAATGGCTCGCTGACTTGCGGGCGCAGGCGGAAGACCGCCTCATCGTGCACGAGGCCGCCCCGGCCGACGTGGCGGGGGTGATCCCGCTGCCCGACCTCGCCTGGCTGGACGACGATGCTAACTGGTTCACCGTGCACGGGCTGCTGGCCACCCTGCACCGGCGCGCCGAGCGGTTCGGCCGCCCCTACCCCCTCACCCTTATCGCCGGCGCCGGCTGGCCCAGCGCCAGACGCGACAGCTATGCCGACCCGCAGGCGATCCCTGCCGCCCACCGCCACGCGCATGAACGCGCGGGCCTGGTGCCAGGCCGACCCGCGCCCGGCAGCGGGCTCTACGCGGACCGCTTCAATGCGGTGGCGGAAAACGAGCCGGGCACCGGCGTGCTGACCGCGATCGAGGATTTCCTGGCAGGCCGCGCCGGCGCGCTTCGCCTGACCCTGCTGCCCGGCTTCGGCGGCCTGGCCGCCCTGTGCAGCAGGAGCGGCCCCGCCGCCGAAGCGTTCGCGCCCGCCGCCCTGGTGCCGGACGTGCTGGCGATGGCGCAGGCGCTGGAGACCGAACGGCTGACAGGGGCGGTGGACCTGGCCGCCGCCCGGCTCGCCTTGCGTCACGCCGAGGACCTGATCGGGAAGCTGCGCGCGAACACCCCGGCCCCGGCGCCTGCCCCGGCAGCGCCCGCCTTGCCCGCCGCGCCGCCCGCCGAGCCGGCACCGGCCGCCGCCCCCCAGCCCCCCGCATCGCCTCTTCTACCGCTGAAGCGCCGGCTCGCCGCCCTGCTGCCAGGCCGCGCCGCCAAGGCAGGGCAGGAGGAGGACAGCCAGGAGCAGGCCGCATTGGACCGGCTCAGGGCATCGCCGATCTTCGACGCCGCCTGGTACAACGCGACCTACAATGACGTGGCGGAAGCGGGCGCGGACCCGGCCCTGCACTACCTGCGCGACGGCGCGGCTGAACTGCGCGACCCCGGCCCGTATTTCTCCTCGGGCTACTACCTGACCGCCTACCCCGACGTCGCGGCGGAGAAGCTGAACCCGCTGCTGCACTACCTCGCCAGCGGCGCCGCCGAGGGCCGCAACCCGGGGCTGCACTTCGCCACAAGGCATTACCTCGAAGCCCACCCGGAGGCAGCGCAGTCCGGCCTGAACCCGCTGGAGCATTATCTGAGCGTTGGTCGCCCGGCCGGCTGGCAGGCCCCCAGCGTCGAGCCGTGAGCGGCCCAGGCCAGAGGCGGGCGCCACTCCCGGCGTTGCTGCGCGGCCCGCGCCGCTGGGCAAGCGCATTCTGGCGCCTGCACACCGCGACGCCTGCCGCCATCCTGCTCTCGCTCGCCTCGCTCCCCGTGCTGGTGCAATCCCTCGTCTCCGCCAGCAACAACCTAGTCTGGCCGGCATGGCACGACATCTGGGACATGGCGCCCGACTACCAGAAGTGGCTGGACGGGCAGTACGGCTGGCGGGACCTGGTCGCCCCCTACTACGAACACCGCATCGTCCTGACCAGGGCGCTGCTGCTGCTGGATGCCGCGGTCGACCGCATGGGCGGCCTCATCCCGGAGATCGTGGCGGTGATCCTGCTGGCCGGGCTGGGCGTGCTGATCTGGCGGATGGTCCGGCTGGACGAGCCGCCCCAGGCGCGGCCCGATACGCCACCCTTGTTCTGGATCGCCCTGGTCAGCGCGGTCAGCCAGTACGAGAACATCGACCTGCCGTTCCAGGTGCAGTTCCCGATCGCCTGCTTCTCGGCGGGTGCCGCCGCCCTGCTGCTGGCGCGCGCCACGCTGGCCAGCGGGCGGCGGGCGGCCTGGCTGGCGGCGGCGGCGGGCCTGGCCGGCATCGTGGCCGCTTTCTCCATGGGCAGCGGCGTGCTGCTTGCGCCGAGCCTGCTGGTGCTGCTGGCGCTGCGCCGGGCGCAGCGCGTGGTCTGGGCCGTGTTCACGCCGGTCTGCGTGCTGGGCGTGCTGCTCTTCTTCCAGGGCCATGCCGGCCCCGGCCAAGCGGGCCCGAAGCTGCTCGACTGGCACCTGACGGTCATGCGCGTCATCTACAGCTGCAATTTCCTGGCGAGCAGCCTGGGCGCCTTTCCCGCCATCGCCACGCTGGCCGGCGCCTGCGGCGCGCTCCTGTTCGGCCTGCTCTGCCTCGTCCTGGCACGCCGCTTCGTGGCGCGCCGCCAGCCTGTACCCGCCGGAGACGCAGCCCTCCTCGCGCTGTGCCTCATGGTGGTGCTGTGCGCACCCGCGGGCACGCTGACGAACCGCCTGCTCCTCGGCGTGAACGGCGCGCTGGCCTCGCGCTACGCGACCATGAGCCTGCTGTTCGCCGCCACGCTGCTTGGGCTGTGCCTGCGTCAGGCCGCCCGCATGCCCCGGGGCGCCTGGGCAGGCAGCGCCATGGCGGCCGCCGGTCTGGCGGTCATGCTGACCGTCAACGCCCCAATCTATTACGAGCACGCGGCCTCGTTCCACCGCGTCGTCCTGGCCGACGCGCAGCTGCTCATCAATAATGTCGGGGTAGAGGGCCGTACCCCGCCGATCATCTTCGGCACCGTCGACACCGTGCGCGGCGACATCGCCATCCTGCACGCCCACCACCTCAACATCTACGATCCGGAGCACGGGCCGCCGGCGGCCCTGCTGGCGCGGCTGCCCGCCCTGGACCCGGCGCGCGTGCCCGCCTGCCGCGGCTACGTGGATGGCGCCTACGCGATCGACAGCACCGCCTTCCTGGTCTCCGGCTGGATGACGGACCAGATGGGCCAGCACACGGCGCCCTGGATCGCCGCGCTGGACGGCGCCGGTCACCTCCTCGGCACCGCGCGCGCCCTGACCGACCGCCCGGACGTGCGCGCGGCCCTGGCGATGGGTGAGACCGCCTACGGCTTCGCCGACGGCTTCCGTCTGCCAAGCCCGGCACCGGCCGGCGCCACAAGCACGATACGGCTGCTTGCCCTGTTCCCCGGCATGTGGTCGCCGGTCTGCGCGCTAGCCTCGCCCGCCCTGGTCGGCCCGCTGCCCACCGTGCCTGCCGCGCGGCTGCAGGGCGCCGCGGCCGCGGCGCTGCTTGCAGCCCCGCTGGTCGAGGGAGCCGTGAAGCTGGGCACGGTCACCGCCTGGCAGCTCGGCCCCTCGCCCGCCGGCGTCCCGGCCTGGGCGTTCCTGGCGCTCGGCCGTCGGGAGGCGCACGCCCGCCTCGTCTTCCACCCAGGCCCGCTGTCCGCCGGTCAGTCCCTCGCGATCCCGTTCTCCATGTGGGACAGCTCGGCTGGCCGGAGCCTGCGCGTCACCATGGCCGACGGCGCCACCTTCGAAGCCCAGATGCAGGCGATGTGGCGCGACGAAGGCTGGCGGGGGGTTGTGATCCCCTCGGCGCTGCTGGCCCTGCATGGCGGCGCCACGACGATCGAGGTCCAGGCCACCGGAGAGACCTGGCTGGCCGTGGGCGCGCCGGTCTCGGCCACAATGTCGCCCGAGTGGTCCAGGCTGTTCTGACGCCGGCCTGCGTGCCGCAAGGCGGGAAGGCCTTCTTTTTTGGAAAAAGGACTGCTTGCTTTCTTCAAGGCAACGCACCGCCACCCAGCCAACGGCGGAAAAACCCGACGACCGCAGCATTGAACACCCGGTGAAAACGCGCCCGGCTGAAACCGCTACGATCCTTGCAGAGCGCGGGGTGCCCTGCCGTGTTCAAACGCGAGCACGGGGCAGTGAAGTCTGCGTGGGCGGCGCCCGCAACCAGGTGGAACTCCGGGCTGTGCGGCAGGTCGCGCGCGACGGCCTGGGCGTTCCAGGGCTCCGCCAGAACGTCGTCGTCGGCCGCCTGCCAGAGCTGTACGGGGATGTCGACCGCCGCCAAGCCGTTCGCGCCGAACAGATACCCCAGGGCCGGTGCGGCGACGACCATCGCCTTGAGTCTCGCGTCATGGTGCCAATCGAGGGTCGGCGCGGCCGGCCCTTCCAGACCGAGCCGATGCTCGGCCGTCATTACGCAGGACCACTCCGCTGGCGCCGCGCGGCAGTGCGGGGCTATGCGGCCCACCTCGGGCCGCCCGCCGGCATCCACCAGCACACCGAACCCGCCGAGGGAAAAGCCGAAGGCGCCGATCTCGACCGAATGCGCGAGCGCCCGCGATTGCCACCGTCCCAGCGCGTAATCGATCATGTCGCTGAGCTGCCGGCTCCTGTCCGCCGGTTTCAGCTTGAACGCGGCGCCGACATCGTCCGCGGTCGCCGATACGACAACGAAGCCGGCCTTCGCCAAGGCCCATGCGGTGTCGGCGTGCTCGGACCATTTGCCGAGTGTGCCGGGAGAGATGGCCACCAGCGGCAGGTCGCGTCCCGCCACCGCCGCGTCCACGGCCAGCCACTGGTCCGTCGCAGCCAGGTGCGTGAGGCCGGCGGAGGCCTGGCTCGGGTACCAGAACGCCGCGTGCAAGGCGGGCGCGCCCGCGCGCGGGATGTCTACCTCCTGGAAGCCCACGGTGCCGGCCCTGCCTGTGGCGGGCCTGGCCAACGCGCTGGTGCACAGGATCGCGAAGACGCCCAGCCTGAACCGGCAACGTGGCGTCAAGTCGGGTCCAGCGCCTCCTCCTCGCACAGCACGGCAACCGCGCGCCGCGACCGTTCGAAATGATCGTCCTGCGCCGGCGCGGCGGCCGACGCTGCGGGCAGCGCCTCGCCCTCCGCCACGTGCTGCAGGAACAGCCGCATCACGTGGTCCACCCCGGCTTGCGTCACCGACCGGCGGTCGGGCGCGAAATACCGGCCGTCTGCGAAACTGCCGGTGATGACCTCGTAGGAGGGAAAGTACTGCACCGCAGGGTCTTCGGCCAGCATCTCGGCAGCCACCCGCAACACCGATTTGGAGTAGGTGGTGGAGACCAGCACGTGGCGGTCCATCGCGGTTGCCGCCAGCGGCACAGGCGAGACGGTCAGGATAACCCTGGCGCGCGGATTACGCGCCCTGACCAGGTCCAGGAAGCCGCGGAAATCGGCCACCGTCTCGACCACCGACAGGTTCAGGAAATTGTGCACGGACGGATCGAACACACCCGCCACCGTTCCCGGACAGACGGGATAGACGCAGCCATCCGCATGCGCCCAGCATTCCGTCAGGCCCAGCGTGAACACGAGCACGTCCATCGTCTCCACGGCCGTGCGCACCGCCGCGAAATGCTGGGCGCGGTCGCGCTCGTATTCCAGCCTGCTCGCGAAGCCGCCCGGCTGGATGGCGGGCCGGAACGGATCATGCAAGCGTCCCGCCGACTCCCACACATCGTCGGCGGGATGCAGCTGGCCATAGGCGCGCTGCACCAGCTGCAGCAATTGCCGCGCGGTGTAGATGTTGCCCGTCCGCGCCGTGTAGATGCCGTAGCCGAACCGCTCGGCCAGCTCCGGCGGCAGCAGCGGATGCGCGCTCTCCGTGACGAGAAAGCCGTAGCCGCTCGCACCCAGCGCACGGGCGATGTGCTGGGCAAAGCAGCTGCCCGCGGTGACGATGCGGTCGCGCCGACCGATCCTGAACTTGGCGCGCAGCACGGGGTCCACGTCCTGCGCAGGCATCTGACTTATCGCCGGCCGCCATCGCTGGTAGGCTGCAGCCTGCTGGTAGGGGTTGGCTGTCATGGGCCGGCACCGTCGATGCCGCGTGTTGGCGAGTCAAGCAAGGCAAAAGAAAGGCCCTCTTTTTCGAGAAAAAAAGCAAAAAGCTTTTGTCCGCGCTGTCGCGGACTCTTCCAAAACGGCGCGACAGCGGAGTCAAAAGTTTTTTGGTTCTTTTTTCCAAAAAAGAACTGCTTGCCTTGCTTCCTCCATGCAAGGGCAGAAGCGGAGTACAGAGTTGCCGTCCCAATCCACGCCCCCCGTCTGCATAGGCCACAGCCACACGGAAAACCTGGCCGCCGCCGCAACCCTGTCCGACACCCCCCTGGAAGTCCTGAACTTCTGGCACCTGCCAGGTGCCATCACCACCGAAGCCGGCCGCGTCGCGCTGTCGCCGGAGCTGCGCGCCAGGCTGAAAGCCCCCGTCTTCTCGCTGGTAGGCGGGGCGGTGCACCAGGATGTGGGGCTGATCCAGCACGCCAGGCCGTTCGACATCGTGCTGCCGGACCAGCCCGGCCTGCCGCTGACGCCGGGTGCCGAAATCATCCCCTACGATGCCGTCCACGCCGCCATGCTGGCGCGCACCCGGCAATACCTCGACCTAATGAGCGCGGTGCGCGATGCCACAGACGGCGCCATGTTCCACATGGAGTCGCCGCCCACCTACGCGGACGAGCAGGTGCCGCGCGACGACCCCGGGTTCTTCCTGTTCTTCGGCGAAGGCGCCACGTTGTGGCC
>CAXTJZ010000041.1:0-20336 GCA_964244695.1 uncultured Acetobacteraceae bacterium
GATGCCGGTTTTTAGGCCCCCGACCCGCCCCAGTTCCTGCCCAGAATAAGTTATGAGCGAAGTGTCTTCACGTCTGCTGGCCCAAAAATCTGATCACACAATGATCCCCGACCTAAACGAGCCCGCCTACCTAGCCGCCTTCCCAAAAATCGCCGAAAACATCCGCGCCGGACGCTTTGCATCCGCCGTCGACCATTACATAAGACGCGGCGCCGCGGAAGGCCGCCTCGAAATGCCCTCCTACAAACGCGCGCTGGCCGAACAATCCCTCCTCACCCGCCTCTCCGCCCCGCCCGCCACTGAACCACCCCCGCCCCCCCCGAACCACCTCTCCCGACCCCCGGCCACCCCGCCCCAACCCGCGCAACCCCCGAGCATCCACCTCGCCAGCGGGCTGGACACGCTCCTCGTCACCGAAGGCGGCATCTGCGTCGCCATCGGCTGGGTCGATGACCGCGGCCTCCCCCTCGCCACCCTCACCCTAACCCTCCCCGGCGGCCGCACCGCCGAATCCACCGCCATCGCCCGCTGCCGCCGCGCAGACGCCGAATCCGCCATCGGCTGCCCCCCCGGCCACCTCCTCGGCTTCTACGCTATAATAGACCTCGCCCAGCCCCAGCCCCCCGCCCCAGGCACCACCATCCACCTGCATTGCGGCCCCGCCCGCCAGGCGCAAATCCCCTACACCCCCCGCCTGCACCTCGTCAGCCCCGCCGCCTTGCGCGACAGCGTCTTCGAATACCTCGCCGCCGCCGCCTATTTCGGCAACCCGCCCGTCGAGGCCTTCCTCCAGCTCAACGCCGGCATCGGCCAGGCCCTCCTCGCCCTGAACGCCAACCTCTCCGCCCACATCACCGCCCGCGCCCACGTCGAACGCTTCGGCAACCACACCCGCCGCTTCCGCGCCACCATCATCGTCTGCCTCTACGGCCGCCCGGAATACCTCTTCCTGCAGGCAGCCCTCTTCGCCGCCGCCCCGGGTGCGGCGGACTACGAATACCTCTACGTCAGCAACAGCCCCGAACTCACCGAACAGCTCCACCGCGAAGCCCGCCTCGCCGCCCAGATCTACGGCCTGGCTTTCACCATGGTCACCCTGCCCGCCAATGCCGGCTTCGGCGCCGCCAACAACGTCGCCGCCGCCCACGCCGCCACGGACCGCCTGATCATCCTGAACCCGGACGTCATCCCCGCCACGCCGGACTGGCCCGCCCGCCACGCGGCCCTGCTGGAATCCCTCCCCCCCGAACAGACCGCCCTCTTCGGCGTCCCCCTCTTCTATGATGACGGCGCCCTCATGCACGCCGGCATGTTCTTCGAGCACGATGTCGGCCTCTCCGTCCGCCCGGACGGCGTCACCCGCCAGGAACTCCTCCACGTCGAACATTACGGCAAGGGCGCCCCGCCCGATTTCCCCGCCTTCCGCCGCCCCCGCCCCGTCCCCGCCATCACCGGCGCCTTCATGTCGGCCGACCGCGCCTGGTTCGAACGCCTCGGCGGCTTCTCCGAACAATACGTCTACGGCCATTACGAGGACGCTGATCTCTGCCTGCGCGCCTGGCAGGCCGGCGGCCAGGTCTGGCTGCACGATCTCCCCTTCTGGCACCTGGAAGGCAAAGGCAGCACCCGCCTGCCGCCGCACGAAGGCGGCTCGCTGATCAACCGCTGGCACTTCACCCAAACCTGGCTCCCCACCGTCCAGGACGGCTTCCTCGGCCAAACCCCCGCCAGGCTAGCCCAATGACCCGCCCGAAAATCCTCCTCCTCAGCCTCTTCCACCCGGAACTCGTGCGCGGCGGCGCCCAGCAGATCGCCTACGAACTGTTCGAAGCCCTGCGGGACCGCGACGACGCGGACGTCACCTTCCTCGCCGCCATCGACCGCCAGTTCACCGCCCTCTATAAATCCGGCGCCCGCATCACCGGCTTCGACGGCCGCCCGAACGAATACCTCCTCCTCACCCGGGACTACGACTACGCCTGGCACAAGACCGGTGCTCCCAGCATCCTGGAATCCCTCGAAGAATTCCTCCTCCAGATCGCGCCAGACATCGTACACGTCCACCACTTCCTGCTCTTCGGCATAGACGTCCTCACCCTGATCCGCCGCGTCCTCCCCAACTGCCGCCTGGTTTTCACCTTCCACGAATTCATGGCCATCTGTGCGGCAGACGGCCACATGGTCCGCCGTACGGACGGCTCGCTCTGCACCCACGCGAGCCAGATACGCTGCCACCAATGCTTCCCCGAGCGCGGCCCCGAACAGTTCCTGATGCGCAAGCTCTGGTTCACCCAGCACCTCAGCCAGGTGGACGCCTTCACCGTCCCCAGCCGCTTCATGATCGACCACTACACACACTGGGGCATCCCGCCCGAGAAGATCACCCACGTCACCAACGGCCAGCGCAACTACGCCGCCGCCGGCCACCTGCCCGCCAGCGCGGCCCGCAACCGCTTCGGCTTCTTCGGCCAATACGTCACCGTCAAAGGCGTGCAGATCATTCTGCGCGCGGTCGCCCTCCTGCGCGCCCAGGGCTTCACCGATTTCACCGTCGACCTCAACGGTGACAATTTGCGCTACGCCACACCCGCCATACGCGCCGAGTTCGAAGCCTTCTTCACCGCCGAAGACGCCCGTCCCGTGGAAGACCGCATCGTCACCAACCGCGGCAGCTACGAAGTCACCCAGCTGCAAAGCCGCATGTCGCGCATAGACTGGTGCATCGTCCCTAGCATCTGGTGGGAAAGCTTCGGCCTCGTCGTCTCCGAAGCCTGGATGTTCGGCCGGCCGATCATCTGCAGCAACGCCGGCGGCCTCGCCGAACGCAACCCCCACAACGTCCACGCCCTGCAGTTCCAGCTCGGCGATCACCGCGCGCTCGCCGAAACTATCCAACGCGCCTGCACCGAGGACGGTCTCTGGGACCGCCTCGCCGCCAACCTCCCCACGCCGCCAAGCCGCGCGGAAATGGTCAACGGTTATCTCGGCGCCTACGGCCTGGCGCCTGCCTTTCAGCAGGACGTGCCCATGCCCAAAAGGCGCCAGACCTTGAAGTGATGCTGGCGGTGAGGCGAGGCAGAGGTAGAAAGCAAGGCCTTCTTTTTTGAAGAAAAGAAGCAAAAAACTTTTACGCCCGCTGTCGCGGACTCAGTGACAGCCGCCTTGGCTGCAACTCCGCTTCAGCTCGGGTGGCGATCTACTTTGTCGGCCCCTGTACGGAGAAGGCCTGACCGGTGTTGCCGAAAACCGCGGTCTCCGCGATCAGCTGATTGCTGGTGTTATACATCCAGATCAGACTGGAGACTTGTCCCGCACCCGGCGCACCGGGAGAGACCGAGTTCGACACGTTCACCGCCTGCGCCACTTCGTAGCACATCATCACCACACCGAAATCCGACAGCGTGCCGAGCTGGTTGTTCTCCAGCGTGGGCCGCTCCATGATCCACTCTACGCTGTTCCCGATCAGGCGCGTTCCGGCGGGCGCGCTGATCGGCGTCGTCGTATAATTGCCGGTTGCCAGGTTCACGAACATGGCCTGCCCGGCTGCGGCACTCGTGGCCTGCACGGAAACGAAGACGGAGGATCCGGCAGACAACGGGAAATTGGTGATCTCGTAGGAATAGTCCGGATACCACTCGAACCAGGGATAGATGTCCTGTGTCGACGCGCCGTAGGCGCAGGTCACGTCGCCTTCCGTGCCGGCTTGCAGCACGTCGCTACCCGCCCCCTTGGCGCCGTCCAGCCCTACCCATACGGCAGACACGTCCGTGCCGCTGCATGTTCCTACCGCCTGCTGCACTGCCGGCAGCGCCCAGAGACCCAGGACCTGGTTGAACGCACCGCCGCCGAAAGCCGTGACGTTGTTGACCAGCGACTCCCCGGACCAGTTCGTACTCGCTGCCATCTGGGCGCCGGCTCTCATCGTCTGGGGCGCCGCTTCAGCCCCCTGGTAGGCCAGCCTCTCCGGCCCGTGCCGCCGCGTCATCATGCGCAGCTCCGGCGCCACATAGTGCCGTGCGGAAGCCATGGCCGTGGACCAGGCTGCGTAGGCGGCGGCGCCATTCGCGCCTGTCGTTTGGGGCCGCGCCGCCAGCCCGTAATACGCCCGCGCGGCATCGCTGGCGTGCAACGCGTCGAACCCGTCGGGCGGCGCCGGAAAACGCACGATGGATTCCTGCGCAAGAGCCGGGGCGATCGCGAGTCCTGCCAGGCAAACCGAAAGGCCCCAGGTGCGCATGTATCCACCTCCAGATGAACACCAGCCTAGAGCATTCTACCTCCCCGGACAACTATCTTCACAATCCAGGCCACGGGCTGCCTGCCACTCTTCAGAACGAGTCCCGAAACGTCAGCCCAGCCGTCAAGGGCCTGTTCCGAAACGCCGACTTCAACTGCGTCGCGAAATGGTCCGCAAACGTCGCCTCGAGCGCGTTGTTGATCCCATTATTATCAAACGCGTTGTTGATGAACGCCACGATCTCCGCCCAACCCACATGCACCCCCGCACGCAACCTCCCCCGGCTGAAATTGCCGAATTTCGCCCCCGCGTTGGCAAAGTCCGTGGACTCCTCGCCCACGTAATTCTCATCCACCCGGAAATATGACGCATAGTGCAGAACGTCGAAGTTCAACTGCGCATAATCCGTGATGGTGAACTGCGGCGCCGCCGGCAGCCTGTCGCCGGTGAACACGCCCAGCGCCCCCGTGGCCCGCACCAGCGTCGGATCGTTCGTGGCGATCTCCGCCCTGTTCAGCGAAACCGAGGTTCCCACATCCAGCCAATGCGTGGGCGAGGCCGCGATCTCCGTCTCCAACCCGTAGGAATGCGCATTGCCGGCGTTCTGGATGTAGAGGTTGCCTGCCGAACTTTGCGTCGGTATCTGGATGTTCGACCAGTCGATGAAATACACGTCCGAGTTGATGCGCAGCCGCCCGCCCAGCAGGACCGCCTTTTCGCCCAACTCGTAGTTCCACAGCGTGTCGGACGTATACGAGGCGGGAATACCGGGCGAGAAACCGTAGGTAAGGTTCGGCCCGCCGGTGCGGAAACCACGCGAGATCTGCGCGTAGATCGTGAGGTCCGGCGTCGCCCGGTAGTCCACCGCAAAGCGCGGCGTGATCGGATAGCCCTTCTGGCTGCCGGGCGTCACCACCGGAACCGTCGAGAGCGAGTCGGTGAACGTAAGCCCCTTCGTTTTCGTCACGAACGACACTTCCGTCCGGCTCGCCCGCAGTCCGAGCGTGAAATCGAACTGGCCCGCCGTATACGTGCCTTCGCCGAACAGCGCCTCTTCCGATTGCTGCTGGGTGGCCTCCAGATCGCCCAGATCGCCATAAGCCGGCTTCGGCCCGCCCAGCAGCGATCCCAGATAGTTCTCCGTCAGGGACGAGAAGATCGTCTGCCCCGCCGACCCCGTGATGTGCTGGTAGAACGCTCCGATCGTATATTTCAGCGGCCCTTCGCCCTCGGACGCCAGCCTCACCTCCTCGGTGAACGTATCGGACGAGCTGAAATCACGGCCGGCATCCGGCCTGTTCAGATCCCCCGCCGGCGCTCCGAACAGGCTCAGCACCAGGTTCTGGTAGCCTGAAAAATCCAATGACCCGCCCGATTCCCGCACAGCATAGGTGGTCGAATCGAACAATTGCACATCGCCAAGATCGTAGCTCGCGGCCAGGTTGTAGCCGACGTACTGCGCATACTGCCCCGCCTCGCTCAACGCATCCTCGTCGCGCGCAGGGTCGATGTCCGGATTGCTCGTCCCATAGATTGACCGCCCGTCGCTGGACCCGTAAGCATTCTCATGGATGAACGTCAGCAGCACGTTCAACTCCTGCGTCGGCTGCGCATCCACCAGCACGCGCCCGCCATAGTTCCGCAGGTCGTTCACGTCGCGCTGACGTGTCACGATGTTGTCGATGTACCCGCTGGCAAACCGGTCATACCCCACGACACGCACCGCCAACCTGTCCGGCACGATCGGAAAGTTGGCTTCCAGGTTCAGCGCGTCGTTCGCCCCGCCATCTTCCGTCCCGCTTCCCGTCAAATCGATCGTGCCGCCGTAACTCTCCATGTCCGGCTTATTCGTCAGTATGCGTAGCCCGCCGCTCAAGGAGCCCGACCCGAACAGCGTCCCCTGTGGCCCGCGCAACACCTCAACGCGCTGTATATCGAACAGCGGTATGTCCACGGCGCCGCCCTGCACGGCCGCGCTCTGCGCCGGTATGTCGTCCAGGTACAACCCGACAGTCGCCTGCTGGGCGCCCTGGTTGGTGCTCGCACCCGTGCTCACGCCACGAATGGTCGGGTTTTCCTGCGCCACACCCTGGTTGTTCAAATTCAACCCGGGCGCCAGCTGCGCAATCCCGCTCAGATCATCCGTACCGCGCTGCTTCAGCTCCTTTTCGCCCACTGACGTGATGCTGATAGGCACACGCTGCAGCCGCTCCGGCCGCCGCGTCGCAGTAACGATCACGTCCTCGATCGCCCCGCGCGCCTGCCCAGCCGGCACAGGCTTCGGCGCCCCTGGGCTTGCCGCACCAGGTGCCGTCGGCGTGATCGCCTGCGCGGCCGGCGTGGTACTCTGCTGCGCAAAGCCGGACTGCGCCACGCCAAGCACCGCCACCGCGCCGACAAATCCCGATACCCTCACGCCCGCCCCCGCCCTGCATCGGTACACTATCCATGCAATAGCAGCCGCGTAAAGCGCATTCAGCGCGCGTGTCGCAGGGTTTCAGGAAGAAAGCACTTCTTTCTTGAAAAAAGGAGCAAAAAACTTTCACTGCTGCTGCCGTAACAACAGCCCGTCATATTCAAGACAAACCAAGGCACCCGCAACAGCGAAAGGAGCAAGAGTTTTCAGCTTCTTTTTTCAAAAAAGAAAGCCTTCCTTACCTTCAAAACCCAAACATATGATCCAGCGAAAACCCGCCTTGCCCATCATCCAACCCATGATATCCAAACAACCGGCAAGTCACATCACGCACCAGCACGTACCCGCGCTCCCCCGCACGCAAAAGCGCCGCCTCCCCGAACACCTCATGCGGCCGAACCAACACCGACCCGGAACACGCAACCCGCAACGCCTCGCCCGCCACAACCTCGCCGCTCCCATCCAACAGCTGCAGTTCCGTCGCCGAATACGCGTGCCAATCCGCACTGGCCGGATAGATCAGCACGGCAAAACTCCGCCTTACCCCGATCCCCAGCTTCAGGAACAGCCGCGTCGTCAACCCGGGCGGCGGCCCGGAGTAACTCTGTGGCTCATCCTTGTACGTCATCGCGGTGTTGAAGATGTGCGCGCCAAAACTTGTATCCGCTCCATGCCCGCTCACCCGGTGCTCATAGCGGAACAGCCCGTGCATCCACCCGTCCGCCTCCCCACCATTGCGAAAATCATATACCAGCTCGGCATGTCCCGCCTCGGCCCCCAGCTCCGCCAGGTCCAGCGCCATCGAATGCGCCCGCTCCAGATTGCCCAGGAATCGCTGCCCCGTCAGCCGCCCGTCCTCGCCAAACACGTCCAGCCGCAAAGGCAGGCTGTCCTGCCACTCCGCCATCGGGTTAGGCTGCACGATGGTCCGGAACTGCTCTGCCGGCAGTACAGGAAACGGCAAGATGTAGCCGCGCCCAAGCAGATTGTGCAGCGTCCGTATCCCAGGATCGGGCCGCAGATCCGCCCGCTCCACGTTCACATGCGCAATACGCGAGTGCCCACGCTTCAGGATTTCATACCGCGGCCGCACCACATGCCGCCCCGTGCGCAATTCCAACTGCTCTGGCCAAGCCAATCCAGGCAGCAACGCACTAACGTCAATCGCCAAACTCGCAAACGGCGCCACTTCCTGCGCCAAACCCACCGGCTGCTCAGCCCCCATCCTGTCCAGCGTAATCGCCCCGGCCGGTATCGCCGCCGCATGCGAGTTCTGCACCCATAGCATCACCTGCTCATCCGCTCCAGGCGCCGGCAGCCCTGCATACCTGTCCGAAGGCCAGGCATTCGCATCATGCGTCACAGACAGCCCAAGATCACACCCCTCGCCATCATCCCCGTAAGTATCCAGCGCATACTTCACCACGTCATGCCCAGCCACCCCGATGGCATGCAGAAACAACTGGCCCGTGAATGCCCCCAAACCAAACCGCGCCCTAACCTCCTTGCTATCAATCGAAAACCCGCCAGCCTCCGCCGGCAACGCTTCCTCCCAGGTTGCCAGCACCGCCCCATCCGCCCCAAACAGCCGCAACCACAACCGAACCGTCCGCGCCCCATACCCCGCCCAGTAATTCGCACTCGTCAGCCGCGTGTGCCGCCCATCCTCATCGCGAAAAAACGCATGGTTCGTCGCGAAATTCAGCCGATCCAGATACGCCCGCGCCGTCAACATCGCCGCCGGCAACCGCGTCCCGTCCAAGGACACAACCCGAACCCCCTCCGCGCACAACCGCCTTACCCGCGCCTCGATCCGCCCCGTATCGAACCCTGCGATCAGCAAAGTCGCAGCCCGGCACTGCCCTAGTTCGGTCACCGGCCGCGCCGCCACCCCCGCCAGCGCGCCATCCAGCGCCGCCACATCCTGCACGTAATACGCCACCGGCACCGGCATGTCCGGGTGCAGCGCATACAACGCCGCCGCTATGCCCTCCGGATCAAACACCGCCAACGGCCCCGCCGCCTGCAGTTCGCCCGCGAGCGCCGCCATGGCCTCAGCCGCCAGAGGATGCGTAAACGCCTTATACAAAACGTTCCCGCCACGCCGCGCGTCAAAGGTCTGAATGTCGAGCAACTGCAGAACTCCAAGGAAGCAAGCAGTTCTTTTTTGAAAGAAAGAACTAAAAAACTTTGACTATCGCTGTCGCGGACTTCCACCAAGGCACGCGCGAATAACAGGGTACGTGGACAATCTTGTCACTTCAAAAGGACAGCCCCCGGCGTCCGCGCGAAAAGATGGCCTGGCGGGTCGGCTGGCGCGCTTTTCCTAGCACCGGAGCCAGGCAAACCCCGCCAGATGGCTGCCATTGCGCCTTTTCGTCACAACCCCAACCGCCGCCGAACTTCCCAGCCAGCCTGCGCCGTATCGTCAATCGGCGCCACCGGCCAACTCTCAAACCGCCCCGAAAACCCGCGCACCCGCCCCGCCTCCAGCAACCCCCGCCGAAACCGCCCGATCCGCGCCGACCGTCCAGGCAGATCCGCCAGCAACACAGGCGCATGCGTAGCCACCGCCTCAGACACCATCGAAATGCTGTCAACCGTCACCACAATGGCATCCGCCAATGCCAGCAACCCGAAATACGGGTTCTCCCCAGCCATGTCCCAAACCCACCCCCCCTTCGGCACCAGCGCCTCCCGCAGCCTTCCGCGAACCACCGAAGGCGGCCGCCGAGACGCCGCGAGCGCCACGCCCACCCGATCCCTGTTCATCATCCCCACCAGCTGTCCAGTCAGCCCAGCCCCCTCGGCCGCCCCCAGCCTGAACCGCCCATTGCTCCCCCCAACCAGCACCGCCACCAGCGGCCGCGGCAACCCCGCCAGCCGCTCGCCCCAAACCATCCGTGCCGCCCCCAGCCGCTCAGGCGTCGCCCGATGCAACGCGGTCCTAGTCACGATTACATTGGGCCCCGCCAGCCCGTCATGCGCGTTGGCCACCACCAGGTCGAAATGCCGCAGGCTCATCCGCGGGTTCTGCACCTGCACCACCACGCTTCCGCGCCTGTGGCACGCCGCCCCTACCGCCCCCGCCGTTCCCCCGGCCGTGAACAATATGCCCGGAGGCGGCTCGCGCAACCCGACAGCCCGCAAAGGCGCCGGCCAAACTGCCGCCCCAACCCACGACCAAGGTCGCCGCGGCCGCAGCTCCACGATCTCCGGCGACAACCCCGCCGCCTCCGCGAGCCCCAGCGCCTGCGCCTGCAACCCGGCATACGGCTCGCTTATAATCCGGCTCTCGACAGGCATACGCGGCGTTATGTCCTCCCGCAGGCAGGAAAGAAAGCAGTCCCTTTTTGATAAAAGGACGAAAAAATTGTTGAATGCGCTGACGCGCGCCGTTCCCAGCCGCCGAAAGGGAGCAGAAGCTTTTCGCTTTTCTTTCCAAGAAAGGAAGGCCTCCCTTTCTTTTTCTTGACTTCCCGTCCCGCATCCCCCACCATGCTGCAGCGCGGCATAAACTGCGACCGATCGCTTTTCAGAAGCCTGGCCGGTTTCCGTTCTTATTTAAATCGCGCCGGCTTGCGGTCCTGCCGACCGCTCTTCCGCCCCGGCACGCCCGGCGCGGCTGTGAAAGCTAAACCACCACCCATGACAGAATTCTCTGAACTAGGCCTCGCAGCCCCGCTGCTGAAGGCCCTGGCCGCAACCGGCTATACAACGCCCACCCCGATCCAGGCGCAGGCCATCCCGCACCTCCTCACCGGCGCGGACCTCCTGGGCATCGCCCAGACCGGCACCGGCAAAACCGCCGCCTTTGCCCTGCCCATCCTGCACCGCCTGATGGCCAAGCCGCGCCCCTACGAGCGCAAGACCACGCGCTGCCTCGTCCTGGCCCCCACGCGCGAACTCGCCGCCCAGATTGCCGAATCCTTCCGCACCTACGGCCGCCAGACCAGCATCCGCGTGGCCCTCATCTTCGGCGGCGTCCCCAAAGGCCGCCAGATCACCTCGCTCGCCAACGGCGTGGACGTCATCGTCGCCACCCCCGGCCGCCTGCTGGATCTCTTCGGCGAAGGCCACGTTCGCCTGGACCGCACGGAAGTCCTCGTCCTCGACGAAGCCGACCACATGCTGGACCTGGGCTTCGTCATCCCCATCAAGCGCATCGCCCGCGAACTGCCCGCCGCCCGCCAGACCCTGTTCTTCTCCGCCACCATGCCGAAGGAGATCCAGGTCCTCGCCGACGCCATGCTCAAGGACCCCGTCCGCGTCAGCGTCACCCCCGTCGCCACCACCGCGGAGCGCATCGAGCAGAGCGTCGTCTTCGTCAACCAGTCCGAGAAGCGCATCGTGCTGACACGCATGCTGAAGAACCCGGACATGGGCCGCACCCTCGTCTTCGCCCGCACCAAGCACGGCGCCGACCGCATCGTGCAGCACCTCACCGCCGCCGGCCTGTCCGCCAGCGCCATTCACGGCAACAAAAGCCAGGGCCAGCGCGAACGCGCCCTCGCCGACTTCAAGAAAGGCTCGGTCCCCGTCCTGATCGCCACGGACATCGCCGCCCGCGGCATCGACGTGGACGGCGTCACCCACGTCATCAACTTCGACCTGCCCGATGTGCCGGAAGCCTACGTGCACCGTATCGGCCGCACCGCCCGCGCCGGCGCCGCGGGCCGCGCCATCAGCCTGTGCGACGACGGCGAACGCGCGCAGCTGCGCGGAATCGAAAAGCTGATACGGGCGCGGTTGCCTATCGCAGCTTAGGCAAGCAAAGCCTTCTTTTTCGAGAAAAAGAAGCAAAAAGCTTTTGCTACGCTGTCGCGGACCCATCCCGGAAGTCCGCGACAGCGGAGTCAGAAGTTTCCTGCTTGTTTTCTTCAAGAAAAAAGGCCTTCCTTGCCTCCCCACCGCCAGCAGCGATAACGCGCATCACGGACCACAAGGCAAACCTTCCAGCTTAGCGCAAAGCTGCGCCGCGTCGGGCCTCAACCCAATACAAGCCAAAGCAAGAACTACAACCAATACTACGGGCAGAACGATCCTGCCTCGGCGCGAGGCGATCGCCGTCGAGAAACGGCTCCCCTTCAGCCGACCGTCTGCCTCGCTCAGCCACGCCGTACCGCGATCGAACACCAGCCTGCTCCCGTATGTTGAAGCAGGCGTGGCGTAAACACGCGACAAACGGCAATTAAAACGTTATCAAAGGACGTCAAAGCGTCCTTTCGACAAGCAACATCGATCAGGCCAAGGCCGGAGGTGGCGAAGACAGCGTAACTGCGGTTACGCCTGCATGCCACGTCCGGCGGTGGACATTGTAATGACAGCCGGTCAACCCCTCGCCGTTTGGGAGCGCCTCACGTCATGGATCTCTCGCTTCCGGAGCAAGGCAGTTTCCGCTGGGGCCGGTTCACGCTGGACCCGCTTCGCCGCTCCCTGTTCTGCGACGGCGACAGGATCAAGCTGGCCGAGCGCCTGTTCGACGTCCTGCTCTATCTCGTCACGAACCACGGCCGCGTCGTGGAGCGCGACGAGCTGCTGCGCGAAGTCTGGGCCGGGCGCACCGTGGAAGACAACAATGTCGGGCAGGCGATATTCGAACTGCGCAAGATCCTGAAGTCCAGCGGCAGCTCGGACAGGTGCATCGTGACGGTGCCGGGCCGCGGCTTCCGTTTCGCCGAGCCTGTCACCTTCGCGGCCGCGCCGGCGTGTCAGGACCCAGCGCCAAGCGTGTCGAGCTGGCGCGGCAACACCCCGCTCGCCGTGGCGCTGCTCTCCCTCGTCATAGCGGTGCTCAGCCTGGGGATCTGGGCCAGTCAAAGGCCGGCGCCCGCCGGCGACCAGGCCGAGAAGCCATTCGCACCGCCGGCGCACTCCGTGGCCGTGCTCGCCTTCGACAACATGAGCGGCGACCCCGGCCAGGCCTACCTCTCGGATGGCATGTCCGAGCAGCTCATCGACTCGCTGACCCGTATCGAGGCCATAGAGGTGGCCGGCCGGACCTCCTCGTTCTCGTTCCGCGGCAGTCACGCCACCATCGGCGAGATCGCCCGCAAGCTGAACGTAAGCGCGGTGCTCGGCGGCAGCGTCAGACGGGCCGGCGCCCGCGTAGTTGTAACCGCCCAGCTCACCAACGCGCGTGACGGCTTCAACATGTGGTCCGCCACGCTCGACAGCGCGCAGGGTGACGTCGTTACCGTGGAGACCGAGATCGCGCAGGCGGTGGTGCAATCGTTACAGGGCAGGCTCGCAGGCGGCGACGCGGCCAAGTTGACGCTCGGCGGCACTACCAGCGCGCAGGCCTATGATTTCTACCTGCGCGCAACCCAGCTTGAACACACCGCCCGCGGCGAGGCCGACCACCGCGCGGCCCTGGCCGATTTTGACCGCGCCCTGGCGCTCGACCCTGGTTTCGCGCGCGCGCATGGCGGGCGGTCCAAGGCGCTCGCCAACATCGCCATGCTCGGCGCGGTCGGAAGCTCGTTGGCACAGCACAGACTTTTCGAAGACGCGCTGGCCGCGGCAGACCGCGCCGTGGCGCTGGCGCCGGGTTGGGGCCAGTCGCATTCCCTGCGCGCCTGGGTGTTGAATTTCGGCCTACTCGACCCCGCTTCCGCCGAGCGCGAAATAGATCAGGCGCGGCTGTTGACGCCGGGCAGCGCCGCAATTGAAAGCAATTACGCCAACATCGAGCTCGCTGCCGGCCATCTCGATCGGGCGGTATCCGCCGGCCAGCGCGGTACCCAGATAGACCCGCTTTCCGTCAACGCCTGGGGTCAACTCGGCCGCATCCTGTTCATGGCGCACCGTTACGACGAAGCCGCCGAAGCGCTGCACCACGCCGCGGTGCTTGGGGACGGCCTGCGCCCCGTCTATGTCGGCCTGCTGGGCGGCGTTCTGCTCATGCAGGGCCACGCCGAAGCGGCCAGAAACCTGTGCGCGCCTGCGGCAAACCTGGAGGAGAAAGAGGTCCTCGCGATCGCCGCACAACGACTGGGCCGCCAGGCGGAGGCAGACGCGAACCTGGCCAGACTGCGCGCGGACCAGGGCGACGCCGGCGCGTTCAGTTACGCCGAGATTTACGCCCAATGGGGACAGCAGGACGAAGCGCTGACCTGGCTGGAGACAGCGGCTCGCTTGCGCGACCCAGGCCTGGCGGAGCTGCGACTCGATCCGATGCTGGATCCTATCCGGGGCGCGGCAAGATTTCAGCAAGTCCAGACAGCACTCACAGCAACCGCTTCACCGTGATCGGACAAGGCAGAAAGCAAGCAGTCCTTTTTTGAAAAAAGGACCAGAAAACTTTCCCTCCGTTGAGTGCGCGTTGTCGAAGCATACGCTTCAGCGTTCCGCGACAGCGCCAGCAAAAGCTTTTTGCTTCTTTTTCTCGAAAAAGAAGGCCTTCTTTCCGTCTCATTTCAAACACTTGACGGCTTTTGACATCCCTTGACTTGGCGCACACGCAGCCCGGTCGCCAAACCCGCGCAGGCGAGTAATTCGGCAGGGGGGAGCAAGCCTTGAGTGTGCTCGGCGCCGAACAGCGTCAGCAGCTCCTTGGCGCCAGGGCTCAGCCTGTAAGCGTCGCCCGCCAATCCTGACGTTCGGAGAAACGTGGATTGAAGTCCTTGGTCCCGGTGATCACCAGGGAGGGCAGCGAATGGGCGTGGCTTGGGTAACCCGGGGGCCGGTCCGCTCTCACAGTAGGTTCGCTCACGGTTGCTCTCCGGGTGTCGAAAAGGGCAGATCGGGTGTTGGTCTCACAGCGCGTTGCCGCCGACCGTCACCTTGGGACAGACGAACAGCCTGGGTGTCGCCGGCCGAGCGGCAGCCGGCCGACACAGGCGGTCCCTCAGCGCCAAACCCGCCGCCCGACTCCCACGGCCAAACTCGCCGCCCCATCCACTGTCCAGCGCATATCCTCCCAGCGCCCCCGCACCATCCCCGGCCGTCCCTCCCGCATCGCCGCCCGTAAAAGCCGCCACCGCAGCGCCGCCCCCAACGCCGCACACTCCCGCCCGGAGAACTCCGCCCCTACGCGCGCAATGATCGCAAACAGCCTGTCCAGCGTCGCCGCATCGGGCACCGGCAACCGGTCGCTCAGATGCCGCACCACCAGTTGCGCCGCCCCATCCGCCTCCGCCCCAAACCACGGCGCGTAAGCCCGGCTCAAAACCAACGCCGCCCGCTCGGCCATCTGGCTCGCCAGGCGGTACGTCGTGTTGCTGGTATGCCAGCGATATTGCGTCAGCACCCCGTCCAGCCGCGCCGCCTCTCCGAGCGCCAGCAGCCGGTGATACAGGTCGAAGTCGTCGGCCGGCACCGCCGCATCCCGCAGCACCGCCTTGTCCTCGGCCACCCGCTGCAAAGCACTCCGCCTGAACATCACGGACGACCACGTCAGCGGATTGCCCAGGTGCAGCATCATGCGCATCCCAATCGGGCTCACATGCGCCACCTGCTCAGGATCGCTTGCCACCCCGTCGCGCAGTATTTCCACCGCCGTGCCTACCAGCACCACCTGAGGGTGCCCGTCCAGATACGCCACCTGCCGCGCCAGCCGCTCCGGCAGGCTCACGTCGTCATGGTCCAGCACCGCCACATAATCGCCCACGCAGGCGGCCAGCCCAATGTTGCGCCCGCCCGCAATCCCCTGGCATTCGGCGTTGCGTATCACCCGCATACGCGCGTCACCCGCCGCCGCCAGTATGTCCGGCGTCGCATCGGTGGACCCGTCATCCACCACAACCAGTTCGTAATCGCCGAAACTCTGCGCGAACACGCTATCCAGGCTGGCCCTTATCCAAGCCGCCCCGTTGCGCGTCGTCATCAACACGCTGACCCGAGGCGCCGTCACGCCGCCTCACCGGCGGCAAACCCGCTCGCCCACGCCCACTGGAAATTATACCCCCCCAGCCAACCCGTCACGTCGACCGCTTCGCCAACAGCAAACAGCCCAGGCACCGCGCGCGCCTCCATGCTCCTCTGGGAAAGCCCCCGAGTCGAAATCCCGCCCAGTGTTACCTCAGCCTTGGCATACCCTTCAGTACCGGAAGGTAACAACCGCCAGCGCCGCAGCGCCGCCTCCAGCGCCTGCAACTCCCTGTCCGCAATCTCCGCCACAGGCGCGCCTTCCCGCGCCGCCGGCAGGAACACGTCCGCCAGCCGCTGCGGCAGCATTTCGCCCAGCAAAGCCCGCAAGCCCACCCGCGGCCGCGCCCGCTTGCCCGCCCGCAGAAACCCATCCGCCGCCCCGGGCACCAGGTCGATGTCCACTTCCTGGCCCTCCCGCCAGGCAGAGCTCACCTGCAGGATCGCCGGTCCCGACACGCCGCGATGCGTCACCACCATCCCCTCGCGGAACCGCACGCCCCCACACGCCGCCTCCACCACAGCCGACACCCCCGCCAGCCCGTCCAGCCGCGCCAGCGCCTCCCCCTCCAGCTTCATCGGCACCAGGCCCGGACGCGGCGCCACCATCGCCAGCCCAAATTGCTGCGCCACCCGATACGCCAGCCCCGAAGCCCCGATCTTCGGTATCGACAGCCCCCCGCTCGCCAGCACCAGAGAACCTGCCTCCACTACCCCGTTGCGCAACCCCACACGGAACCGCCCGTCAGCGTGCGAAACCTCGCTCACGTTCTCCCCCAACCGCACCACAGCACCGGCCGCCGCACACTCCGCCAGCAGCATCGCCACGATCTGCCTGGCCGGCCCATCGCAGAACAACTGCCCCAGCGTCTTCTCGTGCCAGCCGATCCGGTGCTTCTCTACCAGGTCCAGGAAATCCCGCGGCGTGTAGCGCGCCAGCGCCGACCTCGCGAAATGCGTGTTCTCCGAAAAGAACCGATCCGCCACGCACCCGGTGTTGGTAAAGTTGCAGCGCCCGCCTCCGGAGATGAGTATCTTCTCCCCCGCCTGCCGGGCATGGTCCACCACCAGCACCCGCCGCCCCCGACGCGCCGCCGTCATCGCGCACATCAGCCCGGCCGCCCCGGCGCCTACTATCAGAACATCGACTATCTCCACGCTGCGCAGGTGCCGTGGGGTAGGCAAGAAAGCAAGCAGGTCCGGTTTGAAAAAAGACCAAAAATTTTTGCTTTCCGTATTTGCCTCGCCAAGCCTCCTTCAGACAGACCGGAGCGGTCAGCAAAACAGGCGGAATTTACGGGTTGTTTATGCCGCTTTGGACACAGCCGACCCACGTCCAAATCACCCGCCACCCGCTTGCACCACCAGAGGACGAACCGATCGCCGCGATCGAACAGAAGGCTTCGTGCAACTCGTGGTGTTCCAATCTCATCTCTGCCACCAACCAACTCAAACCGTCACCATCTCCAGCAAGCAGGCCGCCTCCCCACCACCGCGAGCGCCCAAATGCCCGAAACCCTGAACCGAGACCTGGCCCTGCACGCCGTCGAGCAAGGTGCGCGCGCCTACTTCGCCGCCCGCCGCGCCCGCGTCGCCCCCTTCGTGCACGCCCAATTCTCGCTGCCGGGCACCCTGTCCCTGCACCGCGCCGCCTTGGGCTGGGACATCCTGAAAGCCCCGCTGAACCTCACCCTCGCCGCTCCCCAGATCGTCCTGCACCTCACTTCCGCCACCGCAGGCAAACTCGGCGCCACCCGCCTCGCCGCCTGCCTGCACCGCTCCCTCATCCTGCCCACCGCCGTCACCCGCCAGGTCGAGTGGCTGATCCAGACCGAGCTCCTCGAACTCCCCTACGCCCAGCCCAACCGCGAAAGCACCAGGGACGCCCTGGCCGACGCAATCCTGGCCACCCCCGACCTGCAGGACGCCCTCGAAGCCGCCCTCCCCAACCTCGCCGCACACAACTCAGACCCAGCCTTCCAGGCCCGCCTGGCCGACGCGCTACAAACCTACGGCCTCTCCCGCGCCGCCGCCGCCGAGATCACCACCGGCCTGATGAACCTCAGCATCGGCGCCCTCACCCTGAACAAACTCACCCCAGGTGCCGCCACCCTCGGCCCCGCTCTGGCCGGCCTGATGGCCCACCAGACCGCCATCAGCGCCTTCCCCCTCGGCGCCTCGCTGGGCAGCGCCTGGTACAGCCTGTTCCCAGCCGGCCCGTCAGCCACCCTGCTGGCCGCCACCACCGGCACCGTCATGCTCGCTGCCACCACCTTCGCAGCCTTTGCCGGCGTGGTCTCCGACCCGATCCAGACCGCCCTGGGCCTACACCAGCGCCGGCTCACCCGCCTCGTCGCCGGCCTGGAGCGCCAATTCTTCAACCCGGCAGCCCCAGGCTTCGCCGTCCACGACCACTACGTCGCCCGCCTGCTGGACGTGTTCGACATAATCGGCGCCGCCCTTCGCCTGCCGGGCGTGTGAGAAGAAGAAAGCAAGCAGTTCTTTTTCGAAAAAAAGAACCAAAAAACTTTTGCTCCCTGTCGGGTAACTAGTGGTCCGGCATCCGACAGGAACACCGCGAGCGCTCGAATCAAAGCAGGGCAACCACAAGATTCCGCCAAGAGACCCGGCCGCTGCGAATAACCGCAATCAACCGACAGCAGAAGTATCCGGCAACAGCCGCGTATCGGTCATCAAGCAATGCCGTTGACGTCCTAGGTCGTCAACGGCTTTGCCCTGCGAACCACACGGCTCACTGAATACGACAAAGACATCGGCATCCAACCAACCCGCCCCGCAATCACCTCATTGCGGCTGCGGCACACCAGGCATGGCAGGCATCGCCGGCATCCCACCGGGCATGGCCGGCATCCCACTGGGCATCTTCGGCACCCCACCCGGCCCGAACGCCGCGGCATTGCTCGCCGCAGCCTGCTTCACGTTGGCCGCCATCTGCTGGCACATCGAAGCCTCCGTCGCGTGCCCCCTGGCCGCCATGTCGGACAACGAAACGCTCTGCCCGTTGGCGGAAATCGTCCCCGTCTTACCGGTGGCCTCCGCCGCCGCCGTGGACCCGGCATAAGCCGGCAGGCGCGAGATCACGCCCTGCTGCGCCACCACCGCGCTGCCATCCGTGTAACCCTGCGCCTGGCAATATTCCAGAACACCCAGCTGGTTGGCCGCGCCGTCATGCGCCATCGCCATCATGTCCGTCTGCGCGGCCGCCAACCCCGGCAGGCAAACGCAACAGGTTGCCACAACAAGACCAAACCGCATCGTCATGCTCCCGTAATTATAACACGCTCCCAGAACTCGTCACGCCAGGAGAAAGTTCCACCCCACGGCTGCCGGCCGCCTAAACCGCCGACAGGGAGCAAAAGTTTTTTGCTTCTTTTTTTCAAAAAAGAAGGCCTTCCTTGCCACCCCAACCCGCCCAGAGACAAAAATGCGCAAGCGCACCCTAGCCGCCACCGCCATACTCGCCACCGGACTCTTCGCCCTATACGCCTGCAGCGAGCGCGCCACCCTCCCGCTATCCGCGGGCATAGGCCCCAACCCGCAACTCCCTTTACCCCACCCCGGCCTGCTCCCCACCGTCAACGTCGCCCCAGCCAAAGGCTGGCCCGCCGGCGCCGCCCCCACGGCCCCCGGCCTGCACGTCACCGCCCTGGCCACCGGCCTGGACCACCCCCGCTGGCTCCTGGCCTTGCCAAACGGAGACGTCCTGGTCGCCGAAAGCAACGCCCCCGCCCGCCCGCAGGACGCCGCCGGCATCAAGGGCTACATCGCCGGCCTGGTCATGAAACGCGCCGGCGCCGGCATGCCCAGCCCCAACCGCATCGTCCTCCTGCGCCCGCAACCCACCGGCGAAGCGCAGAAATACACCTTGCTCGCCAACCTCAACTCCCCCTTCGGCATGGCCCTGGCCGGCACCACCCTCTACGTCGCCGACACCGACGCCCTGCTCGCCTTCCCCTTTACCCCCGGCCAAACCACCATCACCGCCACACCCCGCAAGATCACCGACCTCCCCGCCGGCCCGATAAACCACCACTGGACAAAGAACGTCACCGCTTCGCCCAACGGCACCAGGCTCTACGTGTCCATAGGCTCCAACAGCAACGTCGCCGAAAACGGCATCGCCGCCGAAGCCGGCCGCGCCGACATCTGGGAGGTCGACCCCACAACCGGCGCCCACCGCCCCTACGCCACCGGCCTGCGCAACCCCGTGGGCCTGGCATGGGAGCCCGCCACCCACGCCCTCTGGACCAGCGTCAACGAACGCGACGAGATCGGCAGCGACCTGGTTCCCGACTACATGACCCAGGTCCACGAAGGCGCCTTCTACGGCTGGCCCTACAGCTATTACGGCCAGCACACGGACACCCGCGCCAAACCGCCCGCCCCGCAACTCGTCTCCACGGCCCTGCGCCCCGACTACGCCTTGGGTCCCCACACCGCCTCCCTCGGCCTGGCCTTCGCCCGCCCCGGCGCCATGGGCCCAGCCTTCGCGAACGGCGCCTATGTCGGCCAGCACGGCAGTTGGAACCGCGTCCCCCGCAGCGGCTACAAGGTCATCTACGTCCCCTTCCGCAACGGCCACCCGGACGGCCCGCCCGTGGACATCCTCACCGGCTTCCTCGACAGCAACGGCAACGCCCAGGGCCGCCCCGTCGGCGTCACGCTCGATCGCGACGGCGCGTTGCTCGTGGCCGATGACGTGGGAAATGTTGTTTGGCGGGTCAGCGGGAAGTAAGAAAGTAAGGCCTTCTTTTTTGAAAAAAAGAAGCAAAAAACTTTTGCTCCCTGTCGGCG
>CAXTJZ010000042.1:0-20099 GCA_964244695.1 uncultured Acetobacteraceae bacterium
CAGGTCTCATCAGGAAATACCGAAGCGGCTGAGCAACGGGGAAGCAAAAGTTTTTTGCTTCTTTTTTTCAAAAAAGAAGGCCTTTCTTACCTTCCTTTTGCAGCCACGGCATTGCTGCTGTCCGCCTGCGCCATCCACCACGTGACGCCCTACGTGCCGGATGCGAGCATCTCACCGCAGACGGCAGACGCGGCCGATGGCAGAACCGACTGTTTCGAGGCGGCAACGGCGGCGGAGACGGCGGTCTGCGCCAGCCCCACTTTGACCGCCGCCAACCGCGCGATGATCCAGGCGCTGCAGGCGGACCTGCGGCCGGCCACCATTTTCGGACGCGACGCGATCCTGGCCAGCCAGCGCGCCTGGCTGCTGGGCTTGCCCGGCCAGTGCCATCTGGCGGAGGCGAACGTGGCCGCGCCTGGCTGCCTGGCATCGGCGCTGGCTTCACGCACAGAAGCGCTGCGCGCGTGGCCGCCGGCACCGCCGCGAGGCGGGGCCATAGCGCAATATGTCAACCTGCGCGCCTCGGTCGGCGCCGGGGCGCAGCCTGATCCGGCCTTCTGCGCCGCTTTCGCCCAGCGTGCCAACGCGGCCCTGCGCCGAACCGGAACGCTGGACCCGGCCGCCATGGGCTACCAGGAAGTGGCTGGCACCTACGGCCCGGAAGCGGCGCCGCCCGTCCGCGTCGATCTCTACGACGCCAACGTGTTCGGCCTGTTCCAGCGCCGGGCCCGCAGCATCACCCTGGGCAGCGGCGCGCCTGCGCTCACCGACATCTCGCTTACCCGGTTGCTGGAGTCGCAGCATACCGCCAACCAGGGCGGCCGCTTTTCCAGCTTCGCCAGCCAGACAGGCGATTATGGCGAGATGGATGTGTTCCGCGACAATGGGCGTCTGCTGGCCCTGGCTGCCGATGCCTGGGGCTACACCACGCCCGCCGCCCAGGGCGAGGCGGCCCATGCCGGCGTATGGGAGCTGACCAGCGGTGCACCCGTGCCCGCCTGCCTGTTCGACACCTACACCCGTCCCGCAGAACCCGGCGTATTCGATACGCTTGTAAACTTCAAGCAATGGCGCGACGTGCTGGACCAGATACGGGCGTCCGCCGATCTGCCGCTAGGTAACACCGTCAAGCGCGATCAGGCGCAGTTGTCGTCCGACGCCGATTTTGTCGTACTCCACATGCCGCTGCTCGCAATCGAGCAGGCCGCCGGCCGCCAGACGCTTTGGTTGCGCGAACGCCATGACGACGTACTGGACGCGCTGTTCGCGTGGTCCGCCAAGGAGGCAGCAAACAAGGCGCTTTTCGATCGCCTGTTCGCACTGTTGCGTCCGGCGGCGGCCGATCTGGTGCGCGGTTATCAAACGTCGCAGGCGCTAAATGCTGACGAAGCCAGACAGGCGGGTGGGCTTGCGGTGATGGAGCTGCTCTACCAGGCGACAACCAATATTGCACCGGACCTGGGCCGGGCGCCGGAACCTGCGCCCGGCTACCGGCCGCGCTACGATATCATGGCTTTACCGCAGTGATGTTGGGCGCTTTTCGCATCTATCGCAAGAAAGAAGAAAGGCCTTCTTTTTTGAAAAAAAGAAGCAAAAAACTTTCACTCCTGACGCTGTTCTGCCGTGGTGATCTACCTTGTAAAGTGCAGAACTTTGGTTCTTTTAGAAAAGAACTGCTCGCTTCTGAATTGGCTACCTGAAGATGCCGCTGACAGGTGAGAGCGCAGGCGCGCCAGGAAACACCAAGGCGAGCTGAGACGCTGAGAGACCCATATGTTGCCCGAGGATGGTTGCGGCTATGGCGCGGAAGTCCGTCGTGGCGGCCAAGTCTCGGCCGTCCAGCAGCTGAGTGGGCGACAGGCCGGGCCAGGAACCCAGCACCTTGCCTCCCGCCACGCCCCCGCCAGCGACAAAGACGGCGAAGCCGGTGCCGTGATCCGTGCCACCGCCGGATTCGTTGTTGCAATACGCGGTGCGGCCGAACTCCGTCATCGTCAGGACGATGGTGGACGCCCATGCTTCACCAAGCGATAGCCTGAGGGTCAGGAGTGCCTGGTCCAGGGCCGGCAGGCTGGCATTGAGGTGCGCAACCTGGTCGGCGTGGGTGTCGAACGAGCCGGTGGACAATACCGCGACCGACGGTCCCCCAGGCGCTGCGAGCATGCTGCCCGCTGCCGCCGCGAGAGTGGCCAGCGGTTGTGAGTTGGCAGGAGCCTTGTAGCCCGCCGCGATGGTCGCGTTTATCCACGTCTTGTTGGAAAGTGCGGCCGCGATCGCAGGGCCGATCAGCGGGTCCGAGGCGGTCATCTGTTGCACGGTCGCCGAAAAGGCCTGGCTCGCGGGCGCGAACGGATTGGGGGACCAGCCGGAAGGGCGGACTGGGCCGCTCAGCGAAAGCGGGGTTACGGGTGACAGGATGAGGGCGGGCGAGAGGCCGCTCGTGGTGGTCTGGGGCAGAAACGCGGCAGCCCTGTCCAGCCAACCCGAAGACAGGAGCTCGGTCGCACCGCTCTGCAGGTAATCCTGTCCTTGAAAGTGGCTGCGGCCGGCGCCGGTATTGCCGACAGCGTGAATGGCGAGGGCCTCACCTGCAACGAACATGGCGTGTAGGTGCGGCAAGGCAGGATGCAGGCCGAAGAAGCCGCCCAAATCGAGCAGGCCGCCTGCCTTCCCGACTGCTGGCGTCATTATGGACGAACGGAGCGCCGCCAGGTTGGCGTCGCCATAGGGTGCCACGGCAGAGAGGCCGTCGAGACCGCCTATGACGTTCAGAACGACGAGCTTGGCCCGTGAAGGCACCAGGCTGGACGCCAATGCCATGGAGCAGTTGCCCAGGATTGCTGCGGCACCCAGGCCCAGAAGCGCGGCGCGCCTAGAGATCGGCGCGTGGCCAGGGCAGGAACCTGCGTGGTGATGCGTCATGTCAGCGCCTTTGGAATTCGGGTGAACAGATCAGCGTGGCGAGTTGCTCCGCAGGTGTCCCAGCCGACGCGATGGCGGCGAGGGTGCCTTCGGAGGCGAGCGGGCCCAGAACCTCGGCCGCCAAAGCGAGAGCAGGAGGAGGGTCGGCAAGGTTGACGGCGTAGGCCGACGCGAAATCGATGCGTATCGACATCGCAGCAGCGCCGGCCCAGTCGGACGACATCGCCGACCAGCCGTTCGGAAATGGCGGCTGCCATAGCGGCATGCCGAGCCGCGTCAGGAGCGAGTTGATCGCGGGCATGGTCTGCGCCGTCGTGCCAGTGGCGCGCAGGGTGGCCACAACGAAGTCGAGGGGGTTCCTGAGTTTGGTCAGGGGCACGAGCGCGTCCGGCAAAGCAAGCACGGCGCGCATCGCGGCAAGCAGGTTGCCGCCGGTGGATTGGAGTGCCTCCTGGACGGCGGCAACGTCGGCGGCAGAGGGCTCGTCGGAGACAAATTCGCAGACGAGCTTCTGGGCGATGTTCGCGTAAGTGAAACTGCTCGTGGCGAGCGCCCGCACGGCTTCCTGGCATCCGGCTTCGGTCGTCGGGTAGGAAACGCCCAACAGGACCTGCTCGCCAGGCGCGCAGCAATAGGTGTCGTAGACGACGCTTCCACCGGTTGGTGAGACAAGGACCTTGTAGCCGGCAAGAAGATTGGCCAACGCGTCGACATCTGATTGCTGGAATCCACTCGCGGTCGTAACGGTGTAGAGTTCCATCAGCTCGCGGCCGAGATTCTCGTTTATGCCGAGGTCCCGGCCGGCGCGCGCCGCACCCACGCCGCGCGGGCTGGACGCGGCCACGGATGTTTGCCCGTCAAGAGAGAAAATCATGCCGGGATGGGCAACGACGGCCTGCGTCATTTCAGCAAACGTGCCGGCTATGTGCGGGCGAATCGCTTCGCGGACGAAAGCCCCGGAGACGCAGGCCATGGGGTAGGAGAAGGTCAGGAGTGCAAAGTGATTGGCCCAGAAAGCGACCACGCGCTCCCTGAACGAACGCTCGGCCAGCACCAGTCCTGACAGGTAAGTCTGTGCTTCAAGCGCACCGTAATTGCGTATGGCGGCAGAGGTCGCCTCGGCATGCCTCGCGGACAGGCCTGATAGCCGGTAGAAATCGCTAAGCAGGACAAGGGCCTTGGACGACGTCTTCAACGGTGACGGCAGGCTAGGATCCGGGCCAATTAGCTGGTCGTAGAGGGAGGTCAAGTCCGGCAAAGCCTGTCCTGGAACAGGGCCGAAACCGAAACGACTGGATAATGCGTACTGCTCTTGCGACTGCTGCGCTGTGTCTGTGACGGGCATAATTGGCTCCGGGTCGGCTCGCCGAAAAGTTATATCACTATTTCGTGATAGCAACCCTGAGATGTGCCTCTGTCAATATGGTACGCGCCGATTGTCGCCTTTCCCAGGCCGCGCGTGTCACAAATGGACCGAGTGCAACCTATTAGTCACAACGGTCTCGTAACAAACATCGTTTGTATGTAGAAATGTTGTAGTCGGGTCGGTGTTGCAGAAGCGTTAAGCGCGCTGATAACGCTGATGGACGATTGTAATCTCATCGGACACAGCGACCGGCACGACTGGCTTAACAAAGCTGAGGCCGCCAAAGACCCATTGCGGGACATTGAGGCTGCACCGCTGCACGAGACTGAGCAGCCTATATCTGCTTCAGCCCGGCTAAGCTTGGCCGTCGCGCTTCAAACAGCGCACGATCAAAGCAGACTTAGACTGCAGCGTGTGGACGGCTGGTGGAGCTGAGCGGGATCGAACCGCTGACCTCCTGAATGCCATTCAGGCGCTCTCCCAACTGAGCTACAGCCCCGTGCGCTTGCCGGAGGCGGGCGTATAGCCGGGGGACTGGAAGAAAGAAAGGCCTTCTTTTTTGAAAAACAGAGGCAAAAAAACTTTTGCTCCCTGTCACGCGTAGCCAAGCGCTTGCACGACTGGCGGCTGGGGACAGACGCGCGACAGCGGAACAAAAGTTTTCGGCCCTTATTTTAGAAAAGGACTGCTTGCTACTTGCCCAGGCTGGCATGCACAGCGAAGGCCGCCGTAGTGGCCGCGCGCACGTCCTCCACACCAACCCCCGGCGCCAGGTCCACCAACGTCAACCCGGGCCGCGCCACGTCGAACACGCAAAGATCCGTCACGATCAGGTCGACGACCGCGGCCCCCGTCAGCGGCAGCGTGCAGGCGGGCAGGATCTTCGGCTCTCCCTTCGCCGTATGCTCCATCAGCACCACCACGCGCTGCACGCCGGCAACGAGGTCCATCGCCCCGCCCATGCCCTTGACCATCTTGCCGGGCACCATCCAGTTCGCCAGGTCGCCGTTCTCGGCCACCTGCAGCGCGCCCAGCACGGCCAGCTCGATGTGGCCGCCGCGTATCATGCCGAAGCTCTGGGCGCTGTCGAAGAAGCTGGTCTCCGGCAGGCGGCTCACGGTCTGCTTGCCGGCATTGATCAGGTCGGCGTCTTCCTCGCCTTCGTAGGGGAAGGGTCCGATGCCCAGCATGCCGTTCTCGCTTTGCAGCACCACGTGCATGCCGGTGGGTATGTGGTTGGCCACCAATGTCGGTATGCCGATGCCCAGGTTGACGTAGAAGCCGTCCTGCAGCTCAAGGGCGGCACGGGCCGCCATCTGGTCGCGGGTCCAGGGCATGGTTCAGGCCTCCTGCGCTACGCGGGCGCGCGTGGTGCGCTGTTCGATGGGCTTCTCGACGTGTCCGAGGGCGATCAGCCGTTTGACGAACACGCCCGGTGTAATGATGTGGTCCGGGTCCAGCGTGCCGGTGGGCACCAGCTCCTCCACCTCGGCCACCGTCACGCGGGCGGCCGTGGCCATCGGCGGGTTGAAGTTCCGCGCCGTCATCCGGTAGATCAGGTTGCCTTCCGCGTCGCCGCGCCAGGCGTGCACCACCGCCAGATCCGCCACGAGGCCGGTCTCCATGATGTAGCGGCCGCCAGCAAAGGCGCGCTCCTCCTTGCCCTCGGCGATCAGCGTGCCCACGCCGGTGCGGGTGAAAAAGGCCGGGATGCCGGCGCCGCCGGCGCGTATGCGTTCGGCCAGCGTGCCCTGCGGGTTGAACTCCACTTCCAGTTCGCCGGCCAAGTACTGGTTCATGAAAGTCTTATTCTCGCCGACATAGCTGGCAACCATCTTGCTGATCTGACGGCTTTCCAGCAGCAGGCCTAGGCCCTGGCCGTCGGTACCGGCGTTGTTGCTGACCACGGTCAGGCCAGTCACGCCGCTGTCGAGTATGGCGCGTATCAGGGTGTCCGGCACGCCGCACACGCCGAAGCCGCCGGACATGATCATCATGCCGTTACGCAACAGCCCGGCCAGCGCCGCCGCCGCGTCCGGGTACACCTTGCTTGCCGCCATCCCTCGCCCCGGTTCTGTTTGTTTGTCGTGCTGCTGGCTTGCCGGGGTAGAAAAAGCAAGCAGTCCTTTTTTGAAGAAAAAACTTTTACTACCCCCGCATCTGCAGCAGCCGGGTGCCTTCGGAAACACCGAAGCTGCGAAGCCTGCGCGGGAACAAATGTTTTTTGCTTCTTTTTTCCAAAAAAGAAGGCCTTTCTTGCTTGCGCAACGCCTCAGCCCGGCACGACGCCGAAGCCGCGCAGAAAACCCAGAAGCGGCAGCAGAGGCAGGCCGAGTATGGCGCTGTGCTCGCCTTCTACGGTTTCGAACAGATGTATGCCCAGACCCTCCAGCCGGTAGGCGCCGACCGTGGTCAGCACGGCCCGGCCTTCTGACTCCAGGTACTGGCGCAGGAAGGCTTCGGTGAAGGGTCGCATGGTCAGGCGCGGCGTTGCCGTGTGGCGCCATAACTCAATCCCATCGCGCACGGCTACCGTGGCGGTGACGAGCGTGTGCGTGCGGCCGGGGGGCGCCAGCAGATGCGGGCGAGAGATTTCCAGGGGTGGGGGCTTGGAGTGCCAGATGGTGGTGCAGACGAGTATCTGGGCGCGGGGGATGACGATGGCGTCTGCGCCTCGCACGGCCTGGGCCTTGAGCCGGGCCAGGCGCAAGGCAGTGGCGGCGGGTGTCGCCTCCAGCACCCGCGCCTCGCGTTTCACGGCGTCTTCATCCACGCCTGTGGCGATGGCCTGGAAGTGCAGGCCGGCAGACAGCAGCAGCGCGCGCCGTGAAGTGGACGCGCTGGCCAGCACAAGCGGCGGCGACGCCGCCTGCAACTTGGTCTACCGCCGGCTAGAAGCCGCCGTCGCCACCGCCTCCGCCGGAGTTATCGTCCCAGCCACCGCCGCTGTCGCCGCCGCCGCCGCCGGACCAGGCATCCCCGCCCCCGGAATCGGCACCGCCACCGCCGCCAGACCAGGCATCCCCCCCGCCGCCACCCTGGTCGGGTGCAGCGCCGCCGCCGGACCACGGGTCCGCACCAGCTTGGTCGGGCGCGCCGCCGGCGCCGGCCCAGGGGTCACTGCCGCCGCCCGCGCCGCCATCCTGCGGGCCGTAATTGTTGACCGTGGTCTCGTTGACCACTTCACCGCCGCCGAACCCGCCGCCCCCGAACCCGCCACCGCCAAAGCCGCCGCCGCCGAACCCGCCGCCATGGCCGCTGAACATGCTGGTTATGGCGTCAGCCGCCAGTACGCCGCCGGCCACGCCCGCTGCGGTACGCAGGGCGGAGCCCATGAAGCCGGAGCCGCCCCCGCCACCCGCGCCGAACATGCCTGGCTGATAGCCGGGCGGATAGGAAGGCTGCGGCGGCGGCGGTGCATATTGCTGCTGGTAGGAAGGCTGCGGCCGGCTCTGCCCGCCACCGAACAGCCCGCCGAACAGCCCGCCTCCGCCGCTACGCTGGCCTTGCTGGGCCGCCATCTGCGCCTGCTGGAGGTCATACTCCAGCTTCTTGATGCGGTTCTGCGCTTCCGCCAGCGCCACCTCCTGCACGAACGCCATCTGGGTGATGCGATAGCGCGCCTGCGGGTTGGACTGGAACTGGTCGCCGATGAAGCTGTCGGCTTCCGGATCAATGTTGGGCAGCGCCACCGGGCTGCCGCCGCTCTGCTGCGCCCCGCCGACACGCGCGATGAAGCGGCCGATGATGTCGCGTTCCTGGGGTGTCATGCCGGTGGCCTCGTGTGTGTGTAACCGGAGACGTGGCAGGTTCCGCCGGAGGCTTCAAGGCAAGAAAGCAAGCAGTCCTTTTTTGAAAAAAAGGACCAAAAAACTTCTACTCCGCTGTCGCGCGCTGACCGGTCAGCCGCCGACAGGGAGCAAAAGTTTTTTGCTTCTTTTTTCCAAAAAAGAAGGCCTTTCTTGCTTACCCAAGCCGGGCGAACTCGATCTTAGGGCACCGGTCCATAACCACAGCCAGCCCAGCCGCCCGCCCCGCCGCGGCCGCCGCCTCGTTCACCACGCCCAACTGCATCCAGATCGTCTTAGCACCCAGCCGGACCGCCTCGTCCACCACCGGGCCCACGCTGTCGGACGCGCGGAACACATCGACCATGTCCAGCGCTCCCGCTTCGGCCAGGGAAGCGACGGCGGTGCGGCCGTGTATCACCTGTCCGGCCAGGCCGGGGTTGACTGGCGTGACATCGTAGCCGCGGGCGAGCAGCGCGGCCATCACGCCGTACGAGGCGCGTTCCGGCTTGTTGCTGGCGCCGACCACCGCGACACGCTTTGTCCGTGTCAGTATTGACCGTATGTCGCCGTCGTCCAGGCCGTCCACCGTCATGCGCGCCACCTTCCAGGATGCGTGCGGACCGGCTACGCGAAGGCCATGCAACGCCCCTTGCCGTATAGCCTGCCGCTCGTTCTCGTGCTGAGTGCAATCGTGGTGGCTGGCTGGTGGTTGCCGAACCGCCTGCAGGACCCGCAAGCCGGCCTGGGCGCGCAGAAGTTCAACAGCCTTTCCTATGGCCCGTACCGCGCCGGCCAGTCGCCGCTCAACGACCACTTCGCCACGCAGGATGAGGCCGACCAGGATCTGGCGCAGCTGGCGCAGGTGACGCGGGGGATACGCACCTACTCGTCCATAGAGGGGCCCTATGACGAACCCGCGCTGGCGCAGAAGCACGGGTTGCGCGTTTGGCAGGGGATCTGGCTGGGCGGCAACCGGGCGCAGAACGCGCGCGAGATGGCGCGCGCGATCGACCTGGCGCACCGCTATCCCGACACGGTGGAGCGCGTGATCGTCGGCAACGAGGTGTTGCTGCGGCGGGACCTGCCGGTGGACGAGCTGATCGCCGACATCGAGCATGTGCGCGCTGCCGTGCACCAGCCGGTGGCCTACGCGGACGTCTCGGATTTCTGGGACCAGTTCCCACAGGTGGCGCCGCATGTGGACCTGGTGCTGATACACCTGCTGCCGTACTGGGAGGATGTGCCGACAGGCATCGACCAAGCGATCGCCAACGTAAGCGAGGTCTACCAGCATTTCACAACGTTGTTTCCCGGCAAGCAGATCGTCATCGGCGAGACCGGATGGCCAAGCCGCGGCCGGCAGCGCGGGGCTGCTGTGCCCGGGCTGATCAACGAAGCGCGCTTTTTGCGCGAGTTCATGGCGCTCGCGGCGGCACGGCATTTCGACTACAATTTCTTCCAGGCTTTCGACCAGGACTGGAAATACGTCAACGAAGGCGTCATGGGCGCGAACTGGGGTCTGTACACGGAGGCGCGCACCGAGAAGATCACGCCAAGTGGTCCGCTCCGCGAGGATCCGGACTGGGGTGTGCATGCGGCCTTTTCAGTGGTGGCGGGGCTGCTGCTGACGGCAATGGGTTTGGCGCAGCGCGCCACGGCACCGGCGACCCGGCCGCAGATCATCCTGCTCGGCATGACCCTTGGCGCGGCCTTGGGCTTCGCGCAGGCGGATGCCGCGCCTGTCCTTTACGACACGCATGCGCGTTTGGCGGCTGTGGCGAACCTGAGCGGCCAGGCACTGCTGGCCGGGCTGATGATGCTGCGCCTGTCCGGCGCGATCACCCGCGCCACTTGGCGCAACGGCAGCGACGCGACTCGGCGCGTCATCCAGGCGCTGCGCCTGCGCCACACCGCCTGGGGCGGGCTTTTCGAGGATGTGTGTTTCCTGTTCGCCTGGACCGCCGCGGTGGAGCAGATCCTTCTCGTGTTCGATCCGCGCTACCGCGTGTTTCCCGTGGCCAGCTTCGCCGTGCCACTGGTGGTGCTTGCCGCGCGCGCGGCGCAGGGCGACCTGCCGCGCGGGACGGGCCGGCGGGAGGAATTGCTGGTTGCCGTGACACTGGTTGTTGGGGCGGTTGCGAGCGCGGTGCAGGAGGGTGTGTTGAACGGGCAGTCTTTGGTCTGGAATGCCTGCGCGATCGTCTTGAGCTTGCCGCTTTGGGTCAGTCTGGTGAGGCGGAAGGAGGGGCTGCTTTTCTGATGTCAGCCCAGTAGCCAGGCACGAAGTCTCGGGCGGATCGATGGCCCAATAAATACGAGCCTGCCGACCTGCGACGTGGTCAGGGGGCTGGTATTCGGCCTAGTCCCCTACGCTGCGCGATTACGCGCGTGGCTATCTCTCTGGTGTTAGGGTTGCATTTGCGCGATACGAGCCATCGCTGAAATGGCTGGCACTCCCCTGCATGGAGTGCTAACACCCGCTCAGAACGCTGGCCGGTGCACTTTCCAAGGTCGCGCCAACCCGTTCGTCAACCGTTCAGGAAGCAAGAACATGAAATTCCGTCCCCTGCACGACCGTGTGGTCGTCCGGCGCATTACGGCCGAAGAGAAGACCCGCGGCGGCATCATCATCCCAGACACCGCCCAGGAGAAGCCGATGGAAGGCGAAGTGATCGCCGCCGGCCCAGGCGCGCGCAACGAAGCCGGCGTAGTTGTGGCCCTCGACGTGAAGGCCGGCGATCGCATTCTGTTCGGCAAGTGGTCCGGCACGGAAGTGAAGCTTGATGGGCAGGAGCTGCTCATCATGAAGGAGAGCGACATCATGGGCGTGGTCGAGCAGGGCTCGGACAGTGTTCAGAAGGCCGCCTGAAGAAAGGCAAGGGGCTCTGCCCCTTGACCCCGCTGGTGCCTCGAGGCCCCAGACCCCCACTCATTAGCCCCGCCAGACCTCAGTAATGAGGTCTGGGGCCGACTGGCCCCAGCGGGGTCCAGGGGCAGAGCCCCTGGCCTTAGAAGGAAGAAACACACATGGCCAGTAAAGACGTACGCTTCGGCGCCGACGCCCGCAGCCGCATGCTGCGCGGCGTCGACATCCTCGCCGATGCCGTCAAGGTCACCCTCGGCCCCAAGGGCCGCAACGTGGTGATGGACAAGAGCTACGGCGCCCCGCGCATTACCAAGGACGGCGTCAGCGTCGCCAAGGAAATCGAACTCGCCGACAAGTTCGAGAACATGGGCGCCCAGATGGTGCGTGAAGTCGCCAGCAAGACCAACGACGTGGCCGGCGACGGCACCACGACGGCGATCGTGCTCGCGGCCGCCATCATCCGCGAAGGCGGCAAGGCCGTCAGCGCCGGCATGAACCCGATGGACCTCAAGCGCGGCATCGACCAGGCCGTGACCGCGGTTGTCGGCGAACTCGCCAAGCGCACCAAGAAGATCACCACCGAGGCGGAGACCGCCCAGGTCGGCACGATCAGCGCCAACGGCGAGACCGAGATCGGCCGCATGATCGCCGAAGCGATGCAGAAGGTCGGCAACGAGGGTGTGATCACCGTCGAGGAAGCCAAGGGCATCGAAACCGAGCTGGATGTCGTCGAAGGCATGCAGTTCGACCGCGGCTACATGAGCCCGTACTTCATCACTAACCCCGAGAAGATGACGGCGCAGCTCGACGATCCGTACATCCTCATCCACGAGAAGAAGCTGTCCAGCCTGCAGACCATCCTGCCGCTGCTCGAGGCCGTCGTGCAGTCCGCACGCCCGCTGCTGATCATCGCGGAAGACGTCGAGGGTGAGGCGCTGGCCACGCTCGTGGTCAACAAGCTGCGCGGCGGCCTGAAGGTCGCGGCCGTGAAGGCACCGGGCTTCGGCGATCGTCGCAAGGCGATGCTGGAAGACCTGGCCATCCTGACCGGCGGCACCGTGATCAGCGAAGATCTCGGCATCAAGCTCGAGACCGTCACGCTGGACATGCTCGGCCGCGCCAAGAAGGTCCTGATCGAGAAGGAAAACACCACGATCGTCGAAGGCGTGGGCAAGACCGAGGACATCAAGGGCCGTTGCGCGCAGATTCGCGCGCAGGTGGAAGAGACCACGAGCGACTACGACCGCGAGAAGCTGCAGGAGCGTTTGGCCAAGCTGGCCGGCGGTGTTGCCGTCATCCGCGTGGGCGGGGCGACCGAGGTTGAGGTCAAGGAGCGCAAGGATCGTGTCGACGACGCGATGCACGCGACCCGTGCGGCCGTCGAGGAAGGCATCGTCCCTGGTGGCGGTGTTGCCCTGGCGCGCGCCAGCCTGGTGCTCAAGGAGCTGAAGGGCGCCAACGACGACCAACGCTTCGGCATCGAAGTGGTACGCAAGGCGCTGACCGCGTCCATGCGCCAGATCGCCGAGAACGCCGGTGAAGACGGCGCCGTGATTTCCGGCAAGGTGCTGGAGAACGGCGAATACAACTTCGGTTTCGACGCGCAGACAGGCGAGTACAAGGACCTGGTTGCGGCCGGCATCATCGACCCGACGAAGGTCGTGCGCAGCGCGCTGCAGCACGCGGCTTCCATCGCGTCGCTGATGATCACCACCGAGGCGATGGTGGCCGAGCGTCCCGAGAAGAACCCGGCGCCCATGGGCGGCGGCGGTGGCGGCGGCATGGGCGGAATGGGCGGCATGGGCGGGATGGACTTCTAAAGTCCACGCCAGCTTTTGCTGACTGACGATGCGGGCCGGGGATGGTTATCCCCGGCCCGTTTTGTCTGAATCGGATGATGAACGCCTGAAGCGGGTTTTGTTGGCGATCGTCTGCATGCTGGCGGGACTTGCCGGACCGGCAGACGCGGCAGTGCTGTATGCTAAGATTGCGGAATGCAACTCGCCTTCGATGCCATACCAACCGAAGCGCGCGACAAGCTGGTAATGCGCGGGCGCGTGGTGCACGTAAACCCTGGCGATCACGCACCGATCCGGATGTCGGCAATCGGCTGGAGGTGCCGCTTTCAGACGACGGAGCCGCTACTGGTAAGGTGACCATTCCGCTCTCCGTATTGCAGCCTCATGCAGGTGCTGTGCTAGCATTTAGCGGCGTGCCGGTGGAGATCGAGCCTACGGAGTAGCGTAAGCAGGGCCTTCTTTTTCGAAGCAATATTCTGCTTTCGCGATTACCTGAAGAAAGCAAGGAAAGCAGTTCTTTTTTGGAAAAAAGAACCGAAAAACTTCTGATCCGCTGTTGCGGCTTCGTGGAAAGGTCCGCGACAGCGCTCCCAAAAGCTGTTTGCTTCTTTTTCTCGAAAAAAACCCTTCCGTGCTTCCTTCGATGGTCAGCTCACGGGCCGTATCGGGACATTCAGGTTTTTACGAGACAGATTAAAGAGGCAAAGATCTCGCTCGTTTTGTGTTGTTGCCGCCTTGCTCATTCAAGTGTGTCCGGTGGGTTCACACTGACCAAGCAGCCAGCAAATCGCTCCGCTGTCACGCCGCCGCCTTCCTGCAACGCGAAAGTACGTAGGGCTTGTGCCAGCGCAGCCGTGCCGCCGAACTGGAAGCCGATCTGCGAAGTATAGGCGACCGAGGCGGATGTTTTCCTTTCCAGAGCGCCGGCGATCGGAATGACACTCTCAGGTTTCGCCGGCACGCCGGCTACGGGGCGGGCGTCCGGGTTGCGCATGGCGTATGGTGTGTCGCGGTAGAAGGCGAGGCGGTCTGGCGGGAAGACCTGCGTGGCCGCTTGAACCACAATTTGGTGATCCACGTGCGCGCCTAACCCCTGCGGGGCAAGGACGAGGCCAGGTTGTTTGGCCGTGTCGAGGAGCCTGAGTGCCTCTGTTACGACGTGCGCTATGTCGTCCGCCTCGGCGGTAGCGCCGAACAGGGCAGGCGCGGAACTGTAGCCGCGGTGGGGCGCCTCCGGAAAGTTCAGCCAATGCAGAGCGGTGAAACCGAGCAACGCGGCGGCGCGCAAATCCTCCTGCCGGCGGAGAGCCATGTAATCGACGTCAGCAGCCAGGCCTTTGTCCAGCTGGCAGGCCAGCGCAAAGCCTTCTGCGGGCAAGACAGTACGGGTGAACACGGTTGCAAGTATGGTGTGCCAGCCTGCATCGGACAGCAGGGCGGCCAGGCCGCCGCAGGAAAAGGCGACATCATCCAAATGCGGAGATATAAACAGCGCTGTGCGTTCCCTCACAGCAGATGCGGTTCCGCGCGGAAGCGGCAAGGTGTTTCGGGCAACATCTCCGGCCAATCGAGATCGGCCTCGCTGCCGAGTCTGGATTGATAGATGTCGATAATTTGGTGGCCGACAGATTGCCACGAGTATTTCTGCCGGCATTCCTCCAGGCCGGCCTGGGCAAACCTGTCACGTAGCCCCCTGTCCGTAAGCATGCGGCGCAAAGCCTGTGTCAGCGCCTTGATGTCACCAGGCTCGGTAAGCAGGCCCGTGACTCCGTCGTTTATGCAGTCCATGACACCAACCGCGCGGCAAGAGATGATGGCAAGTCTGCTTGCCATTGCTTCAAGTATGGTGTTGGAGAAACCCTCTGCGTACGTGGGGGAGACGAAGATGTCTGCCCGCGCGTAGACGGCCGGCACGTCTTCATAGTGCACATAGCCCGTCATTTCCGCGTGGCTTTCGAGCCCGAGATCATAAATCAATGCCGCGGCTTCATCAAAACTAGGGCCGATGCCCGAAATCAGCAGCTTAAATTTCAGGCCGTCACGTGCGATGGGCGCCAGGGCGGCGAGCAAGTCCAGCACGCCTTTTCGGGCATCGACGCGACCGTGATAGAGCAGGACAGGCTCCGGCGTGTTTCGGCCGGCCGGCGTGAAGCGGCCGACATCCACTGCACCGGGAACGATGGTAAAGCGAGCAGGGTTCGTGCCGAGCCGTTGCGTCACCTCGTTGGCAAAACTGCGGCAACCTATTAGGACAGCGCCCGCGTGATCCAGCACGCGTGTCATCGCGATGCGGTGCGTCTCGCAACAGGAGCCGACCCAGTGGCCGTCACCACCTTGTATGGAGACCACGTTCGGAACACCTGTATCACGCGAGGCGAGCAATGCTGCCCAGCCGCAGGGATAGCCGTATTGCGCGTGAAGTATGCCGAACGGTGCGCGGGTGTGCTCGGCGACTACCGCGTTACGCAAGTTCGCGACATCGGTTTCGAAATCACCACCGTTCTGTTCGCCGACTTGCTCAATCCCGATGACTCGCACACCCGGCACGTCCGGTGGCGGCCCGCCTCCATAGACACGCATGCCGAGAGCATCACCGCGATACTGACTGATCATCGTGACGTCGTGGCCGGCTTGCACCAGTTCGCGAAGCAGGTTGATCGCGTATACGCTCATACCGGAAATAGCAGGGAAGAAGCGGCGGGATATGAAGCAGACCCGCATGTCAGGTTTCGGCGTGCGCCATCGCCTGGCGCAGGTAGGCGAGTGCCGTGGGCACCATGATGTCAGCGCGGTGGCTGTCACGCGAGAGCTCGACGCAGACGAGCTTGTTGTAGCCAATAACCTGTAAGGCGCGCAGGACGGCCGGCACGTCCATGTCGCCTTCGCCGAACGGGAGATGGACGTGCACGCCCACCTTCATGTCCTCGATGGCGACCGTGCCGAGGTCATCGGCAAACATCACGATGCTCTCTGCAGGATCACGTTCGCCAGTGACGAGGCAGTGGCCGGTATCGAGTGCGAGTTTGAGGCCGGCGATACCGAGTGTGCGGTAATCGTCGGCAGTCTCGATCAGCATGCCTGGCTCGGGTTCAAGCGCGGCTGTGACCCCGAGGCGATCCGCGATCGCCACGACCTGTTCGATCCCTTCGCACAGCCACGCGCGCGCCTGCGCCGCATCAACATCTGGTTTCGGAATGCCGGCCCAGAAGCTCATCGCTTCGCCACCAGTCTCCGCCGTCACCTGGAGCGCATGTTCCAGGAAGGCGACGCGCTTCGCCCGACCGTCCGCGTCGGCGGTGACCAGGGTCGGTTCGTGCTTGGCACGCGGGTCTAGCAGAAAGCGCGCACCCGTCTCCACGACGCAGCCAAGACGCAACTCGCGCAGGCGCGAAGCCAGGCCGTCCAGGTTGGCGCGAAACCCAGCAGCAAACGGATCGAGATGATGTATGTCGAGGGTCAGCGCTACGCCATCATATCCGCTATCAGCGATCAGGCCCAGCGCATCACTTAGGCGATGATTTGCCGTGCCGTTGGTGTTGTAGGCAAACCGCAGGCTCACGGCTTGGCTTCCATGGCTATAGGCGTGCTGTGTACGAGCGGCTCGCGGTAGAGTGGATATAGTTCGCCAACAATGCGGTCGATCTCCGACACGTCCAGCCAAGGCTGGCCGCCCAAACGCTCAAAGGCGTCCGCAGGCAGGCGAACGGGCTTCGCACCTGCTGGGGAGTCACCCAAGCCCACTAGTTTCGAGGAGCGGTCAAGCAACTTACGTACGCCGCGCTCACCGATGCGGTGGTAACTCATCGTCTCGACTTCAAGTCCAGGTACAATAACTTTCACCACACGCACGCTGTTGAAGCCAGGGGGAGAGAAATCGAGAAACAATATCTCCATGCCTGCGCTGCTTAGCCGGTCCGCCAGCTCTGCACATTCCGACGAGCCCCCGGCTGCACCGCACCAGCGCGGCAGAGTGTCAAAGCGCACACTTGTGCACCTGGAGAATACGCTATCATGCAACAGGGAAGTTAGCGACGTAGCATCGACTCCACACCACGCCTTCATTGCCGCCAACGCGCGGCTCTCTTCCTCGGCAAGCGTATGGTATGCACGGAAGCGTTCCACGTATCCCGGCGGTGCGACGTGAGCAATGTGTTGCAGCGGGGCATGGCTGAACGCCTTGCGCATGCGGCTAGAGGCGAATTCCAGCAGTGCTTTGCGCAATGCGTGTTCGCTGTCCAGGGACGCAGCTTCCCCACAGGCGGTGACCATGATGGGAAATGATGGCTCGCCAGAAATCTGCTGACCAACTACATACAAATTGACGATACCAAACTCGTCCGAGGCGAATTTCGGTAATACTTCGATCCCCGCAGCGGTAAGCTGCTTCAGCAGGGCACGTGTGCGCGGGTCTGCAGGACCGTCGCCAAGATCGAGCGTGATGCCGCGATCCATGGCGCGAAAGCCCAAGCCATTACCGTCGCGCTGCAGCAACTCGCCGATGCCGTGGGCTATGGCAAATTCCAAGGTGGGTCCGGCGCCCAATCCGTTGGTGATGGGCGTAGTAAACGGCGTATAGCCAGAATGCAGGTCGCCTGGCGCGCAAGCGGCCATTTCTGCTGGGACGAGCACCGTCTTGCCGGAAGGCCATCTTTGTGCCGGCACCCAGTCCAGCACGGTCGCATGATCGACCGCGCTTCCGGCCGGCAGGCATAAAGTAAACGGATCAGCAACAGCGCAACGGCCGAGCTTTTCGGCAAGCGTCGCATAGGATCCTGTGGTGAGCGTCACGCGTGCAAAACCGGTCGCAGCATGAACCGCTTCGGCCAACTCGCCTGCAGCTCCTATCAAGGCGTCGGAATCCGTCAGACCGTAGCCTACACCATGGGGTGTCTCGCCAGTGAAAGAGCGCCCGTCGCCGTTCAGAAATATAGCGTTCCAGCAAGGAACATTGGTGGCATCCAGCGGCGTCAGAGAGAACATCTCAACGTGCCCCGGGGGCATGGACTCAATATATGCGAGTGCCGGGCCAGGGAGGCCTGGCGGGAGGATGTGATGGGTCATGTTTCCAGGCGGACGGGTCGTGTACTCGGATGCTCAATCACGGCATCGAGCAAGGCGAGCGCCTGCCTAGTGCCCACGCCAACCGCATATTCGAACGGCGTAAACACGGCATCAAAGTCGAGTTTCTCAAAAATGCTGCGGTAGCGCTTGGCCTCGTTGATCGTCAGCGGAATCTTTTTGTGATAGGCCTTATGGCAGGACAGACCTTCTGCCACTCCACCATCGGTCATGTCAATTTTCAGCGCATCGCCTGCGAACACGGCACGGCGTTCGCTGTCGTACAATATCGCATGTCCGTCGTAATGTCCGCCGGTGTGATACAGCGTTAGGCCAGGACGTATCTCGAATTCGCCGTCGTATGGCAGCGTTACTCGCACGGCCTTTGTCCATTGCAAATCATCTTTTTGTATCAGCAAGTCTGCCGCAAAATGGTCTTGCAATTGCCACAAGGCGCCATAACCGTGCGGATGAGATGCCGCCAGAACACGTATGCCCCCAAGCCGCTCTATTTGCGACAATTGGGCCGCATCGTACAGCGGTGCACACTCGAAAGCTACGTTTCCGTCTGGGTATGTTAGCAACCAGCCGTGGCTGTCCAAACCGAAGCGTGGTGTGGACCAGAATTCCCAAACACCTGGAATAGCCTCACGCCAATGAAACGCCAGGCGTAGTACAAGCTGCTCGGGAGTGACGAAACTCCAGCCATCGTCCGGCAGATCGTTGCGTACATCTGAGCATACCGGGCAGTCGGGCGGTATCGAAAAGTAGCGCTGCCAGTGGCCGCAATTGCTGCAAGCGTAAGGTCTAAGCGGCATGCGTGAGGGTAGCCTCGGCCTGGCGCTGTGCTTGCGCCACCAGCGCCATAATGTGCAAGTCATGTGATGGAGCATGTGGAAAGGGGCTGCCGTTCAGCCAAGCATCGGCAAATGCCTCCATCTGGTTGAGGAAAGGTGACCTGTCCGCTCCTGGCACAGGTATGTCGCTTACCTCGCCTGTCGCCGCATCAGTCATGGTTAGAGTGCCACCTGCTGTCTGGCCCATTGTGTCCATCGCCACAATCTGTGCCTGTGTCCCAAGAACCTCCAGCCGACGACGTGGAAGCGTCTCTGGGCAATTATAGGCAATGTGCAGCTGAACCAAAACACCGGACGTGCTGCGGGCAATGATCACACAACCGTCTTCCACGGTGTAGTCCTGTACACGTGTTTGCGCGAGAGACGCGATGTCGGTCAGCCGCTCGCCCAACAAGCAAGAGGCGAGATCGAGCCCATGCGGTGCCAGATCAATCAAGGCGCCGCCACCAGCTCGGGATCGATCGATACGCCAATTATCTTCCTGAAAGTCGCGGCTCAGCCAGCAGCAATAGACAATTCGCATGACAAATAGCTGGCCGAGCGCACCACACCGTATCAAATTACCGATGAGTAGATGCGCGGGATGGAAGCGCTGGTCGAAAGCTGTGGCGTACAGAACTTTCGCGCGATCGCACGCGGCCACCATGGTCCTCGCATCGTCCAGGGTGGTCGCCATCGGTTTCTCACAAAGGACGGCGACCCCAGCAAAAGCGGCCGCTTCGACTATCGCGCGATGCGCATCGTTTGGAGTCGCCACGTAAACTGCATCGACTTGTTTAAGAAAGTCAGCGAGCAGAATGTATGTCGGGACGTTCGGGAAAACGGCTCTTGCGCGCTCCAGTGCTGGTAAGGAGAGATCGTAGATCGCTGTCAGAACGCCATTTCTTGACGCTCGAATGGCAGGGGCTGCGAAATCCAGCGCGACCCAGCCGAAGCCAGCTATCCCCCAGCGCAACGGCTTCACCAGCGTGCCGGCAGATCAAGCAGCACACGGTGGTGTGCCAAAAGGTCAATCTCTGCATTGTCGCCGGCGTGTGCGGTCTCCGGTGCGTCACAAACTTCAGGGTAAGTAACCAATGACGCGTATTCGCGTGCATAGCGTTCAGACGGCCACTGCACTCTACCATTGCTATAGAGCGGGTTACGCTGCAACAGTGTACCAACCGGTGGCCGCGTGAAACTGCCGCAGGCACAGCCCGGAGCTTCAACGCCCCACGCAACTGCGATAGCTGGAGACTTTGTAAGCGCGGAAGAAGGGATCGGTTCGGGTGCGCGCTCCTCGATGAGCGCTGCCGTTAATTCCGCATCATCAAACATGCTGCAGCCATAAAACATCTCTGCGTAAGCGGCAGGGGTCATCGGAACGCCCGCCGACAAATTGTCCACCAGGGAATTGTGCATGTGTCCGACTAATGCACGACCGCCGACGCGCTGAATTTC
>CAXTJZ010000043.1:0-19771 GCA_964244695.1 uncultured Acetobacteraceae bacterium
GTTCCAATAGACAGAGACGGGCTGCTGAGACAGCGTCAGAAGCACAAGTTTTTTGGTCCTTTTTTTCAAAGAAGGACTGCTTGCTTACCTTGCTTACCTGCCACGCCGAAACTTCCCTTGCCTAACAAGCGCCCCGCAAGCGAGACTCCCCCACTATGCAAGCCTCGAACTGGTCGCCAGCCACCTGGCGCGCGCATCCCATACACCAGGCGCCCACTTACCCGGACGCCGCTGCACTCGCCGCCGCCGAGGCGCGCCTGGCCGGCTATCCGCCGCTGGTGTTTGCCGGTGAGGCACGCCGGCTGAAGGACGCGCTGGCCAAGGCCGCGGACGGCCAGGCCTTCGTGCTGCAGGGCGGTGACTGCGCCGAAAGCTTCGCCGACTTTAACGCCAACTCGGTGCGCGACACCTTCCGCGTGCTGCTGCAGATGGCCGTGGTGCTGACGTTCGGCGCCACCGTGCCCGTCATCAAGATCGGCCGCATGGCCGGGCAGTTCGCCAAGCCGCGCTCGTCCGAGACGGAAACCGTGGCCGGCGTGTCCATGCCCAGCTATCGCGGAGACATCATCAACGGCCCGGCGCCGCAGGCTTCCGCCCGGGTGCCCGATCCGGCGCGCATGGAGACGGCCTACTTCCAGTCCGCCGGTCGGATGAACCTGCTGCGCGCGTTCGCCAATGGCGGGTACGCGGACCTCCACCAGGTGCACCGCTGGAACCTGGATTTCGTCGCCCGCTCGCCGCTGGCCGCGCGCTACCAGGATCTTGCCACCCGCATCGACGAGACGCTCGGCTTCATGGCCGCCTGCGGCATCGGCAGCAGCAACACCGCGCAGATACGCGAGACCGAGTTCTACACCAGCCACGAGGCGCTACTGCTTCCCTACGAACAGGCGCTGACCCGCATCGACAGCACCAGCGGCGACTGGTACGGCTGCTCGGCCAACTTCCTCTGGATCGGCGACCGCACGCGCCAGGTGGACGGCGCCCATGTCGAGTTCCTGCGCGGCTTGCGCAACCCGGTCGGCGTGAAGGTCGGGCCCACCACCCCGGCGGATGACCTCGCCAGGCTGATCGACATCCTGAACCCGGCCGATGAGCCCGGCCGCCTGACGCTGATCAGCCGCATGGGGGCGGAGCGTGTGCGCTCGCATCTGCCGCCTTTGCTGCGGGCCGTGCAGCGCACCGGCCGCCGCGTCACCTGGCTGTGCGACCCGATGCACGGAAACACGATTAGCACAGCAGGCGGCATGAAGACCCGCAGCTTCGACAGCATTCTTGCCGAGTTGCGCGGCTTCTTCGACGTGTTCGCGGATGCTGGCGTGCGGCCCGGCGGCGTACATGTCGAGATGACCGGGCAGCCGGTGACGGAGTGCGTGGGCGGCGCGCATCTGCTCACGGAAGCCGATCTGTCCGAGCGTTATGAGACGTTCTGCGATCCGCGTCTGAATGCGGAACAGGCGCTGGAACTGGCTTTCGTCATTGCGGCGGAGTTGAAGGCGCGGCGGGTGGCCGGGGCTGCCATTGCCGCGTAGGCGAGAAAGGCAAAAGGAAGCAAAAACCTTGCGTTTGCGCTGTCGCGCACCTGTTCGAGAAGGCGCGACAGCGGAGTCAAAAATTTTGCGGTTCTTTTTTTCAAAAAAGAACCGCTTGCCTTGATTGCTGCGCTTACCTTGCTTCTAAGCTGCCAGCTCGGAGGTGAGATCGTCTCACAGGCCTTACGTCTGCCCGTGCCCGGCCCGGTTCTTGGCATGGTTTTCCTTGCGGTATTTCTGATCACGCGTGGCAGGCTGAGCGCCGATCTGGGGCAGGCCGCTGATTTCCTGCTGCGTCACCTCAGCCTTTTCTTCGTGCCGGCCGCAGTGGGCGTCATCTCGAACGGCGCGCGTATCGCGCGCGAGTGGTGGCCGCTGAGCGTGGCCCTTATCGTCTCCACCGCACTGGCGATCGTGGTGACCGCGCTCGTTTTCCAGGCCGTGGAACGGCGTCTCGCGCCTGGCCGCCGGCCGTGATCCATTCCGGCCATGCCGCGATCGTCGGTGTTTGGGTGTATCTGCACACGCAGCCGCTGCTTTGGCTGACAGCAACCTTGGCGGCCTATGCTTTCGGCGGAGCCTTGCACGAGCGGGCGGGGCGCGCGCCCTTCGTCAACACCGTGGCGATCGCCGTGGCTGTGTTGGTGTCCGTGCTCCTGGCCACCGGCACCAGCTACGCCACCTATTTCGACGGCGCCAAATTCGTCCATTTCCTGCTCGGCCCGGCGACGGTGGCGCTGGCTGTGCCGCTGTTCCGCAACCGACATGTGGTCGCACGCGCGATCGTGCCGATTGCCGCCGCCCTGCTGGCGGGCTCGCTGACGGCCGCCTGCTCGGCCATGGCAATCGGCTGGGCGCTTGGCGCCTCGTGGCAGACGGTGCTGTCGCTCGCACCGAAATCGGTCACCACGCCGATCGCCATGGGCGTGTCGGAGCGTATCGGCGGATCGCCTTCGCTTACCGCCGTGCTGGTGATACTGACAGGCATCGTGGGTGCGGTGATCGCCACGCCGTTGCTGAACATCTTGGGCGTGCGGGACTGGCGGGCGCGCGGTTTTGCGGTCGGGCTCTCGGCGCATGGCCTGGGCACGGCGCGGGCGTTCCAGGTGCACGAGATGGCAGGCACGTTTGCAGGCATAGCGGTCGGGCTTAACGGGCTAGCGACAGCCGTGCTGGTGCCTTTGCTTGTGGAGGTTTTGAAGTGAGGAAAGTGGCGGACTAAGCGGGCAAATCCGCGGCAGCGCAGTTGAGGCTTTTTGCTTCCTTTTCTCGAAACGGCCGTTCTGCCTTCATCCGTTCAGCAAAGATGCCCCGAAACACGCCAAAAGCGCCCCAGGCCCGGGATACACCTGCGAACATCCGCCGCTTCGCAACTCCGCCTCCGTAAAGCCGCCGCACAGCATGCCGATCGTGCGCATACCCGCTTCGCCGGCAGCTTGCGCGTCATAAGGTGTGTCGCCGATGGCAACCGCGTCCGTGGGCTCCATCCCGAGCTTCTTCAGCGCGACCTGGAAGATGTCCGGCGCGGGCTTGGAGTGCTGGGCGTCCTCCGATGACGTCTTCACGTCGACCAGCTTTTCAATTCCGGCAATCTGCAGGTATTTCTCCAACTCGCTTGTCTTGGCCGAGGAAGCAACCGCGACTTTCAGGCCGGCCGCGCGCACTTTTGTCAGCAGATCGGGAACGGCGGAGAAGGGACGGACCATTGGCAGGTAATGCGAACGGAAGCGCTCGCCGCGCCAAGTCTCCATCTCTTCGCCGTGGTCGTCCTGCTCGGCTTGGCTGAGGAAGACGGGCAGGAGTTGATCGCCGCCTTTGCCGATCTGGCGACGCGCCTGCTCGAAGGTCACCTTGTGGCCGAACTTCTCGAACGCGTCCTGCCAGGCGCTGGCGTGCAGGTCCACGGAATCGACGAGCGTGCCGTCGATGTCGAAAATGGCGGCCTTTGGCATGGTTGGAGCTTTCGTGGGGTTCGACTCGGCTGAACGCCGCTGGGCGGGATCGGTCGCGTCCAGCCGCGTGTTCGGGAAGACTTTCCTGCCAGGGATTAGACAAGGTTGCGTCTGATCAGCGCCCGTAATTGCCCACCTACGATTAAGAAGATGGCCGAACCGGCTTAGGTTGGCGAGTCTCTCACAGGTTCTCCTCTACGTTTCGCTGGCACTCCGTTTGCTGTGGTCTGCTTGAGTTCTCGGAAACGATCATGGCCAGACCGACCGCATGGTAAGCCGCATCATCTACTCGCCTGAGAGACTCCGGCCTGTGGTTGGCACGTTTTCTGTTCCTGGCGGCGGTCGGCATGCCGGCGGTCGTCTTTCAGGCCGCGGTGGTGCACTTCCACCGGATGCCCGGCGGCACCGTTAAGCCACTACTCTTATTCCGGCAGAGTTTGCAGCCGCAACAATCATCTTCGTCGCCACGTCAATTATCGGCCGGCTGGGAGAATAAAGCCCGCTCTCGCACGGGAGAAGCGAAGCAAGGCTTTCTTTCTTGTAAGAAGAGACAGAAAACTTTTGCTTTCTCGACCCGTCGGCTTGCGTGCTTCTCCGGAAGCGCCTTGATGCTGCAGATGCAGAGTGACGAACGTCTTTCGCTCCTTTTTAGAAGGCTGCTTGCTTCCTCTTAGGAAACGCGAATGCCCTAAGTGTCAGTGTTTCACCACCGGCAAGTCAATGAAGCTTGTTGCCTGACCTGCATCAAAAATCTTTATCGTAGCCGGCTTGTAGTCGGTAGGCTTGGCGAAGAAGATGTTTTTCACGAACGTCTGCGGGTTGCGGTCATACAACGGAAACCAGCTCGACTGTACCTGCACCATCATGCGATGGCCGGGCAGGAAGACATGGTTCGCCGTCGGCAGCGTGAACTTGATGAGTTGCTTCTGGTCGGACGGCATGGCTTCCGGCTTGGCAGGGTCGTTACGATACCTGGCACGCATAATGTCCGCCGACACCATCAGCTGGTAGCCGCCGAGTTTTGCATCGCGCCCGTCCTGGTCAGGATAGACGTCGATCAGCTTGACGATAAAATCGCCGTCCGTGCCGGTGGTGGAAGCTTGCAGGTTGGCCACCGGCTGGCCAGCAATCTTCAACGGCGCCGTGAGCGGTGGCGTGCTATAGCTCAACACGTCCGTGCGGCTGGCCGGGTCGCGCTGGTCGCTGGTCAACCAGGTCTGCCAACTGTGCTCACCTTCATCGCCCTCTATATGCACCGGACGCGGCAGATACGGCGCGGGGCGTGACGGATCGGAGATGTAGCTGTCGAACCCCTTCAAGGAGGCAGGTGGCGGCGTGGCGGCCAGCTTGAAGCCGGGTTGCAGATACATCAATGTGTGTTCGATGCGGCAACCGTCATCGCAGCCGGACGGCCACGCTTTCAGGCCGTGCCATGCGTTAGCACCTGTCTCGAAGGCGTTCACGGTCGCCAGGCCAAGTGGCGGAGTATCGTCCTTCAGGAAGGGGTCCAGATTCGGCTGCTGCGGGGTCGCGCGGAAATTCGCCGCCGGGTCGATGCCGAAGGGTATGTTGCCGACGGCCGATCCGTCCAGCCGTTCCTGGTGGTGGAACCAGGGTCCGATGACAAGGAACAGGTTGTTGTTCGTGTCGCCCGGCTTCACCGCGTTCCAGACGGCGATGTTGCCGTAGATGTCCTCCTGGTCCCACAGCGCATGCACCAGCATCGTCGGCACGGACAGCCCCTGCTTGGCGAGCAGCTTGTCGATCGCCTGGCCTTGCCAGAACGCGTCATAGGCCGGGTGGAACATCAGCTTGGCGGCAAAGCCGGTCTGCTCCAATCCGTGCAGCTTGGCCATGTCGCCTGCCGATCCCGCCGACAGCCAGGTGTCATAATCGTCGTAGAAATCCGTCCACCATTTCAGGCTGCTTTCGCGCGTGGCCTCCTGGTCATGCACATACACCAGGCTGTCCTGGCGGAACGCGCCGTTGTGAAACCAGTCGTCGCCACGCCAGCCATCCACCATGGCGTTGATCGGCACGGCAGCGCGCAACGCCGGATGCGGATGGAACAGCGCCATGAGAGACGTAAAACCGTCATACGAAATGCCGAGTATGCCAACGCGGCCGTTGCTCTCGGGTGTGTTCTTCACCAGCCAGTCGATCGTGTCCCAAGTGTCCGTCGAATGATCAACCTGCGTGTTGTTGAGCGGGCCGCGCAACGGACGCGTCATCACGTAGTCGCCTTCCGAGCCGTGCTTGCCACGCACGTCCTGCACCACGCGTATATAGTTGTCGTGCTCGACGAGTTCGTCGGCCACGTCATGGTCGCCCATCACCGCAGTCAGATGCGCGCTGCTCAAGTCGCCGAACCGGTCGTCGGCGCCGTATGGCGTGCGTGTCAGCAGTATCGGCGCGTGCGCCGCGCTGCGCGGAATGATGATGACGGTGTGCAGCTTTACGCCGTCCCGCATCGGGATCATCACGACTCGCTTGGTGTAGTCGAACATGTCTATACGCGGCGTGAAGGTAGCAGGACTCTCGCTGGCGAGCGGTGGCGGTGCGGCCAGAGGTGCGGCTCTGGCTGCAAGGGTTATTGCCAGTGTTGCTGCGCAGGCAAGCAAGGTGTGTTTCACGCGGGCTCCTTGGGAGAAAGTAAGGAAGGCCTTCTAAAAGAACTTTTACTACGCCGATGCTCCGCAGCCTCGGTTCATCAGGACACACCCGGCCGCCGCAGATGCGGGGTAGTAAAAGTTTTTTGGTCCTTTTTTTCAAAAAGGACTGCTTGCTTGCTACCTACTAGTCGATTTCAAACAGCCCTTCGATCTCCACAGGCGCGTCCAAAGGCAGAGACGGCACGCCGACGGTTGCACGCGCATGACGGCCGGCATCGCCGAAAATCTCGACAGCCAGGTCCGAAGCGCCGTTCATCACCGACGGATGCCGGGTGAAATCGCTCGAACAGGCGATGAAACCGCCTAGCCGCACGACGCGTGCCACACGGTCCAGGTCGCCATCGCAAGCGCTGGACAGATGCGCGAGCACGTTGAGAAGGCATTGGCGCGCGGCGGCCACGCCGTCCGCGTCGCTCACTGTGCCGCCCAGCTTGCCCGTCCAGCCGAGCTTGCCAGAGACCATGGGAAGCTGGCCGGACACGACGACGATGTTGCCGGTGATGACGTATGGGACGTAGGTCGCGACCGGCGGTTGCGCTGCCGGCAATGTCAGGCCGAGTTCCGCCAGCCTTGCGGCGATACGTCCGTCCATGTGTCTGTCTCCCAAATCAGCCCGGTGCTTTCACTCGGTTCCGCGCTTGGGCGCAAGGACGAAAGCCCTACGTCAGGCTGAATTGCAGGTCAGCCAGCCTGGCATACAGGCCAGCCTCGCGCACCAGCGTGTCATGCGTGCCTTGCGCCACAACGCGCCCGCGTTCAATTACGATGATGCGGTCTGCCCGGCGTATGGTGGCGAGCCGGTGGGCGACGACGAGGGTGGTGCAGCCATGCGCCAGCACGGTCAGCGCATGCTGCACGGCGGCCTCGCTTTCGGCGTCCAGGGCACTGGTCGCCTCGTCCAACAGCAATATGGGCGCGCGCCGCAAGATTGCGCGCGCAATCGCCACGCGCTGACGCTGGCCGCCTGACAGCCGCACGCCTTTCTCGCCGAGGAACGTGTCCAGCCCCTCCGGCAGATCGTGCAGGAAATCGGCAGCCGCCGCGCTGACTGCTGCGCGGACTTCGGCGTCCGAAGCGTCAGGGCGGCCGTAGCGTATGTTCTCCCAGGCGTTCGCGCTGAAGATGACGGGGTCTTGCGGGACCACTGCAATGCGGGCGCGCAAGGCGGCGGGGTCGGCGTTGCGCACGTCCACACCGTCCACGCGTATCGTGCCGGACTGCGTCTCGTAGAAGCGCAGCAGAAGCTGGAATATCGTGGTCTTGCCGGCGCCTGAAGGCCCGACCAGCGCCACGGTCTCGCCTGGCTGCACGGTAAAGCTCAGCGTCTCCAGCGCAGGCGCTTCCGGGCGGGAAGGATAGCGGAACGTCACCTGGTCGAACGCCACCGTGCCGAGCGAGGCTTCGGGAAAGCGCTGCGGATAGGCGGGCGCTGCGATGGCCGGGCGTTCGGCCAACAGGTCCGTCAGCCGGTCGGCGGCGCCCGCCGCGCGCTGCATCTCGCCCCACAGTTCAGACAGCGTGCCGCCGGCGCCTGCCAGCATGACGGCGTAGAACACGAAGGCGGCAAGGTCGCCGCCCGTCATCCGGCCGGCGATCACGTCCTGCCCGCCCACCCAGAGGCTGAAAGTGATGGCCCCGAAACCGAGCAGGATGACGACGAGTATCAGCAGTGCGCGGGTGCGTATGCGCCGGACGGCGGCTGTAACGGATTGCTCGATCCGGTCGGCAAACAGCCGGCGGTCCACCGGCTCGTGGGTGAAGGCCTGGACGGTGGGCAGCGCGGTCAGCGTCTCTTCGGCGTAGGCGCCCAAATCGCCTATGCGGTCCTGCGCCAGGCGCGAAAGCTTCTTCTCGCGCCGGCCGAACACGATAAGCGGCACGACGACGAGGGGAACGACAAGCACCACGATTCCGGCGAGCTTGGCGCTGGTGGCGACCAGCAAGGCCAGTGCGCCGATCGCCATCAGCAGGTTGCGTACCCACATGGAAATCGCCGAGCCCACCAGCGCCTGCAGCACGCTTATGTCGGCCGTCATCCGCGAGAGGATGTCACCGGTGCGCGCCGTCTCGAAATAGCCGGGCGAGAGGGATATGACGTGGTTGTAAAGCGCGCGGCGAAGATCGGCGCCCACCCGCTCGCCAAGCCAGGAGATAAGCGAGAATCTCGCATAGGTGGCAACGGCAAGGGCGGCCACGACGGCGAACATGCCGATCGCCGCCATGTTGAGCGCGGCGGGGCTGTGATGGCCGAAGCCACTGTCGATGAGGTGGCGTAGGCCTTGGCCGATACCCAGGACCAGGCCGGCCGCGACCAGCAAGGAGAGGCTGGCGCCGGCCACGTGCCAGCGATACGGCCGCACGAACGGCAGGAGCAGTCGGAGCGAGCTTGGGGACGGGCGGGGCGCGGGCTCGGGGGTCATGTGTCGTCCTGTGCAGCCGCCCAGGCGGGCGGGCGGCGTTCGAGAAAGGCGGTAACACCCTCGCGGCCGTGCGGCGTGGCCCGCTGCGCGGCGATCCTGCGCCCCGTCTCCGCTGTCAGCGCGTCATCCACCTGGCGCCCCTCGCAAAGGAATACCAGAGACTTGGCCTCTGCCTGCGCCTGTGGCGAGCCGGCGAGCAGGGCAGAGATCAGTCCGTCGCGTGCCGCTTCAAGTCCTTCCTGTGGCGCCACCTCATGTACCAGGCCGATCTGCTGGGCACGTTGCGCGGTGAACACCTCCGCGGTGGTAAAGTAGCGCCTGGCCTGGCGCGCACCGATGGCGTTGGTGACGTAGGGGCTGATGGCGGCGGGGATCAGGCCGAGCTTGACTTCGCTGAGGCAGAACTTTGCAGTGTCGGCGGCCAGCACGACGTCACAGCACGCCACCAGGCCGACGCCGCCGCCATAGGCGTTGCCTTGCACCACGGCGAGAGTCGGTTTCGGAAGCCGATCGAGCGTGCGCATGAGCTGGGCGAGGCCGGCCGCGTCGGCGATGTTCTCGGCCTCGGTGTAGCTGGCCATGCGCTGCATCCAGCCGAGATCCGCGCCAGCGGAGAAGCTGCGGCCCGTGCTGGCCAGGACAAGGACGCGTGTGCCTGCGTCGTTGCCTGTCTGCTCTAGTGTTTTGGTGAGGCTCTTTATGAGCGTGTCGTCAAACGCATTGTGTTTGGTTGGATTGTTGAGCGTCAGCGTTGTTACGCCGCGTTTGTCCGTGTTTGTCAGGATCATGGCTTGGCCTTCAGGAAGGAAGTAAGGCCTTCTTTTTTGAAAAAAAGAAGCAAAAAACTTTTGTCCTACGCTGCTGCCGGGCGCTGATTTGTTCTGAAATTGACCGTGCGGGCGCAGGAAGAAAAAGTTTTTTGTCTTTTTCAAAAACAGCCGCTTGCTACTGCCCGAAATATGAATCCACCAGCGCCTCGCTCACACCTTCCAAGGTCGGCGGATCCCAACGCGGTGCCCGGTCCTTGTCGATCACCGCGGCGCGCACGCCCTCGACAAAATCGTGGCTGCGCATGCAGGAGACGGCAAGCACGAGTTCCTGCGCCAACGCCTGGTCCAGGTCGGTCATGCCTTCGGCTTCCCGCAACGCACGCAAGGTGACCTTCAGCGAGGAGGGCGATTTGCCGGCGATCTCCGCGGCTGCTTGCCGGGCAGAAGGGTGCTCGCTGGCGTGCATTGCCGCCAATATCAGCTCTACTGTGGAATGGCGGTAGCAGTCGTCCATCCAGGCGCGATCCGTGCCCACGGCTGCCGGCGGCGGCGGTTCGGCAGCCTCATCCAGGCACGCCACGACGGCCGCCTTTGTCTCGCAGGCGCCGAGCCGGGCGGTCAGGCCGGGCAGGGCGGCCGACGAGACGTAGTAGTCGGCAAGGCCAGCCAGGATCGCATCGGCGGCGCCGATTCTGGCGCCGGTCAGCGCCAGATGCAGCCCGAAAGGCAGCTTCCGGCTCAGCAGCCAGGTGGCGCCCACATCGGGAAACAGGCCGATGCCGGTCTCCGGCATGGCGAGCAGGGTGCGCTCGGTCACCACGCGGTAGTTCCCGTGGGCGGACACGCCGACGCCGCCGCCCATCACCACGCCGTCCATAAAGGCCACGTAGGGCTTGGGGAACGCGGCGATGCGCGCGTTCATCCGGTATTCCGCGCCGAAAAACGCCGCCGGCACCGCCAGGTCACCGGTGCGCGCCGCCTCGTATAGCAGCCTTATGTCACCGCCGGCGCAAAGCGCCCGCCCGCCCGCGCCATCGATGATGACGAGCGCCACCGCCGGATCTTCGGCCCAACTCACGAGCGCCGCATCGATCGCCTCGCACATGGGCTGGGTCAATGCGTTCAGCGCCTGCGGCCGGTTTAGCGTGATCCGGCCGGCATGTCCCTCAACCCGCGTTTCGACGTCCGCCATGTTCAGGCAATGCCTGCCGACTTCAGCAGCGCGCGCGAGACGATCACCCGCATGATCTCGTTCGTTCCTTCCAGTATCTGGTGCACACGCAAGTCGCGCACGATCTTCTCCACGCCGTACTCCGCCAGATAGCCGTAGCCGCCATGCAGCTGCAGCGCCTGGTTGGCAACGTTGAAGCCTGCGTCCGTGACAAACCTTTTCGCACTCGCGCAAAGCATGCCGGCGTTCGCGGCCTTGGCATCCAGCGCACCGGCCGCGCGCCACAATATGCTGCGTGCCGCTTCCAGCTCAGTGCTCATGTCGGCTAGCCGGAACTGCAACGCCTGAAAGTCGGCCAGCTTCTGGCCGAACGCACGCCGCTCCGCCATGTAAGCCAGCGTCTTCTCCAATGCCGACTGCGCCCCGCCCAACGAACAAGCGGCAATGTTCAGCCGGCCGCCATCGAGCCCCGCCATCGCCATCTTGAAGCCGCTGCCCTCCTCGCCCAAACGGTGGGACGCCGGCACGCGCACGCCCTCCAGGATCACCTGACGGGTCGGCTGGGCGTTCCAGCCCATCTTGCGTTCGTTGGCGCCGAAGCTGAGCCCCTTCGTGCCCAGTTCCACCAGAAAGGCGCTCACACCTGCTGCACCCGGTCCACCGGTGCGCGCCATCACCAGGTAGATGTCGGCCACGCCGGCACCGGAGATGAACTGCTTCACCCCGTCCAGCACATAGTCGCTGCCGTCCAGCCGCGCCTTTGTGGTCAGCGCCACAGCATCCGAACCGGAGCCGGGCTCCGTCAGGCAATACGCACCGAGCTGCTCCATGCGGCACAGGGCGGGCACCCAGGCCGCGCGCTGCGCTGCGTCGGCAAACCGGTCGATCATCCAGGTGACCATGTTGTGTATGCTGATATAGGCCGCGACAGCCGGGCAGCCGGTGCTCAGCGCCTCGAAGATCAGCGCGGCATCCAGCCGCCCCAGCCCGGTCCCGCCATGCTGCTCGCCCACATAGATGCCGGCCATGCCCAAAGCTGCGGTCTGGCGTATCACATCGACCGGAAAGTGCTTCTCCGCGTCCCAGCGCAGCGCGTGCGGCGCCAGATGCGTGTCGGCAAAGCCGCGTGCCATTTCCACGATGGCGCGCTGGTCTTCGCTGAGCGTGAACGGGGCAGGGGCCGCCACCGGCATCATGCTGTCCATCAGGTCGCCTCCTTTGGCATTCTTGTCCGCCTGTGTGCCACCGCGCCATGTGGTCGGCAAACGCAGGCGTGACAGGACTCGGCGTGCATGCTTCTTGTCGCCGTCTTTCTTGGGGAAACGACCAGTATGAATACATCCGACCTGATCGAACACGTGGCCACCACCGCCGGCATCGAAAAGGCCCAGGCCCGTCGCGCGATTGACGCGGTGACGTCCGCCATCACTTCGGCCGCGAAAGGCGGCGATACGGTGGCGCTGTCGGGCTTCGGCCAGTTCAAGGTGAAGGACACGCCGGCCCGTCAAGGGCGCAACCCGTCCACTGGCGCCACCATCGAAATCGCCGCGGCGCGGAAGCTTACGTTTGCGCCGGCGAAGGCCGTAAAGGATGCTTTGAAAGGGTGAAGTAAGGAAGGCCTTCTTTTCTGAAGAAAAGAAGCAAAAGACTTTTGCTCCCCGTCGGCGTTCTGTCCTGCAGAGCGCGACAGGGACTACGCGGGCTCCGGCACTATGCCGAACGCGGCGAGATACTCCGGCTCGCCGTAGTCGCCCGCCTCCTCATCGGCCACCATGCGCACTACATGGCCGCCTATGGCCGAACCGGAGGCCATCGCCTTTTCCGCCCGCCTTTCCCCTTCCGCGGCGCTGCGGCAAGGAACCGGCACGCCTGGCTTCAAGGCGCCGCGCTTGCCCCTTGTATAGGGTAGGAAGACAATGCGCTCAGTGCTCGCCATGATCGACTCGGGTGTTCATGAAGCCCTCTCTCGCTGCGGACGAGCGTAGCATGTTTGCCTGTTTGCAGCGGAAAGCCCAGTTGCATACACTAATTCGTCTTGCCAGCGTGGGTAGCCGCCTGCCATAAGCCCGCCTCCCGCCGCCATACCGTTTCAGGCAGGAGCGCGCTGGTGTTTCGAACGATCGGACGCTGAACCGCGCTCCAGTAAGGCGCCGATTCGCCTCAGGAGCAGCCATCGTGTCCCAGCCTTCCTTGCGGATCACCCACTTCGAGGCTCAGACCCCGCCTGCCGACTACGTGTTCGACGTCTGGAACCCGCTCGACAACGCTTATGAACGTATGCCGAGTTTCGAAGACGGTATGGAGCGCGTGCAGCGCATAGCGCAAGCCATACGCGAGATGTGGGTGAGCAAGGACGACAAGCTGGCAACGCTCAACAGTCCGCCGGCCCCCGTACCTGGGGAAGAGTTTGCGGAATTCCGCGTCACCGCCCAGGCGCAGCGCAGCTATGACATACGAAGCTTCGACAGCCCTGAGTGGAGCCATTTCCGTGGCTACATCAGCCAGGCCGCGGAGCGTATCAGCGGCGAAGTGGGATTTGTTCTCGCACCTTCGTTGAAGCCTGCGCCTCCTGCGCAGCGGCCTCAGGCTAAATCGGCGTAAGGAAAACAAAGCCTTCCTTTTTGGAAAAAACTAAAGAAGCTTTTTATTCTCGCACTCGCACGACTACTGAGGTTCGGCAAGCGTGCGCGTTGGCCTACCAGTGCGTAATTTGATGCAGCCAGCAGGAGCAGAAGTTTTTTGCTTCTTTTTTTTCAAAAAAGAAGGCCTTCCTTACTGCTTCTGATTATTGACCACCGGATTCACGTTGTAACTAAACCCCCAGTTGACCGGCACAAACTGCTGAAAATGCTGGTTGAACCAGACGTAGATCTGCGCAATCCCGGTCCGCGGCACATACACCACATCAAACGGCGCCAGCATCACGTCGGCCGCCGGATCTGTCCCGGTCATCGCCGCACGGTAATCGGTCGCCAGCACCATAGGTCGGTTGCCCGCCTCGTGGCGCACGATGAACACGTGGCTGTCATCGCCCGTGGTGCGCAGGCCGCCGGCGCGCGCCACCGCCTGCAGCAGCGTCAGCGTAGGCCCTTGCGTCATGAACTCGCCTGGCGAGACCACGTCACCCGCCACGTAAACCCGGGCGGGCGAGGCGGTCTTCACCTCCACTGTCAGCCGCGGGTCCTTCAGTTCCGTGGCGTATACGCCGCGTAGTTCGGCCGCGATCTCGTCGGGCGTGCGCCCGGCCGCCTGCACGGATTGCGCCAGCGTGGTGCCCAGCCTTCCGTCCGGCCGCACGGTGACATCCTCGTCCAATTCAGGCGCGGTGTAGAGCCTTACTCCCAGCACATCGCCCACTTGCACGAGGTAGGGCTGCGGCGACGCGGCGAGTGGGGCGGGCGGCAGGTCGCGCGCCGTGGGCACACAGGCCGCCAGACAGCCTGTCCATGCAAGCATCGCGAGGCCTGCAAACCTATGCGCGGACCGCACCATCCACCTCGCCGTTCCGCACGGCCTCCACCAAGGGCACGCCCGTAAATCCCGGATGGCTTTGCAGGTAGGCCGCCGTGTCGAACCACGGCCCGGGGTCGGCGCCGCGCGGACCGCCTACGAGCAGGTAATGAAACACCGGATCCAGCGCCACACCCTCGGACAGCGCCGGGTTGGAGGCGATGTACCATGCCGCGTCGAACAGCGGACTGCTCCTGACCAGCGCCGCATCTTCCAGCAGCCGCGGCATCGTCTGCGCGGCACGCCGGCGGGACAGACGGGCGAGCAGCCTGCGGCGTGGCGGCTCGGGCAGGCTGACGGCGGGCAGGTCAGACGCGCGCAACGCGTTCAGCGCTGGCAGGTCGCGTGCCAGGGCTGCCAGCGTGCTGCGGCTCGCTGCGGCCATATCCAGCCTTACCCAGCTGCGCAGCCCGTCCCAGCCGGTGTTGCGCGCCTCCATCTCTCGCAGGCTCGCCTCGGCCGCCTGCACGGCTTCGGCCAGCCGCGCCGCCCGCGTGGCGGCCAGCGACAGCTCTTTCTCGTGTCGCAATGCCGCGGCGCGCAGCATGTCCAGCTCCGCCTCCCGTGCGGCAAGGGCGGCGCGTGCGGCACTCAGTTCCGTCCGCACGGAGCGTTCCGCGTCCGCTACCGCCTCGCGCTGCGTGGAAGCTGACTCTGCACCAAGCTGCAGACGGTCGGTGAACGCGGCTAGGTCGCCTTCCGCCGCCGTAGCCGCCCGGTCCACCAGGAAGGCTCCGGCGGAGACGAAGCGGGCGTCGAACTCCACAACCGGCTGGTAGCCGAGCTCGGCGAACAGCTCGAACCATAGCGGCAACTCGGGCAAGGCAGGGGCTGCGCCGTCTGCGGCACCGCCCAGCGGCGTCGGCGCCAGCAGCAGCCGGTCGCTGGCGCGCGCGAGTGCCTCGACGAGGAGGCGTGTGGCCGGCGCGTCGGCCGCACCAGGTGCTGCCAGCAATATCGCCAGGTCGAAGCCCTGCGGCGGCTCCCCATCGGCCAGAAGCTCCGCCGCCGCGCCCGCCGCGGACAGCTCGCCAGCCAGTGCCTCAGCGCCGTCGCCCGTCACCAGCACGGACACGAGCATCAGTTCGGCCACGAGCCGGTCGGCGATCGTCATCACGCGGCGGCCTGGGTCGCCGGCCGATACGCAGCCAGGGTGAAGGGGAACATCGGGTCGAACGGACCGGGCAGCTCCGGCTGCATGTCCGCCCGCTCGCGGGAGGCGAGGCATTCCAGCAGCAGCCCGCGGGGCGTGATGCGTCCGGCGGCGAGGCTTTCTGCGTTCATGCGGCCCTCCGCTTTGCTCGGCCAGCGGCCGAAGACGAAGCGGAACACTGCATCGGTAAAGCCTGCCGGTCCTAGCTTGGCGCAGTTCGCCTCCGGGTAAAGGCAGGCGGGATAGCCGGCCACATCGGCCACGTGCCAGCCTGGCGGCTGGTGCAGGATGTCCTCTACGCGTTCCAATTGCGGCGCGTCCAGCTCGGGCACGTCCACTTGCATCGGCGCGGCACCAAGTCCGGGCAGTTGCATCAAGACCATCGCCAGCCCGGGCGGCAGCGGTCGAAGCAGCCTGGCCGCGAAACCATGATGGCCATGGCCGTAGCCACCGCGCAGCACGTCAGCACGGAACAGGCCGGCCATGGCTTCGGCCACTTTCTCGCCTGCGTAGGTCACCTGCACGTGGCAGGCGTGCGGACGTTCGGTGTCGCGCACCCAGCCCAGGAATATTCCGCCTGGGGTGAGGGTGTCGATCTTGCCTTGGATCAGCTTGCGGACTCCGTGCCGTTGGATTTGTGGAGAAAGAAAGGCCTTCTTTTTTGAAAAAAAGAAGCAAAAAACTTTGGCTCCTGCGCAGGCTCGGCTACCTCGATTAACCAGGATGCATCCGGCTGTTGCAGATGCGAGGTTACGAAAGTTTTTTGGTCCTTTTTTTCAAAAAAGGACTGCTTGCCTTGCCTTACCCGACCTTGTTGTTGCTCCCCTAGCGCATAACCGGCCCACGCGCATACTGGCCCAAGCGCGAGAGGGGAGGCTGTCGATTGCAGATGCTGGGCGACTGGGCGGACGCGCCCCTGGTTGTGATGAGCTGTCCGGGGCCGCTGCGCCGCCATACCGCCGCGTTGCAACCGGCGGCCGGCATGGCGCTGCCGCAGGTGCTGCTCGGAAGCGAATCGCAGTTGCTCGCCTTTGCGGCTTCGGCCGCCGCATCCGGCGCTGGAGGACGGCTGATGTTTGCCCCATTTCCGGAGATGTTTGCCGGCGTTGCCAGCCTCGGGCGTGCCCTTGCAAGTGCTGGCGGCCCTGGTGACAGCGACCATGTACACCTGCGCTTTGGCGGAGTTCGGTCCGCACGTGTGCTGAAGGGCGTGCGCAACGCGGCCGTTCTGGCCGAGTGCCAGGGCGCGCCGTTGCTGACGGCGAGCCACCACCCGTTCGCCAGCGGCCTGGTCCTGCCTGCCAGCATGCAGCGCGCCTACCGGCTCACGTCGGAGGCCGTATCGCCGGCGCGGACCGGCGGCGGCAGCCTGACCGTCCTGGACCTGCCGCAAGATCTAGTAAGCGCCGATTTGCCATGTGGCACGGTCGATACCGTTGGACTGGAGGCGGTGTGTCTCGACGGCTTCCAGTCGGACGCCTGGGCGGCAGGGCACGTGCGTGACGCGGAGTCCTGTCCGCCCGACGACACGCCCTCTGTCCTGGTGCCGTGGAACATGGACCATCCCGGCAGCATCCTGCCTGAACTGCTCACCCGGCTGGCCAGCCTGGCCATGCCTGGGGCGGCGCCGCCGCGCCTGATTTTGCTGCCTTTCAACTACATCGGCCAGACTGGAATCATCCGTGATGTCATAGCGCGGATAGAGGAGGCTGCCGGAACAGCAGGCCTGCGGAGGATGTTCCTGGCGCGTGTGCGGTCGCAGGAGAGCGCGGCCGCCTTGCGCCGCCTGTCCCGTGTTGCGTGGGTGGACGGCAACGATCCGGAGCATTGGTGGACGATCGGCCGGCTGGCTGCCAACGGAATCACCGCACTGGTCATCGGCGACGGGCACGCGAGCGCGCTCCGTCTTGCGGCGGACGAGGCTTTGCGTGTGGAAGCGGAGACACGCTGTGGCGCGTTGATCTTCCAGGCTCGATTGCCTTCCTTGCGCCGGCTGCCGGAGCTGCTTCGTCTGACAGAAGAACACCATAAGCTGACCCCGCCCGACCCGATGCAGGCGCCCAGACCCGCGCGCCGGCGCAGAAAAGCCGCATGACAGCTGCCACCATGGAAGATGCGGCCGCCCGGTTGCAGGCGGCTGACGCGCAAGTGTATTTCGACGTCTCGCCGCTGCTGGAGGAGCAGTGGACGGGCATACCTATCGTGGCGGCCGGCCTGGCTGGCGCTATGCTGGCCCACCTGGCGGCACGGCTGCATTTCTTCCTGGGCGATGCGATCATCAGCCAGGACGTGGTTGCCGACGCCCTGCGCCGCAGGAGCGGGTTGTTCCTGCTGCGGGCACAGCAGACGGGCCGCGCCCGCGTCGCAACTCTGCCGATCCTGCAACAAGCCGCAGGACCGACGCTTGGCGTGTTCCCCTCGGTAAAACCCATACGCCGGGCCTTCAGCGTGGAATGCAGCGTGTTTCATGACCTCTCCACGCTCGTGCTGCCCTACTTCCACATCAAGGGAAACGTGGACCACCACATGGAAGCGATGATGGCCGACATCGATTCCGACGACGTGGTGGCCGCCGTCTCGCAAGCCTCGGCCGACGACCTCGTGGCCTATCTCGGAGTCGATCCGGCCCGGCTGATCGTGGCCCATAACGGAGTCACCTGGCCGGAAGGCTTCGCCGTGGAGGCTGCCAACCAGCGCGGGCCGGCAGGCGCCGAACCTTACGTGCTGATCCTGGGCACGCGCGAACCGCGCAAGAACGTCATGCTCGTGTTCGACATGCTTGCCGCCGATCCGGCGCTGCTGGACGGCCACCGCTTCGTGTTCACCGGCAAGATGGGCTGGCTGGAAGAACAGCACGCACTGCCGGCCAACCTTGAACCTGCACGCGCCGCCGGCCGGATACTTTTCACCGGCTTCGTGGACGACTCTACAAAGTATCGCCTGCTCGCGGGCGCCGCGGCAACACTTTATCCGTCGCTGTTCGAGGGTTTTGGCCTGCCTGTGCTGGAAAGCCTCTCCGCCGGCACGCCGTGCGCTGCGTCCTGGAGCAGCAGCATTCCCGAAGTGGGCGGCGATTGCTGCACGTATTTCGACCCGCTTTCGGCCAGCGATATGCGGCGCGCGCTGGTGGAATTGCTGGGGCGGCGGGACCGGACTGGACTGCGGCTTGCATGTCTGGCGCGGGCTGCTTTGTTTACCTGGGAGGCTAGTGCTGGGGGGATTGTCGGGGCTTTGCTTGAGTGTCTGGGAAAGTAAGGAAGCAGTTCTTTTTTGAAAAAAAGAACCAAAAAACTTTTACTTCCGGCGCTTGCACGATGGCCCGCCCAGACTCTGCCGGCGCGCGCGTTTGCCGAACCAAGCGGGACGGTAATGCAGGCGTCAGTAGTAAAAGTTTTTTGCTTCTTTTTTTCAAAAAAGAAGGCCTTGCTTACTTAATTGCCGTCAAGATATCGCCCAACCGATCCGGCGTCCCCGCAACCCGCTCCAGATGGGGATACCGCAAACCACCATGATATGTAACCTGAACCGTCCGGAACCGAGCCCCGTCGCGCACCAGCAGCGCGAGCGGCGCCGTACCGCCGCGCGAAGCCGTCACCGCGTCCGTCAGGGTCTCCGGCGCGTCCAGCGCCAGGCCGTCCACCGCTTCCAGCTTGTTGCCCGGCGCCAGGCCGGCGCGGAATGCCGGGCCGCCCCATAGGACGGACCGGATCGTGCCGTCGGAGCCCAGCGCCAGGCCGAGCGAGAAGGTCAGGTCGGTGACCTTCCTGCGGGCGTCGGCGGCTTTTTGCATGGTGGACGGCGTGTCCGTGTAGGCCAGCTTCCAGCCGCCGCGGGTGATGCCGTCCAGCGGCGCACCGGGGCCGTGGCCGTCGAGGCGCGCACGCAGGAAGCTGGCCCAGTCGTAGGGCTGGACCTGGTTCAGCGCGTGGACCACGTCGTCGAAAGTGTAGGTGTGTGTCGTCCAGTCGCCGTTATCGACGCCGAAGAACAGGCGGGCGAAGTCGTCCAGCGATTTGTGCCCGGCCGATTTCTCACGGATGAGGGTGTCGGCATCCAGCCAGACCAGGGCGCCTTCCGGGTAGTAGTCGCCGAAGCGCGACCAGCTGCGCCAGTGCGCCGGCTTCGGCCAGGAAATGATCGGGTCGTCGGTCGTGTCCTGCAGGTTGCGCCAGGCGCGCCCTGGGGTGGCGGCGTCCTCTTCGGCGGCGTCCAAAGCGAGCTGGTCGCGGGCCTGGGCGGCGTCGAGTATGCCGGAGCGGGCGGCCAGGACCTTGCCCCAGTAGGTGGTCTGGCCCTCGTAGACCCAGACCGGGTCGGTCTGCTCGGGGACGGTGTGGTCGTCGGGCGACCACAGATCGGCCGGGCGGCGATACTTGCCGTTCCAGGAATGGGTGTATTCGTGCGGCAGCAGGTCACGGCCGGGGGCGGATTTGGCTGGCGCGGTGAAGTAATCCTCGCCGCTGCCGACCTCGCAGCTCCGCTGATGCTCCAGGCCGATGAAGCCCATCTCGTCGCTGACGGAAAACAGGAAGTCGTAGTGGTCGTAATGAGGGCTGCCGAAGGTGCGGTAGGCGTGCTGGACCAGGTTGCG
>CAXTJZ010000044.1:0-19677 GCA_964244695.1 uncultured Acetobacteraceae bacterium
GTGCTGAAGACGCGCGCCAGCGCGTCTGGCCAGATCTGGCAGGTCAGTGTCAGCCCGAGCATCAGCGCGGTGACATACAGCAGCGAGGTGACGAACGTGTGCCGCACGCGCGCGTGCAGGCCGGCGCCGAAATTCTGGCCGGCGATCGGGGCGGCTGCAAAGGAGATGGCCATCACGGGCAGGAACAGCGACTGCATGATGCGTGCGCCTATGCCGTAGCCCGCCTGTGCAGCCGGGCCGAACCGCCGGATGGACCAGTAGACGACGAGCGTGAAGATGAACATCAGGAAGAACTCGCCGGCGGCGGGCACGCCCACTTTGGCCAGGCTGAGCCAAACGGGCAGGCGCGGCGCCCAGGCCGAGGGGTGGGCGCGTAACTGCGTCTGTATGCGCGGCAGGATGGTGACGAGCACGACCAGGCCGATGACCGAGGCGATGGAGCTTGCCAGTCCGGCGCCGAATACGCCCAACGGATAGCCGGTGGCCCAGCCGGCTATCAGCACCGGCGCCAGGATCACGTTCAGCAGCACGGAGCCGGTTTGCAGCAGCATGGTGGGCCGCACCACGCCTGTGGCGCGCAGCGAGGAGCCCAGCGCGGCGCCCGGAAAGCCGCAGGCCAGCGACGGCAGGAACCCGTAGAGGTAGGAGCGGCCGAACGCGGCGGTGCTGGAGTCCGCGGCCAGCCACGTGCTGATCGCGCCTGCAAACAGGTAGCCCAGCACGAGCATGAGGACCGACATGGCGAGCGAGAGCACGAGCGCCTGGTTGAAGACCAGGTCCGCGTAAGGGTGGTCTCGGCGGCCGACAGCTTGCGAGACCTGCGAAAGGCAGCCCACGCCGATAAGCTGCGCCGCGGCGAGCGCCAGGTAGAAGAAGGTGCCGGCCGCAGCGACGCCGGCAACCGCATCCTTGCCCAGGCGGGAGACGAAATAGAGGTCCACGATGAAGTAGGCGGACTGGAACACCAGGCCCGCGGCGATGAAGCCGGACATGCTGATGATGTGGCGGCTGACGCGGCCGCTTGTCAGGTCGGTCACGGAACGGGCTCCGGGTTCAGACCAGGGTATCAGACCCGTTTCTGTTGCGGAAGTGAAGGAAGGCCTTCTTTTTTGAGAAAAAGAAGCAAAAAACTTTTGCTCCGCTGTCGCGGACCTTCCTCCTGGCGTGCTGTCGGATGGACGGGCAGAGAAGAAAGGGTGAGCCACCAAGAACACCAAGAGGAATCGGTCAATCCTCGGCCAACCCTGTGCGTCCCTGGCCGAAGAGGCACCGGCAAAGATGGTCCAGGAGCATTCGGGTCCTTGGTGTTCTTGGTGCGCTTGGGGGTTTATTTCCTCCCTTCGGCCTCCAACGAAGCAAGCAGTCCTTCGAAAAAAAATCGAAAATTTGTTTCCGGTCAGTACTCCAGCGGCGGCGCGAAATCGGGAATAGCGCGCAAGATGCCGGCGATGGTGTCGGCATGGCCGGGCAGCCGGCCGATCGAGCCGCGCAAGGCTTCCGCGTCGGCGAGCTGAGCATTGTTGCGGCTGCTTATGGCGTCCACGCCGGCTCGCAAGGCGGCAAATCCCGTGTGTGCCTCCTGGACCAGCCCCAGCACATGGGCGATTTCCTCACCTTGCTGTCCCACGGCATGGCTCAGTGCGTCCCCCAGCTCATGCTGGCTCTGGATGAGGGCCGACAGCTCGGCGACGCGGCGCTCGGCGGCGGCGGTCTCGACTCGCAGGCCGGTTATCACCGCCTGCATCGTCGTCAGCGCCGCGTCCGCGCAGCTCGCCAATTCCAGCAGGTTTGCCGCCAGGTCCACTGACACAGGTTCACCGGCGGCGGCCTGCGCGCCGGCTTCCCGGCCGCATGCGCCGGCCATCTGCAGGGCGCGGCCGACTTGGCTCGCGGTCGAATCGAACCCCCGCGTGCGCGCATCCAGCCCTGCCAAATGGGCTTGCGCTCCCATGACCGCATCCGCAGCGTTGGCGGAAATGTCTCTCATGCGGGTTATCTGGTCAGTGACGTGACGGACGGAACCGGCGAGGCCCACTGCCCGATCGACGACTTTTGCCACCGAATCCTCGGTGGCAGCAGCCTCGCTGCTCGTCCGCGCCGCACTTTCGGCGAGCCTGACGGAGCTGGCCATCACGGCCGAGGCCGCCTCGGCCATTGCCGCGCCGTCACTGCGCAGATGTGCCGCAAGCAGGCCGGCTTGGCCTCGCCCTGCTTGCAGGGCCTGGTTCGTGGCCTGCGCCGCGTCCCGCGTTCGGGCATGGTCGGCAAGGCTGCGTGTGAGGTTCCGGACCGTCCCGGAGACAAGCCCGGCGAAGCCATCGATCGGGCTTTCGGAAGCGACCCGCACGGCCGGGCTGCCGGCCGGTGTGCGAAGGTGGTGCATCACGCGGTCATACAGGCGGACCACACTCAGGCTGGACAAGGCGCCCGCACGGCCGATCGCCCAGATGCCAAGTGCCGCAGGCGGAAGCATCGCCAGGCAGCCAACACCGAGACTCGTCCGCGACGAGATGTGTTCCACCATCGCCGCCTCGAGTCCGGCGCCGGCGCCGGCGAAGATAGCAATCGCGCCAAAACAGCGGTCCAGCAACTGCGACAGGCGGTCATCTTCCGCGAAGCCGGCTGGCACTGAGCCGGCGAACGGTGCGGGCGCGGGGGGGAACATGGGCGGCCTCCAGATTTAGATGCGCTAACGTTACGTATTGCCGGTTTCCGGACCGTTAATCCTGACCACCGGGTTGCCCCGCCTGGACGGAACCCGCACACTGCTTGCATGTGGAAGATACTTGTACTGGCCGCTGCCCTGGCACCGGCCACCGCCCTCGGCGCTGGCCTGGGCTCACCCACTGGCGGTTACAGCGTCGAATACACCGGCTACTCGCACGGTTTCACCGTGCTGAAACTCGCCGGCAGCATCGCCCTGTCACCCGCCGGCTACACCGCGCATGTCACGTTCCACACCGCCGGGATGGCGGCCTGGATGGTGCGCAGTGACAACGACAGTCAGGTGCGTGGCAGCTTCCAGGGCAGCCAGGCGATGCCGGCGCTGTTCGAAGGAACCGGCAACCTGCGCGGCGTCAAGCGCGTCACCCGCATAACCTACCAGGACGGCAACCCCGTCATCGAGGCGCTGACGCCGCCGGTGGAACACGAGCGCAGCGCGGTCGCACCGTCGGACACGCAGCACACGATAGACACGCTAAGCGCGGTGGCGATGCTGGTACACGCCGTGGCGCAGACCGGCGCTTGTGACGGCTCGGCTACCACCTTCGACGGCAGGCGCCTGGCCACCCAGACCGTGCACACCACCGGCGAGGAGATGCTGCCGCAGATCGGCCGGTCCAGCTTCCACGGCCAGGCGCTGCGCTGCGACTTCGACGGCCGCCAGCTCGGCGGCTTCGTCAACAACGAGAACGAGGACGCGCTGCGCAAGCCGCGGCACGGGACAGCCTGGTTTGCCGCGGTGCTGCCGGGGGTACCGCCTGTGCCGGTGCGTGTCGCCTTCGACAACAAGCTGCTGGGGCAGGTGACGCTTTATTTGACGTCCGCGGCTGCGGAGTAGGCAGAAAGAAAGCAGTCCTTTTTTGAAAAAAAAGGTCCAAAAAACTTTCGCTCCGCTGTCGCGGACTCCTCCGCAGAGTCCGCGACAGCGGAGTCAGAAGTTTTTTGCTTCTTTTTTTCAAAAAAGAAGGCCTTTCTTTCTTTTGCCCATGAGAACAACACTCTACCTCGCCTTCGCAAGCCTTCTGGCCGTTCTCTCCGCCGCCATCGTGCGGCGCATGATCAGCGTAGGCACGCTAGACCACCCGGGCGCCAGAAGCTCCCACGCGCAGCCCACACCGAAAGGCGGCGGTGTCGGCGTAGTCGTGGCCTTCGTGGCGGGCATGGTCCTGCTCTACGCAGGCGCAGGTCGCTCCCGCATACCGGACGCGCCGTTCCTCGGGTTGATCGCCGCAGCGGTCGGGATAGCTGCGGTGTCCTATACGGATGATGTCAGGAGCTGGTCGTTCACCGTGAAGCTGGGCGCGCAACTGGCCGCCGCCTTGGTCGCGATTGCCTGCGGGATAGTGCTGCGCCTGGTCCATTTGCCCTATTTCGGCGCGGTGGCGCTTGGCTGGGCGGGCGTGCCGTTGACGGCCGCCTGGATCGTGTATGCCACCAATGCGGTGAACTTCATCGACGGGCTGAACGGTCTCGCAAGTGGTTGCGTGGCCATTGCCTGTCTCTTCCTGGCTGGTATCGCGCAGTCCGAGGGTGACTTGTTCGTGCTGATTGCCGCACTGGTACTGGCCGCGGGAATTGCCGGCTTCCTGCCCCACAACTACCCGCGTGCGCGAATCTTCATGGGCGATGTGGGCAGCCAGTTCTGCGGCTTTGTTGTGGCGGTCCTGGGTGTATTGTCGGCCCGCTTCGGGACGCAAACACTGTCCGTTCTGCTCGTGCCGATGATACTGTTCGCCATTCTGTTCGACGTGGCGTTCACGCTGCTGCGCAGGGGCTTGGCGGGCGAGCGCATTACCGAAGCGCACCGAGGACATCTCTACCAGATTGCCCATCGGTGCGGCGTGCCGGCCTGGGCGGTGACGCTGATTTACTGGGCGATGGCAGTCTGGGGCGGCGTCTGCGGCATCTGGTTCGCCACCGTGCCACAGGCCTGGCCCTGGCTGCTTGCCTGCACGGTCGCGCCCTCTGCCATGTGGTTGTGTGCGGTCATCATACTTGCACGCAACCGGCACCTTCGCTGGTGAGGCGCCCCGGGCTTTTACGCCCGGGGCAGTCTCTCAGCCGTGGCTGGTGCGGCTACGACGCTCTTCGCCGGCTGGTGCCGACTTGCGGGCAGGCGTGGTGGCCTCGTTCATGATGGAGCGCAGGTCCCTCAAGAACGCGGCGCCTTTCAGGGTGCGCTGCACCAGCACGCTGCGGCGGTCCATCGGATCCACCTTACGGCGGGCGAGATCAAGCTCACCGAGCCGGTCCAGAGCGCGCGTAATGGCGGGCTTGGACACGTTGAGGTCAGCCGCAAGGCCACGAACAGTATGCGCGCCGTCCTGCAGGTAGCAGGTCAGGAACACGCCAAGCTGGCGGGCGGAGAGATCCGGGCCGTCACGGCGAACCAGCGCCACGATGGTATCACGCAGGATGCCGACCATCTGGTCGGATTGTTGAGAAGCAGCCATGGTATGTTCCTTTCGTTCCAGGTTTTTGATCGTTTCGGGAGCGAACCTGGGATTTCGTTACCGGGATAGGATTAAATCGGATCGTCCACTTTGTAAGCCGGCGGTGCAAAGAAAGTTCTAAGATCGACTCGGTATGGTGACTTTGGATTTCGTGTGCGAAACTTCAACTTTAACTAAAATCAACCTTCCTGACGCTGCTACTCACATGATTGGTAGCAAAATCTTGAGATGCCTTCGAACGCCGCCCGCATCGTCTGGGCTTCTCCACCCACCGGCCGTCCCGGTCTCTCCGCGTCGTTCCAAGCATAAACATCGAAATGGGCCCATCGCGTTCCCACGGACACGAAACGTTGAAGGAACAATGCCGCTACAATCGCACCGGCCTGCGCCTTCTCCGTAACGTTATTCAGATCGCCCGCGCCGTTATCAAGCCAAGAATTGTAACCATTCCAGAGCGGAAGGCGCCACACGGGATCGTGTGCCGAACGACCGCTATCGGAAAACAAGCTGGCCAGAGCGTCATCATTTGTGAACAGGGCAGGCAGGTCAGGCCCCAGTGCCACCCGCGCGGCGCCGGTTAACGTTGCGAAGTCGAGTAGCAGATCCGGCCGCGCTTCGCAGGCTTCGCTCAGCAGGTCGCACAGCACCAGCCTGCCTTCCGCATCGGTGTTGCCCACCTCGACGGCGAGGCCTGCGCGGGTGCGCAGCACGTCGCCCGGCCGCATGGCGGCTCCGGAAATCATGTTCTCCACACAGCCAAGTCGCAGCTCCAGCCGAACCGGCAAGGCGGCTTCAACGATCATGCAAGCCAGGCCCAAAGCTACTGCTGCACCGCCCATGTCCTTCTTCATGCGCAGCATGCCGGATGGCGGCTTGATGTCGTAGCCACCCGTGTCGAAGCAGACGCCTTTGCCGCAGAGCGAGACCAGCGGAGCGTCGGGCGGCGTGCCCGGGGCCGACCAGGACGCGCGTAAAACACAAGGCGGGCGCTGTGAACCTGCGCCCACAGCGTGCAAAGCCGGGAACGCTGACATCACGTCAACACCTTCGATCACATTCACGTGTGCTCCGAGTTTACGAAGCGTCAGGGCTGCGACTTCCGCGAGATAGGCTGGCCCGAGCAGGTTTGCCGGCGTGTTTATCAGGTCGCGCGCGAGCCAGATGGCGCGGCTGGCGGACACTGTCCGTGCCATGCCGCCTGGCAGCACAAGTTTGGGTGATTGGCGTGTGCGTGGCTGTTTCAGCGTGTCGTAGCGGTAGGCGCCCATCGCCCAGCCCAGCACCGCGTCCGCGTGGTTCGGTATGCCGTCAGCCAGATGCCAGGTGCCGGCGGGCAGGGCGCTGGGCAGGGCGCCGAACAGATAGGGGTCGGGTGCTTCGCCCAGTCCCACCAGCGCGCCCGCCAGCCCGGACGGGCCTGGCAGCAAAACTATTTGTCCTGCCGCGCCGGTGAAGCCGCAGGCCGTGGCGTAGGCGTCAAACGTGCCGCCCGGGGAGGCGCCGTGGATAGGCAAGCCGCCGTCGTCGGTGAAGCAGTCCAGCAGGCGTTCGGTCACTCAGCTTCACTCCAGATTGAAAAACGCGGATCACCGCCTGCACGCAAGCCAGCCTCGGCGCCAGGGAGCAAAAGTTTTTTGCTTCTTTCTTTCAAAAAAGAAGGCCTTGCTTGCCTGCTTGCTTGCATTCCTCCAACCCGCATCAAATCATCCAGATATGCCCGAAGCGCGCCACCGAGTCGGCCCGGCCGTTGACGTCAAGGACATGTTCGCCCCGAGGGTGCGCGCCGTGCTGGGCCCGACGAACACGGGCAAGACCCACCTAGCGATCACCCGCATGCTGGGCCACAGCTCAGGCATCATCGGTTTCCCGCTGCGCCTGCTGGCGCGCGAGAACTACGACCGCATGGTGGCTGGCAAGGGCGTGCGCAGCGTGGCGCTGATCACCGGCGAGGAGAAGATCGTGCCGCCCGAGGCGCGCTGGTTCAGCTGCACGGTGGAAGCCATGCCGCTGGACCGCCGGGTGGAGTTCGTGGCTGTCGACGAGATACAGCTGTGCGCCGATCCTGACCGCGGCCACGTGTTCACCGACCGGCTGCTGCACGCGCGCGGTCTGGTGGAGACGATGTTCCTGGGGGCGGAGACGATACGCCCGCTGCTGCAGCGCCTGGTGCCCCAGGCAGAGGTGGAGACCAGGCCGCGTTTGTCCCAGCTCAGCTATGCCGGGCCGATGAAGCTCGTGAAGCTGCCGCCGCGCAGCGCCATCGTGGCCTTCAGCGCCTCCGAGGTCTACGCCATCGCTGAGCTGATACGCAGGCGCCGCGGCGGCTGTGCGGTGGTAATGGGCCGGCTGTCGCCGCGCACCCGCAACGCCCAGGTGGCGCTCTACCAGGACCGCGAGGTTGATTTCCTGGTGGCCACCGACGCGATCGGCATGGGCCTCAACATGGACGTAAACCACGTGGCCTTCGCCGGCGTGCAGAAATTCGACGGCCACCGCCCGCGCCGGCTGACGGCGGCGGAGGTGGCCCAGATCGGCGGGCGCGCCGGCCGCGGCATGCGCGATGGCACGTTCGGCACCACCGCCAGCTGCCCCGACATACCCGAGGACATCGTGCAAGCCGTGGAAGCCCACGTCTTCGACCCGATAGAGTCGCTGTTCTGGCGCAACAGCACGCTCGACTTCACCCACATCGACCGGCTGCTGGAGAGCCTGACCGCGGCGGCGCCCATCCCGGGGCTGGTGCGCGGCAATGATTCCAGCGACCTGGAGACCCTCTCCGCCCTCGCGCGCGACCCCGAAATACGCGGGCTGGCGCAGGGCCGCTGTCAGCTCCGGCTGCTGTGGGAGGCCTGCCAGGTGCCGGACTTCCGCAAGATCACCGACGACAGCCACGTACGCCTGTGCGCGCGCATCTATGGCCACCTCGCGCGCGCCCAGACGCTGCCGGCGGACTGGCTCAACCAGCAGTTCAACGCGTTGGCTGGCACCGAGGGCGACATCGACACGCTGATGGCCCGCCTGTCCGGCGTGCGCGTCTGGTCCTTCATAGCGGCGCGCGCCGACTGGGTGCCGGATGCGCCAACCTGGCAGGCCCGCGCGCGCGACATAGAGGACAAGCTCAGCGACGTGCTGCACGAGCGGCTGACCGCGCGTTTCGTGGACCGCCGGGCTGCGCACCTGATGCGCAAGCTGGAGGAGGCGGAGGGCGGCGAGGATCTGCTCTCCGCAGTGACAGCCCGCGGGGAGGTGGTCGTGGAAGGCCACCCGGTAGGCCACATTGCCGGTTTCGCCTTCCTGCCCGACCCGGTGGCCGAGGGGCCGGAGAAGCGTCTGGTGCTGCGCGCGGCCCGGCGCTCCCTGCGCGAGGAAATGCCGCGGCGCGTCGGCATCCTGGAAGCGGCAGCCGACGACGCATTCGTGCTGCATTCGGACCACGTCATCACCTGGGCCGACGCGCCGGTCGCCCGCCTGCGCCCAGGCGCCGCCCTGACGAGGCCGGCCGTCGAGGTGCTCGACAGCGAGTTCCTCGACGGCCCGCAGCGCGAGCGCATACGCCAGCGCCTGCAGGCCTGGACGGATGCCCGCATGGCGCGCGACCTGGCGCCGCTGTTCACGGCCGCTGCCCGCGCTGGCCAGGATCCCGCGCTGCGTGGCCCGCTGCACCGCCTTACCGAGGCCGCCGGCGTAGTGGTGGGCGCCACCGACGATGACATCGCGCCGGCCGTCCGCGCCAGGCTGAAGGCGGCCGGCATACGCGCGGGCCGCTTCGCGCTATACGTCCCTGACCTGCTGAAACCCCGCGCCGCCACCCTGCGCGCCCAGCTCTGGGCCATACACGCCCGCGCGCCCACCCCGGAGATCCCGGCTGCCGGCCTGGTCTCGATCCCGCCGCCGGAGCCCAACCACGCCGCCTTCCTGGCCCTCCTGGGCTGGGTGCAGGCAGGGCCGGTCCTGCTTCGGCTGGACATCGCCGAGCGCGTGGCCGCCGAACTCGCATTCTCGACGCGCGGCCGCCCGGCACCCGTGCCGCAGGAGATCGGCCACCGGCTTGGGCTGCGGGCGGAGCTGCTGCCGGCTGTGCTGCGCGGGCTCGGCTTGCGCATCCTGCCGGCGCCTGCGCTGGCGCGGGAGGTATATGGGCCGCCACCACCGCCTATGATCGCGCAGCCTCGGCGTAAAGTGGTTGAGGTGGTGGCACCGGTCAGCAGGCCGGACTCGCCTTTTGCGGCTTTGGCTGCGCTGCGAAGGTAAGGAAGGCCTTCTTTTTTGAAAAAAAGAAGCAAAAAACTTTTGACTCCGCTGTCGCGGACCTCTCCGGCTGACCGCCGACAGGGAGTAAAAGTTTTCTGGTCCTTTTTTTCAAAAAAGGACTGCTTCCTTTCTTCCTGATGCTCCACCAACGCCTCGACAAATGGCTCTGGTGCGCCCGCTTCGCCTCCACCCGCACTGCCTGCGCGGATATGGCGGCGAGCGGCCTGCTGCGCATCAACCGCCAGCCCACGGACAAGGCGCACGCCAAGGTGCGCGTAGGTGACGTGCTGACGCTGCCGCTCTATCGCGGTGTGCGCGTGGTGGAGGTGTTGGGGTTGACGGAACGCCGGGGTTCCGCACCTGAAGCACGGACGCTGTATCGGCTGTTGCCGGAAGACCAGCCCTGAAATGCCGCCGCTTGCACCTGACGCCTTGCCAAGCCATATCGCGCCGACCGCTCAGCCGTAACTGGAGACGCCGATGACCTATGTGGTCACCGAGAACTGCATCAAGTGCAAATACATGGACTGCGTGGAGGTGTGTCCGGTGGACTGCTTCTATGTCGGCGAGAACATGCTCGTCATCAACCCTGACGAATGCATCGATTGCGGTGTGTGTGAGCCGGAATGCCCGGCCGAGGCGATCGTGCCGGACAGCGACGATAAGGCTGCACCGTGGGCGGAGCGCAACCGGGTGTTCTCCGTAAGCTGGCCGAACATCACCCGCAAGGGCCAGGCGCCCGCCGATGCGGACGCGTGGAAGGATAAGCCGGGCAAGGAAGCGATGTTTTCCGCCAAGCCAGGAACCCCGTAGCCGGGTCTACCAGAGTCGAGCAGAGCCTGGCAGTGCGCAGGGACAAAGGTCTATATGAAAGGCGACCGGCTTTCCAGGACCTGCCTTCCCGCGCCTAGCTTTTCGGCTTGGTGGCCGCGGTCGGGACAACTGCCCAACCCGGACCTGTGGCGGAAACTAGATAATTGAAACTGACAGGCCCGGTGCGCATGATGTGTTGCGGCTGCGAGGTTATGGTGGTGCCGTCGAGCACGATGCTTTGTACGTGCAGGTTTCTATCTGATCCAGGGCCGGAATAGGCATCGTTCAGGTAGTTCACCTGGACAACGTGTGGCGTGTTTGGGCCACCCCACGCACCGCTGTAGGTGACGACCTGAGCCGCACCAAGCGCGTTGTTTGCCGTCACCGTTACCTGGCCAAGAACCTGGCCATCCATGCTGATTGCAGCGCTGGCGTCGCCTTGCCAGCTATCCTCGGCCAGGCCCAACGTTAGTGTATCGGGTTGTGCCACCGGCGTTTGAATCGTGTATTTGCAAGCCTTGGTGAACGACGTCACTGCGTTTGGAACGGTGATGCCGTCATAGCTCAGCGCATCGACAAAAAGCTGCGCGGGCACGGTTGTGGAATTCGGCATGGAACCGGTGATGAAAGCGAGCGTGATGGTGTGGGCCGAGGGCCCAAAATTACCATTTACCGCGAATACTTGCGTCTGCCCGTAAGCGTGCAGGGCGGAGACGACCTGTGCCACGCCTTGCGCTACCCCGTCGACGGCGATGGTGAAACGCGCATTCGCGGTGTTGGGGGTCTCGCTCAAGTTGAAGACCAGCGCGTCAGGGCCTGTGCCGATCGTCACAGGCTGCACCGGCTTGCCCGAGAAGCCGAATGCCTGTGTGCCGCCACCATATTCGTTGAGCACGGCGTCGAAGAGCTTCATCCCGTTAAGCGAGGCGCCGGTGACGAAAAGGTTTCTGTCGCCACCGGAATCGGAGTAGTCGTTGAGGAAGTCGACCCCAATCTGGTGCTTCACCTGGCCGAAATTGCCATGGATCGTAAAGGCCTGATTTTGGCCGAAGGCGTGGTTTGCCTGCGCGGTCAACACGCCGCCGTACGAGCGCCCGTCGATGGTGACTGAGAACTGTGCGTCTCCCTCATAGGCATCCTCAGCCATCTCCAGCACGAGCGTGTCAGGGCCGGTGCCGATCACTGCTGGCACTGGCGGCGTTGCCGGCGTCAATACGGGAATCGTGTAAGCGTTGTCAGGTGAAGATATCGGTTCCTGGTTGACGGCCGGCACCGTAGGATCGTTGGAGTAAGCGCGAATGTAGTCAATGGTGAAGGTGGAGGCGGCGCCGGCGGGCGGCTGGCCCGGCCAGCTTCCCTGTCCACCAACGGCAAGATTTGCGATCATGTACATCTGAAGGCCAGCCATGGCGGGCGGCAGCACGTGCGGCGAGCCCACCAGGGTACCGTCGAACACGTACTGCACGGAGTTTGGCGTCCACAGGAAGCCGTATCTGTGGAAACCCTGAGTCACGTCCACGCCTGTGTCCGTAAAACCACCACTGCTGTCCGTAGGTGTGCTCGTGTGGGTCCAATACTCCGTGTTTGTGCCTGAGTTGTTGGGCTGCTCGAGGATGTCGATCTCCGGGTAATAAGCCGATGGCAGCAGCCAGAATGCCGGCCAGAACCCTTGGGCCGCAGGCGTCTCCGCCCGTATCTCGAAATACCCGCTGCTCTGCGTAAGTATCCCGTACGTCTCCAGCAAGCCCGACGTGTAAGGCTGGCCGTTCGCTGGCACCGGCGTGGCATTCAGTGTCAGCGCGCCGTTCTGGAAGACATAGGGCGAGCCGGCAGTAGGACTTGCCAGGGTGAACGGTACGTAACTTTCCGACTCGTGGTTATTCCACAGGGTCGTGTCGCCGTTCGAGAAAGTATTGATGAACTGCGACATGTCGGATGGCGAGGTCATCTCCGAGTCGAACGTGAGGTGGTAGCCGAGGAGCGACAACGTCGAGAGGGCGATGAGGGGGGTCATTTGGGTGCAGCCGGACCTTGCGTGATTACCCGGCATACGGCCTGCATCGTCGTGTGGTTTCAGACTGCCAGACGGTTTTCACGCGCCAGTGGCAAGCGAGTTACAAGGATGCAGGCTTAATCAGAACCTTACGGTATCGAGGCGAACGACTTGGTTTGATCAAAAGTGCGGGAGCTCTTCAGTGGGAAATCGTGTCCTGGAAAACAACCGCTTGAGTTGTGACTTCCTGCCTGACGCGGCGGAGAATTTATGGTATGCTGAGTTCACGCAGTCCTGGCGAGCGCTGTTCACGCAATCGTCAAGGCTTTTGCCACGGCGCGGCTTTCGCGCTTTTCGCCGTTCATCGCATGCATAGTAGCACGCACCATTCTCCCTCTAGGGAACGGTTTTTGCGGCAATGCAAGCTAGACAGGAGTTGCAAAACCAAGTGCCGACAAAGTCCGCAGCCGCTAAGAAAGTCGCCGTAGCACCCCAATCGTTGGTCGTCGAGCCGGATGAGACACCCGTGCAGGATGCAGCCGGGCTCGCCGAGCCTGCTGCCGCTTTCGAGCCGATGCCTTCGGCCGCCGAGGAAGCCGCCGCAGCCGCCATCGCACTGGCCGACCGTGTGCCGGCTCTGAAAGAACAGCCTGAGGAGGACGAGGAAGAGGAAGAAGAAGCGCCAGCCGTTGGTTTACGCGGCCGTGCCGCTAATGATTCTGCGCCTGGCCATCACATGCTGGGCCGCAGCCAGACAATAGCACCAGGTGGCCGCGTGATGCCGCCGCCGCGTGCCATGGCAAAGGCCGAGATTTTTGAGGAAGGCGACCACGTGGTCTATCCGACGCACGGCGTGGGCAAGGTGGAGCGTATCGCAACAGAGGAGATCGCTGGCCACAAGCTGGAACTGATACACATCACCTTTGAAGAAAACCGCATGACTCTGCGGGTGCCGGTGGCAAAGGCCCGCACCGCCGGGCTGCGCAAGCTTGCCACGCGCAAGATGTTCGACGAAGCGCTGGCCGTGCTGCGCGGGCGCGCCCGCATCAAGCGGACCATGTGGTCCCGCCGTGCACAGGAATACGAGGCCAAGATCAACTCTGGCGACCCGCTGGCTATCGCCGAAGTGGTGCGTGACCTGCACCGCAACGCCGGACAGCCGGATCAGAGCTTCTCCGAGCGGCAGATCTACGAGGCAGCGATGGACCGCCTAGCCGCCGAGCTAGGCGCACTAGACAGGATCGACAAAGCAGCTGCTGCGGTGAAGCTGGCAGACTTCCTGAAGACGGTAGCGTAAGAATTTAGGTAGTCGCTTGTAGGTGATGCGCTCACCCGTCCCACCGGGCGCGACATCAAAACCCGTCCCGATACAGACATGTGCACCATAGAGGACGGGGCAGCTAAGACAACAGACGATCAGTGCAGAGAGGCGTTTGCGCTGCGCTGGTGGGGTGGCAAAGAGCACCCCACCGCGGCAACTTACTTCAGTTGCTACGCTGGTTGCCCGTTAACCGCAGCAGCATCATAAATAGGTTAATGAAATTCAAATATAGGCTGAGCGCATCATAGACGCTGCGCTTGGCCGCACCATCTGGGCCATCAGCATAAGCAAACTGGGTGTAGCTGACTTTTATGCGCTGAGTGTCGTAGGCGGTTAGCCCCGTAAACACGAGCACACCGATTATGCTGACGGCAAACTGAACCATCGGGCTATGCAGGAAGATGTTTACCACACTGGCAAGTATGATCCCAAACAGGCCCATGATCAGGAAGCTGCCAAAACGCGCCAGGCTCTGCTTGGTGGTGTAGCCATAGATGGACATGCCGGCGAACATTGCCGAGGTGATAAAGAAAACGCTGGCTATGCTATTACCGGCATAGATCAGGAAGATGTTCGTCAGGCTGGCGCCCATTGCCACGCAGAAAGCCCAGTAGAGCGCCTGAACCGTGCCCCGGCTCATCCGGTTAATGCCGAAGCTGAGCGCCAGCACGAAGCCGAGCGGCGCAAACATTGACAGCGTGCCCAACCCGGTCGGGGCCACGCGCGTGCCGTATTCGGTTACCACACGATGGTAAAACAGGTTAATCAGACTGGTGTTGGCCACGGCGTAGGCGACAACACCGGTGAGCAGCAAGCCGGACGCCATCCAATTATAGACGCGCAGCATGTAGGCGCGCAGGCCCTCGTCGATGGCCGCCACGCCGGCGACGCCGACGGGGCGGGTGAAACTCCTGGAATCCGGAGTGTAAGCCATGGGTTGATCCTTCAGGGGCAGAATTGCGGCATCATACCACACTTGTCGCTGCCGCCTCACCCGTCAAATTTGGCGAGACGAGTGGCCTGTTCAAGCGCCCTCCGCTACGCCATCGCGTGACAAACTGCTCACGCCACGTTTTCTACCATATCGCTTGAACTTTCTACCAAAGCGGCGTTAATACCGCATGGCCAACCAACTTAACATCAAGAGCGAGGACGGATATCGTCTCGCCACAGAGTTGTCGGACCTGACAGGGGAGAGCCTGACGGCCGCCGTCACAGAGGCCCTGCGCGAACGGCTGGAGCGGGAGCAACGCCTGCGCGACCGCGCCGCCCGCCTCGCCCGCCTGACCACGCTTGCCGCCGAGATACGCGCCAGCCTCCGCCTCGCCCCTGGCGCCTCCCACGCGTACCTATATGACGACAGCGGCCGGCCCGCGTGATCGTGGACACCTCCGCCCTGCTTTCCATCCTGCTTGATGAGCCACACGCCGCACGCCTGCTCGAGGCCATCGTGGACGCGCCGGCGCCGCGCCTGTCGGCCGCCAACTGGGTGGAACTCTCCATGGTCGTCGAGGAGCATGGCGGCCGCCTGGCCAGCCTGCGCCTGGACGAGTTCATACGCACAGCCGGCATCGAGATCACCCCGGTGACCGTGGAGCAGGCCGCCGCCGCGCGGAACGCGTGGCGGTATTTCGGCCGCCACAAGCATTCCGCCCGGCTCGATTTCGGCGACTGCTTCGCCTATGCGCTGGCCAAGATTTCGGGGGCGCCTTTGCTGTTCAGTGGCGAGGATTTTTCGCGCACGGATGTCGAGCCGGCTTTGCGGGGGTTGGGGTGAAGCAAGGAAGGAAGCAGTTCTTTTCTGAAAAAAAGAGCCAAAAAACTTTTGCTCCCTGCCGGCGGCTCTGCAGGCGTGCGCTTCTTGCGGCTGGAGGTTAGCTTTGGCCGAGTTGTTTCTGGAGTTGTTCAGCGAGGAGATACCGGCGCGGCTGCAAGGCTTCGGTGCTGAGTCGCTTGGCCGGCAGGTCACCGAGGCGCTGGCGGCCTTGGCCCCGCAGGATTTGCGGCTGTTTCACGGGCCACGCCGGCTGGCTTTGGCGGTCCAGCTTGCCGACGCCAGCACGGCGCGCGCCAGCACCGAGCGCGGGCCGCGCATAACCGCGCCGGACCAGGCGCTGGCCGGCTTCCTGCGCAAGCACGAAGCCACGCGGGACGCTCTGCGCCAGGAAGGCGGCTTCTGGGTGCTCGACCGCGCCTCTCCCGCCGTGGCCGCCGCCACCCTCATCGCCGACGCGTTGCCTGGCCTGCTGCGCCGTTTCGCGTGGCCGAAATCCATGCGCTGGGGCGGCACCAGCGCATTCACCTGGATACGTCCGCTGCGCCGAATCGTCTGCCTGCTGGACGGTGCGGTCGTCCCCTTCACGCTCGCCACGCCGGAGGATGACGGCCACAGCCTGGCGGCGTCCAACCTGACGCAGGGCCATCGCCGCCACGCGTCGCCGATCGCCGTCTCCGGCCTGGAGGATTGGCAGGCCAAGCTGCAGGCCGCCCACGTGGTGGCTGCGGCAACCGACAGGGTCGCGCTGATACGCGACGGTCTCGCCCGCCTCGGCGCCGGACACGGCCTTACCATCGTGCAGGATGACGGGCTGCTGGAGGAAGTGGCCGGTCTGGTCGAATGGCCGGTGCCCCTGCTCGGCCGGATAGACGGCGCCTTCATGGACCTGCCGCCGGAGGTCATGCAGGTCTCCATGCGGGTCAACCAACGCTATTTCGCCACCCGCACGGCAGCGGGCGCGCCCGCGCCCTGGTTCGCCTTCGCCGCCAATATCGACGCACCGGATGGCGGTGCCGCCATCGTCGCCGGCAACGAGCGCGTGCTGCGCGCGCGCTTCTCCGACGCGCGGCATTTCTGGGACCTGGACCGGCGCACGAAGCTGGCGGACCGCGTACCCGCACTCGACGGCATCGTATTCCAGGCGGAGCTTGGCACCCAAGGCGCGCGCGTGCAGCGCATCGTGAAACTTGCTGGTCTGGTGGCGCCGCTGGTTGGCGCGGATACGGCGCTGTCCGAGCGCGCGGCGCTGCTGTGCAAGGCGGACCTGACCACCGGCATGGTCGGCGAGTTTCCAGAGCTGCAGGGCGTGATGGGCGGCTACTACGCGTCGCATGACGGCGAGGACCCGCGCGTCGCCGGCGCCGTGCGCGACCATTACGCGCCCAAGGGCGTGGGCGACGGCGTGCCGCGCGAGCCGGTCGGCATCGCGGTGGCCCTTGCCGACAAGCTCGACCAGCTCAGCGCATTCTTCTCCATCGGCCAGAAGCCCACCGGGTCGGGCGACCCTTACGCGCTGCGCCGTGCCGCCTTGGGGGTGATACGGATCATACGCGAGAACGGTTTGCGGCTGCGTCTGAAGGCCGTGCTTGCCGGGGCCGCGCCGAACGTTGCGGACGAGGTTGCAGCCTTCATCGTCGAGCGCCTGCGCGTGCAGTTGCGTGCGGAAGGGGCGCGGCACGACGTGTTGGCGGCGGTATTCGCGGCGGCGTCCGATGATGACATCGTGCGCGCGCTGGCCCGAACGGAGGCGATCGCCGCGTTGCTGAAGACGCAGGACGGCACGAACCTGCTCGCGGCCTACAAGCGCGCGGCCAACATCCTGCGCATCGAGGACAAGCGCGACGGCCCGCATGCAGGCAGTGTGGAACCTGCAAGGCTGGTGCAGGAAGAAGAGCAGGCGCTTTACGCCGCCTTGCAGCAGAGCGACAGCGCATTGGAGGCGCTGGTTGCGGAGGATTACGGCCTGGCCACGAGCAAGCTGGCAAAGCTCCGGCCGCCGCTGGACGCGTTTTTCGAGAAAGTCACGGTAAACGCGGACGACCCGGCCCTTCGCAAGAACCGCCTGTTTCTCCTGCACGCCCTTCGCGGGCTGCTGAACCAGGTGGCGGATTTCTCAACAATCGAAGCCTAACAGAATGACGGGGGGGCTGGGGGGGGCGGCACGTCTCCCCCAGTTCTTGCCTCCTAGGAGATAGCACGATGCCAAAATGGGTGTACAGCTTCGGCGCCGGCCACAACGAGGGCCGCGCGGACATGCGCAATCTGCTGGGTGGCAAGGGCGCCAACCTCGCCGAGATGGCCAGCATAGATCTGCCCGTGCCGCCGGGATTCACCATCACCACCGAGCTGTGCACCGAGTTCTACAAGAACAACCGCAACTACCCCGCTGATCTGGACGCGCAGGTGCAAGAGGCGCTTACGCGCGTGGAGCAGGCGGTCGGCCGCAGCTTCGGTGACAAGAAGGCCCCGCTGCTGGTCTCCGTGCGTTCCGGCGCGCGCGTGTCTATGCCTGGCATGATGGACACGGTGCTGAACCTGGGGCTGAACGACGAGACGGTGCTGGGCCTGGTGGAGACCAGCGGCGACGAGCGTTTCGCCTGGGACAGTTTCCGCCGCTTCATCCAGATGTTCGGCAGCGTGGTGCTGGGCGTGGACCACCACCGCTTCGAGGAGATAATCGAGACAACCAAGCTGGATTCAGGCGTGATCGAGGATACCGGCCTGTCGCCCGCGGACTGGCGGCGCGTGGTCGAGGAATACAAGCAGCTCGTCCTCGAAGAGACTGGCAAGCCGTTCCCGATGGCGCCGCACGACCAGCTTTGGGCCGCGATCGGCGCGGTGTTCGGCAGCTGGATGAACCCGCGCGCCAACACGTACAGGCGGCTGCATGACATTCCGGCGGACTGGGGCACCGCGGTGAACGTGCAGGCGATGGTGTTCGGCAACATGGGTGCCGATTGCGCGACGGGCGTATGTTTCACGCGCGATCCGAGCACCGGCGAGAACATGTTCTACGGCGAGTTCCTGGTGAACGCGCAGGGCGAGGACGTGGTGGCCGGCATACGCACGCCGCAGCCGCTCTCCAAAGGTGCCGCGAAGAACGGTGAAGTGTCGATGGAAGACGCGCTGCCCGACGCGTATGCGGACCTCTGCCGCGTGCGCGAGACGCTGGAGCGCCACTACCACGACATGCAGGACATCGAGTTCACCGTGCAGCAGAACAAGCTGTACATGCTGCAGACCCGCACCGGCAAACGCACCGCGGCCGCCAGCCTGCGCATTGCGGTGGAGATGGCGGAAGCCAACCTGATCACCAGGCAGGAAGCGGTGATGCGGGTGAACGCGCAGGCGCTGGACCAGCTTCTGCATCCCACGCTGGACCCGAAAGCCGCGCGCACCCTGTTCGGCCGCGGCCTGCCGGCCAGCCCGGGCGCTGCATCCGGCGCTGTGGTGTTCAGCGCGGATGACGCGGAGATGCGCGCGGCCAAAGGCGAATCCGTCATCCTGGTGCGCATAGAGACGAGCCCGGAGGACATACACGGCATGCACGCCGCCCGCGGGATCCTCACCACGCGCGGCGGCATGACGAGCCATGCGGCCGTGGTGGCGCGCGGCATGGGCCGCGCCTGCGTGGCCGGCGCCGGCGGCGTCAGCGTGGATTACGGCGCGCGCACACTGTCGGCGGGCGGCAAGACTATACGCGGCGGCGAGACCATTACCATCGACGGCGCGACAGGCGAGATATTCGTGGGTCAGGTGGCCACCGTGGAGCCGACGCTGTCTGGCGATTTCGAAATCCTGATGAAGTGGGCCGATGAGTCCCGCCGCTTGAAGATACGTACTAATGCGGAGACACCGCTGGACGCCGAGACCGCCCGCAAGTTCGGCGCCGAAGGAATCGGCCTCTGCCGCACGGAGCACATGTTCTTCGCGCCAGAGCGCATAGGCGCTGTGCGACAGATGATCATGGCCAATGACGAGGCCGGACGCCGCGTGGCACTGGAGAAATTGCTGCCGTTCCAGCGCCAGGATTTCGTCGAGCTGTTTCGGATCATGGCTGGCCTGCCCGTTACCATCCGGCTGCTCGATCCGCCGCTGCACGAGTTCCTGCCCCATGGCGACACGGAGATAGCCGAACTGGCGCAAGCCCTGGGCCAGGATGTGGACCAGATGCGCAGGCGCGCGGCAGAACTCGCCGAAGCCAACCCCATGCTCGGCCATCGCGGCTGCCGCCTCGGCATCACGTATCCGGAAATCTACGAGATGCAGGCGCGTGCCATCTTCGAAGCCGCGTTGCAGATTGCCGAGGAGACCGGGCAGCCGGTGGTGCCAGAGATCATGATCC
>CAXTJZ010000045.1:0-5790 GCA_964244695.1 uncultured Acetobacteraceae bacterium
ACGAACACGCGGTAGCGCAGGATGCCGTAGACCAGGATCACCGGGTAGGCCGGCAGCAACAGCAGCGGCCAGGGATAGACGGGCAGCCGCAACGCCGCGAAGCCGTAGCCGGACATGCACAGCAGGCCCCATGCGCTGGAGCCGGCCACCGCGGCGATCTGCCGCCGCGCCAGCCCCTGCCGCCGGAACAGCGCGCGCAGCAGCACGGCCTCCCCCGCGCCCGCCAGCAGCGCCCAGACCGCACTGGTGATCCAGCCGGCCGTGTTCGGCACCGCCATCAGCGCCACGCCGGCGAACGGGCGGAAGCTGCCGGGCGGGATCGCCACCGAGAGCAGCATGGCGGCCAGCCCCACACCGTAGATCACGCCGAGCAGCGGCCGCGCGACGGCCACGCCGGTGAACACCAGCGCGAAGTGGAAGAACACCGCCGAGGTCAGCGCCGCGGTGGCCAGCAGCATCAGCGCCGGCCGCGCGAGCTCCGCGCCGAGCCAGGTCGGCAGTTCGTTGCCCACGATCCACACCGCCACGCCGCACAGGAAGGCCACCAGCAGGCGCGCGCCGGTCACCGCGTCGGACCAGGCGAGCAGCAAAGCCGCGAGAGCCAGGCTTCCGGCCAGGGCAAGAGCGAGGGCGATGTGTATGGCCATGGTGGTTTCGCCATCAGCAGGAACGATGCCAGCGCGACCCGGCGAGGTATCGTGGCGCGTGCCGCCGACGGCTGTAAACATCGTTGACAGACCAGCAGCCTCCGATTGTCCGCCCGGTTGGCAATGCAGGCGCCCTCGTCAAGCAAAATCAACCGATTAAGGCGTGGCACGCAGCCTGCGAAGGAGAGGGTGTTCAAACGAAGGAGCACCCCATGATGTCCCACCTTTCCCAAGACCCCACACTGGCCGTCGACTGGCTGCAGCTGATCCTGGCCGCCCTGCTGACGCTGAGCCTGACCAGCATCGTCGCCCTGATCATTCGCAGGCCGCTCTACGGCGTGCTGCAAGTGATCTGCGGCACCGATGTCGGCGCGCGCTTCTGGACCACCTTCGCCGCCGTGCTGCTGGTGATGGGTCCGCTGTTCCTGGTGTTCACCGCGGCCGGCGGCGCCACCAACATGGCCGACTTCGTGCGCCGGGCGGTCTACCTGGTGTCGTTCGGCGTGATCGGCGCCTTTCTCGTCATGGGCGCCGCCGTGATGCTCAGCGCGCCCAGCCGCGCTCTGGCGCAGCACCGCGCCGACATCATCAGCCGGGAAGGCTACGCACGCCCGACCGACGCCGCGGCGGAGTAGACGCCATGCGCAGGAGCACGTTCCTCCTTGCCAGCGAGGCGGTCCTGGTGGCCGCCATGCTGGAGCGCATGGGCTGGGTCAACTGGCTGGCGGCGATCCATGTGGCGCTGTGCGTCGCCCTGGTCGTGAGCGTGGGGGTCATCTACCTCCTGATCGCCGTCGCGATCTTCATCGTCCTGCCGTGCCTGGTCCTGATCGGCATCGGCAAGGCGGTGGTCTGGCTGTTCCGGCCGGCGACCCTGGGAGATGCCGCGTGATGCGGATCCTCATCCTGGGCGCGAGCGGCTTCATCGGGCGGCGCGTCGCCGCAGCCTTGCTGGCGAGCGGCCACGACATGCGCCCCGCGGGCCGACGAGCGGCTACCCTGCAACGGCTCTTTCCGGGATGCGAGGTCGTCCACGCCGATCTGGCCCGCGACACCGCCGCGCACTGGTTGCCGCGGCTGGCGGGCGTGGACGCGGTCGTGAACCTGGCCGGCATCCTGCGCGGTGACCTGGCGCAGGTGCAGCATCGCGGACCGGCGTCGCTGTTCGACGCCTGCGCTGAACTGGGTATCCCGCGCGTGCTGCATGTCTCGGCGTTGGGAGCGGGGCAGCTCCCTGCGGCTGCCTTCCTGCGCACCCGGCATGACGCCGACCGTCATCTGCTGGCGCTGGCGGCGGTGAGGGACGGCTGGGGCGTCGTCCGGCCATCGCTCGTCATCGGCCGCGGCGGCGCCAGCACGCAACTCTTCCTGGCGCTGGCGGCCCTGCCGCGTCCGGTCGGGCTGGGCGCCGGCGACTGGCCCGTGCAGCCGCTGCATGTCGATGACGCCGTGCGCGCGATCGTGCAGCTCCTGCAGGCCGGGCGCGTGCCGGCCTGCCTGGACCTGGTGGGCCCGGAGCCCCTAACGACCGACGCGCTGACCGCCACGCTGCGCCACTGGCTGGGGTTGCCGGCGCGGCCCTGGGCGCGGCTGCCACACCCGGCGCTTGTTGTGGCGGGCTGGGCCGGAGAACGCCTGCCGGGTGCCATGCTGACGGGCGAGAGCCTGGCCATGCTCCAGGCCGGCAACACTGCCGACGCCGGCCCCATGCAGGCCGCACTCGGCTGGCGCGCGCGGCCCCTCGGCGCGGCCCTGGCTGCCGAGCCGGCGACGCGGGCTGATCTCTGGCTCGCCCGACTGATGCCGGTGCGGCCCGTGCTGCTGGGCGCGCTCTGCCTGGTCTGGGTCGGCACCGGCGTGGTCTCGGCGCGCCTGCCCGCCGCCCGTGCCGATACGTTGCTCGCCGGCTTCGGCCTGGCCGGCGCGGCGGCCCGCGGCGTCACCCTGGCTGGCGCCGCCCTGGATGCCTCGTTGGGCGTGGCGCTTCTGGTGCGCAGGCTGCGCGTGCGTGCCGCGATGGCACAGCTTGCGGTGATGGCGCTCTACAGCGTGCTGGCGAGCGTGGCGCTGCCAGGGCTGTGGGCGGACCCGTTCGGGCCGTTGCTGAAGAACCTGGCGGTGGGCGCCGCGACCCTGACCCTTCTGGCGACGCAGGACTGAGCGATGCCCTACGAATGGCTGCTCTATGTCCACGTCATCAGCTCCACGCTGCTGTTCGGCACCGGTCTGGGCACCGCGTTCCACGGCTGGATGGCGCACCGCTCGCGCGATCTGGCGGCCATCGTCGTGGTCGGCCGCAACGTCGTGCTGGCGGACTGGCTGTTCACCACCCCGGCGGTGATCGTGCAGCCGATCACCGGCGTGTGGATGGCCCACCGCGCCGGGTATCCGCTGACCAGCGGATGGCTGGCGCTGGCGATCGGGCTCTACGTGATGATCGGGGCGTGCTGGCTGCCCGTGGTGTGGCTGCAGATCCGGATGCAGCGCCTGGCCCAGACCGCCAGCCGGACCGGCGAGCGACTGCCGCCGGCGTATTTCGTCTGCGCGCGGGTGTGGTTCGCTCTGGGGTGGCCCGCGTTCCTGGGTGTGCTGGGCATCTATTACCTCATGCTCGCCAAACCGCATCTGTGACCTCGGACAGGAGTCCGCTCGCGTGTCGCATCACTCGGCAGCGTCGAGGCTCTGGCACGTGCACCCTCCGATTCTCGCGCTGCGGCTCGTCATCGACGTCGCAGCCGAGAGTTACCAAAACGGCACCGTCCGGGAGCGGATAGCTGCACAGGCACACCGGGCCACCGTAGACCCGAGGCTCACCGCCACGCGTGGTCCGGCAACGGAAGAGCGCCGGAAGCCTACGCCTCGCAGCGACTCAGATAGGCGCCGCAGGACGCAAGCCAGCCGCCCAAGCACCGGCCAGCAGGCGGAAAGCCATGCCGCTGACGTAGGCTCCAGGATGCTGCCCACCGACCTGCCCATGGCTCCCGACACCCGGCAGGACGAAGCCCACGACCACGCCTGCCAGTTCCCCGTCATGCAGGCCGCCGGACGATGCTGCAGGGAGAGCACATGCAGCGCGCAGTGGGCAAGGCGATGAGAAGCCGCGGGCGGCTGCCCGGCTCAGGCGAGCCGCGGCGGCTACGACCGGCCCGTTTTCCGTGACAAGCCGTGCTACGTGCCGCAGGGCCAGGCCGAAAAGCGCTCCCGCAGGCGTAGCAGCCACGGGAGCGCCAAAGCCATGGTCAGCGGCACGGCCCACGCAGGGCGGCCTTCAGCCCGCGGACGGCTCGAAGAGGTCACAAACAGGCACCGAGCCCCGTAGGCAAGACCCGGCAGCTTTGGTGTGGAACAGGCGCACCAAGGCGTCCGTGGTCAGGGATCTGTGGACGCTGGGACCCACGCGGCCTCCGAGGGAGCCTCGCTACGGAGACAGGGTCAGCGTCGGCACCCGCAAGGCGCTTCGACCTCGACCTGCCCCAAGCCACCTTGGCCTTGCCTTCCGCCAGGTCCTCATTCCCTTGCTCGACGGCTGCGTCCGGATCCTGGCTCCGGTACGTGGCGCCCAGGAACCTCTCGACCTCCATGGGTCCGGGAAGCCAGGAGGTCGGATGCGTCCGTCGACGATGCGCGGCAACGCCACGCACGACCGCATCATAGGCCTGCCGGAAGCACGCCAACTCCACCAACAGGTCCACGCAGTCGTCGAAGTAGCCGGACACCATGGCCACGCGGAAGTTCGGCGTCGCAAGCGCGACGTTCACCATGCGCACCTCCATCGAGGACCGAAGGGACGCCCGCATGGCCTCGTGGGCAGGTCCCACGACGCCGCCAGGCGAAAGGTCGGAGGAAGCGACACGCTCCCAGTCCTCCTGAAGCACGACGCCAGCATCCATGAGGCGGAACACGACGCAAGCAACGTCCGAGGCAGCCCGGCCGACATCGAAGGCCATGCCGTCCGAGTAGGCAGAGGAGCGCGACGCCAGAAGGGTCCTCGCGCTCCTCATGGCATCGACTTCCTTGCGCATCATGCACCCCCGTCCGATACCATATTGAGTTCGTGCGGCCGGAATCATGGTAGCGTCCCGGAATTATGGTTTCAACCGATGCGGAACCGTTGCGGATTTCCAACCCGCCCGCATCACCACATGACGACCAAGCCCGGACCATAATTATGTCGTGCGGCCTGAATTATGGTGCGTGGGCACGAATTATGGTATATACCGTTGCTAGTTCGTGGCGGTATGGCAAATTGTGGTACGAACGCACCACAACCTTCACGAGGGCATCGGCTGACCTGTCCGACGACGAGCCAGGCCAGGTCGTACGACCAGCGTAGCCACGCCCGACGGGCGTGACGCAGGAGGCCACCACCAGGAGGCCGTCCACGCCAATCCCCCGCAGAACCGGACAGCATGGGCCTAATCTCAAGGCCCATGCACGGCCCCAGGGCAGGCCAGGAAGGCACGGCGAGCCGTATGGGCCCGCTGCTCCTAACCACCTGGAGAGGGCTATCTGGGTGCGTCCAGGGCGCAACAGAGACACTGTCAGGGAAGACACAGTGGGGGTGGTGGCCAGAGGGACCAGTGGGACGTCACGTAGGCAGTCCTGGTCCTGTAGGAGGGGGGTAGCAGTGGAGGGGCACGCTATCGCAAAAGTGGTCGCAAACTACGTTCGCGACCACTTTTGCTTCGCCCCGCCCTCCGGCCGGGAGCCGTCCTGCGCGTCCTGCGGACTTGCCCCCAAAAAGAAGGCTAAAACGGCAGTTCGTTACGGTTCTGCGCGCCCCTGCGGGACGCGCGCGGCCACTCCGTTAGGCCACGCGGCAGACCAGGAAGGGAAGGCGGCAAGACCTGCCAAAAGCAGGCTAAAACACCCGGTCGTTCCGGCCCCGTGGCAATCCGCCAGCGCCGCCGCGAGGGCGGCGAAGAAGGCGCCGGCGCGGGTAGCGGCAAGCTATCGGAAGGCGCCACCTACGCCGCCGCGGCCGCCCACGGCAACCTGGAGGCGTGACAAACGCTCTCCAGGAAGCCCGGGATCGAGGCTCAACCTTTCAGGCTGGCCAACATCACCTGGCGTGCGTTCTCGGCCCACCAGGCGTCGAGGGCCTCGCGCGTGAACATTTAGTGCCCGTCCGCCGGATGGCGGC
>CAXTJZ010000045.1:5800-7376 GCA_964244695.1 uncultured Acetobacteraceae bacterium
ATGGCAGCAGCAAGACTGGCCAGGCACGCCGGCCTCCAGGAGGCGGCGCACCAGCGCGCCCTCGTGGGCCTTCGCGTCCCACGAATTGGAGACGCATGGCCGCCCGAAGGAGTAGGCGGCGCCGTAGCCCTTCATGGCGAGGAACGACCTGAAGGCCAAGGGAACGTTCTCGGCAGTGAGGGCGGGCGGCGGCGCAGCGACCGCCGGCACTTGCGGCGCTGCGGACAAGGCGACCTCGTGCTGTGGCGGAGCCGGCACCTCGCCGGCGGCCAGGCGGCGTTCGCAATCGAGGAAGTAGAGGCGGAGCTCCTTCCCGCGGGCGCCCCGGTCCATCATGCAGATCTCCTTGGCCGCATCGAGCGTCAGCAGGTGCTCCCTCCTGACGCGGCCCACGCCCCTATTCTTCCCCGTTTCGGGAAAAACATAATCCTCTACGAAATCACAATGTTGGAGGCGGCACTTAGAGACCTGATCCTTGAACCAGTCGGCAAATCAACGCCCAGCGCCCACGAAAGTCCACACGTCCCGCGCCACCACCGAGAGAACCATCCGACCGTCCACCTCACGCTCCACGACAGGGACGAACCGATCGAGGTCCTGCCCGGCCGGCTCCTCCTCGGCGTCCTCCACCAGCGCCTCGCCTGTCCCGCCCGCCTCGGAAGCCGCCGGCCTAGCGTCGGCCGCCGGCCACGGCGGCGTCCCCAGGACCTCCTGGATGCGCCGGGTCCGCGCGGCGTCGTTCGTCAGGGCGAGGATGGCGAGAATCTCCGAGCGCATGCCGCTGCGCACCAGGTCGGCGACGACGGCGTCGCGGACCAAGGTCATGGCAGTCCGCATGCGGCGGCTCGTGGACTCGCCTGCCACCGCCGCGACCTCGGCGGCGTCCACGATCACGTCGCCGTTCTTGCCTGGCTCGCGGAAATAGCTTCCGGGCCTCTCGTCGAGGCGGGCCAGCATACGGCCAGACCACTTCGGGAAGTAGTCGCGGTTGAGGCAGATGGTCCACACCCCGCGCAGCGAGAACGAGAGGCGCGTCGTGCCGTCCGGGAACGTCCGGTGGGAGAGGCGCATGTAGTTGCCGACCTCGGACGCGCTCGGCACGGAGCGGAACTGCCCGTCAGGCATGCGGACGGAATTACGGCAGGCGTCGGCGGACATCTTCGCCATGAAGGGGCGGCTCCTAATGCGGCCGCGGTGATTCGCATGGCCGCGCTAAGATCGCGGATCGCTTCAGGCAAAAAAAATTTTGACGCTGGCCATTATTACGGCGAGCTGCCTCTCCTGCCCTCAAGTGTTCAGCGCCGCGCGGCTAACCAGCCACTCGGCATTTGTGGGATGCTTGAAGCAGGAGTGCCCAGGCGTCAGCTCGGAAAGCCTTCTAACCAGTGCCGCCTCGAGGCCGCGAACGCCGCCGGACTTCGCCACAGTGATGCTGCGCCTGAAGTTCGGCCCGGCGCCGCTGCGGAAGCCCTGGAGCTTCAGGAAGGCGGCGAGGGTGAGCGGGACGGTGTCGGCGGAGAGCGCCGGCAGGAAGGCTGCGACCGCCAGATCCGCGCCGCCGCCCGGCGCCGACCGC
>CAXTJZ010000045.1:7386-19646 GCA_964244695.1 uncultured Acetobacteraceae bacterium
GCATCACGCCACCGCTGCCTATCGACCCGCGGCGCTCGCACTCCAGGAAGTAGCCACGCAAGTCGTTGGCGCGTGGGTCACGGGTCGCCATGCCGACCTTCTGGCGGCACCGAGCGTGAGGAAAAACTCCTGCCTTGGGCGTCCACGGGATTTTTGGGATTTCCCCCCCCCCCGCAAACTCCCGGCTGTGCCACCTCGAAGTGGACGCCTTCGACGAGAGTACACCGACCAACCTGATCCGCAAACTCATTAGTGAAGGCATCGGAGACGCCGAAAAACGCGTAAACGTCGCTCGCCGCGACGGTGATGGCGATGCCGCCGCCGATGCGTGCGCTCGACAGCAGGCCTGAAGCGGTCACTCTCCGGCTTCGCCCCGTCCTGGTCCAACCCCTCGCCGACCGAGGCCGCCGAGCGACAACCGGCTCGCCACCCACTGCTAATGCGCCCGGCTGCGCAACGCCGCCGTGCGCATTGCCTTCCAGCCCGTCGGCCCAGCCCCTGCCGAAGCACTCCCACATGTCAGCGAGGATTGCGTCGGGATGCCTGGTTTACAGCATGAGTGTCACCCAGACCGCGTCTGCAGCGTAAGCACGTGCTCGTGGCGAGGACGGTCCGCTGGCCGTCGGCACAGGCATCTGCCAGGTAGTAGTCACGGCCCTCTTCAAGGCCCGACCGAACGTGCGGCTTCTTCAGCCAGCGCGTAGACGTGGCCGTCGTCATTTCGCACGTCGCCGACCGGACCGCGAGCACGTCGCGCTGAAGGAAGAACCACTCGTCGCCGAAAATTTTTCCACCTAGTGCAGAGTTACAGGCCGCGCGGATGCGGAGAAGGCGAGGCGCAACACGCCCGGCACCGCGTCGAAGAAGCTTAGCCGTTGGTCGCGCTGGATCTGCTCTCAAACTGGAGGCGCACAGGTCGGCTTTCAAACACCGGCTTTTTCCAGGTCCGACAGGCCGCCATCGACTGGTTCATCACCTAATGCAACCGCAGGTTTCAATGATCCACGACGGACCAGGAACTCCAACAAATCTACAGCCAAGGCCAGGATGTCGGTGCTCATGGCAGCCAGCGCCAAGGACGCTCGATCCCGCAGAATGGAATCCGCAGAGGCCGCGGATGGCGCCCCTGGCGCGCCAAGCAGGTCGTTCGGAGATGTTTGTAGCACGCCGCAGATACGCAGAAAGGTAGCGAAATCAGGCTCCCTCGAGCCGCTCACGTAGTGAGCATATCGGCTCTCGGCTAGCCCAACTCGACGGGCCACCTCAGCATTTGAGAGCTGCAATTCTTTAGCTCGCACGGCAAGCCGCAATCCGATCTCCCGATCCATAGCACCTTGTCGGCTAAGGCTGCGAAGACGGATATTGTCATAACGACATTCACGACACTTGCGTTTCGACATCGAGCATGTCACGGTTCTTAGCCCATGGGTGCAACGGCATCAGACCTGCCGTGGCGCGCTGAACGTCTACCCAAGAGGCGTCTGGCCTCTGAACGATGCCGTAGGCGATTCACACAGCGCTAGCATCTCGGCGAACACACAATCCCGCCCAGAGCGATGGAGAAGCAATGCTAAAGACGAATGCAGTGTTCGGCGTCAGCGAACACTCGAAATTACTGAGAACAGTAACAGCTCCTAACGTTGCAATGATCAGACCCGCTGCTCTTTGCCTTCTGTACTGCGCGTTAGTCTCGTGCGCTCAGGGCGTCGTGCCGACCGTCCAGGTCCTGCCGCCAGCCGGCAAGCCGTTCGCCGCCTTCCAGCTCGACCAGCACGACTGCTCCATACTCGCCGGCAACCAGGTCCGTCCGATGATGGACCAGGCTGCCTATGCCGGACTCGGCACCGCCGTGATCGGCACAGCGGTGGGCGCCGGCCTGGGCGCCGCCATTGGCGGCGGGCGTGGTGCCGCGATAGGCGCGGGCGCGGGCGCCGTGGGCGGAACCGGGGTCGCTGTCGACCAGGGCGCGTCGAGCGACGCCAAGATCCAGGCGTTCTACGACAACACGTATGCCGCCTGCATGTCCTCGCGCGGGAACATCGTGCAGGGTCCGCAGACCGTCGTGGTCGCCTCGCCGCCCGTCATCATCCAGCCAGCGCCATACGTGGTGCAGCCAGCCCCGTACGCCGCCCAGCCGGCCTACGTCCCGTCAGCGCAGTGACGGCCAGCGCGATGGGCTTCTGCAAAGGCGAGCCGGCCAGTTCGGCGGCTGCCTGGCTGGCAGCGGTTGTCACCCTGTCGCTGGCGCTGGTTGGGTGCGGCCGGTCGCAGGAGTCGAAGGTGCTGGACGCGCTGAAGGCCAAGTTCCCTGACGGCCAACGCCAATGCTACGGGATTTCACCGGACGACGTCGGCATCCACGTGAGCCTGCCCTTCGGCGGGACGCTCTTCTACCCCGGCACCGGCCCGACAGCGCCGACGCGCCATCTATTCGTGTTCTATGCCGCGCCGGCCGCCGGCCCGGTCCCGGAGCTCGTCGGCATGCTCACGGAGAAGGGCGTGCTGAAGAAAGAGCAAGTGCAGGCCAGCATCGACGTGGAGACGACCGGGCAGGGGCCGCAGACGATCTCCAAGGCCGGCTGGTACACGCACGAGGCCTGGCAGCACCACGCCCTGACCACGTTCCCGGTCGACATCTACGAAACCACGCGCCAAGACCCCCGCTTCCTATACGACGTCCACACCTCCCTGCAGAACTTGGCCTACTCGCCTGGAACGTTTCCCAGCCGCACGTTCTCGAACCCGCTGCCGCCTGACGGAACGCACTACATCATCCCCACCGTCACCCCTTACGCGCTGAGCGTGGTGGGGTCAGTCTGTGCGGCGGAGACGCCCACGGATGTCCAGGACGTTAAGACCGTCCACAACTGGATCGGCCAGTCCGCCGTTCAGGCTACCGTCACCTTCAGGGAGGACCTGGCACCCTGGATGACAACGCCCGCCTTCAGCCGCGCCGCTTCGGCGCCGAGGCAGACCGCCATAGGCGCGCCCAGGTCGGCGACCCTCCTGTTTAGCGAGGGTGACGACGGCAAGCTGACCTACAGGGAGGAGACACGGCCATGATCTTGGCCCTTGTACTGGCACGCAGCTGCGATGGCGGCGCGTTCCGGCGGGTGGTGCTCGCAGTGGCGTCGCTGACGGCCGCGTCGTTGCCGGCCGCTCACGCGGCGCTGGCCGACGACCTATTGAGCCAGCTCATTGAGGCTAGCAAGCAGATGCCGGCCACGGAGAAGGGGCGGGAGCGCTGTTCCCAAATCGAAGGCCTGCAGAACCGGCTCAACATGCCATTCACGCTTGGCGACCACAGGATCTTCACAGAAGGAACTGCTGGCTATACCCGTGACGCCGAAGGCGCTTACCTCGGCGACGGACCAAAGGGCGAGCCGCCGCCGCTGTTCGTGCGGGCGCTGCTGGACGCCGGGGCGGCCCGCCGTGTGACGATGACCTGGGTCGAGAGGACGACCCTGCCGACGGGCGTGGTCCCGCACCTTCAGGACACCGGCGCGCCGGACAAGTCGGGAGACGACCGGCCAGCGTTCGTGACGCGCCAGGCGACTCTGGTGGGCGACGCGTACCTCGTCACTGGCGAGGACAGGGCGCTTTTTCCGGCGAACACCAACCGATACGTGCTGTCGGCTTGGCCGCCGGCGATCGGCGATCAGGTCACCGACGCGACGGGGCGGCCTACGGGCCCGCTGCCTTCGCCACCGCCGGGCCTGTGGAGCGCCGCCACGGTCTGCATGATCGAGGAACCGGATCGCGTCCTCGAATATGGCGACGTCGAGGCGCGCGAGAACGGCGTCAAGTACGTTTCCGCCGCCATCCTCTTCCACCCGGCGCGCCTGCCGGCGTGGGCGTCCGACTACCGGGTCGCGTTGACGACCCGCAACGTGTTCGTGCCCGACGACGTGCGCTTTGTCACTTTCCGCAACGACGGCGACGGCTGGCGGCCGACGCCTTTTCCCGAGCCGTTCTTCATGCGCCGTCGGACTCACATCGTAGGCGCGGAATGAAGCTCGGTATGCGCACGATGGCCCGGCAGGTTACCTGGCCGGACCGTTGCGGTGCGCGTGAACCACGGGAACCGGCCGTAGCGGCGAGCACCACGTGCTGGACCTAAGCCGCGCCGCAATGGCCTGCCATATAAAGAAAAAGATGAGCGAGATTACAGATGGCACCGTGTCCGTCATCACCACGAACATGGCAGCGCAAGTAGAGGCAAGCACAGCCTTCGGTTCTGTCCAGACAGGCCGATGCTAGCAGGGCTGATTCACACGCCTGCCTACTACAAACCTTGTGCCATTAGAAACGCAACAGCCGGGTAACGGGCACCTTGCAGCCGGTGAGGCGTGACGGCGCCTGAGCCAGATCGAGTCTTAGCCGTCCACGAAAATGGAAGAGCCGGAAGCAGTGGGCGGGAGCGTTTGCTTAGGCCCAAGCATCGTTACAGGCGGTTTTTGGGAAGTGAAGGAGTTGGTCTTCTTCCCCAGTGAAACGAGCAAGTCAGCAAATGTGTGCGGCTACGTACACGGTTACTTCGGCTGTTCTCCGCACGCCTGACAAAGGACATCGTCAATGAAAGTACCTCTACGCGGTCGAAATTACCGCACGCCTGAGCCATGTCTGCCGTGCTTCTTAGGAGGCTCAGCTCTGGAATCCGTAAAGAGCGGCATCATGGCAGTGATCACCATGATGAAATCACAGGGGGAAGCTGCGCCTTCCGACGCCGATGTAGTCATCCCGCCTGAAGCGTTGCGTCAGCTAGTCGAGTTATTCGGCTGTCCTAGCCACGTAGGGCTCGATTTCCTACGCTTGTTGTTGGAGTGGCCGTTACTTTCAAAGTCACACAGCCGCCCGAACGTCAGCGCTTGCTTGCGCGACATGCGGAAGAAGCTGGGCCGCGGGCCGAATGCGGCTGATTTCCCAGACGGACATTTTGCTCCTGTGTTCGCACTCGCGTATTGGGGCGGATTGGACCGGTGGAACGCAGGCGCATCAGCCCGCAGCCAGCGCCCCAAGCACTTCTGGCGCGACGGCGACAATCAGGCGGCCGCGTTGCGCGACACGGCCGTCCGGTTCCCGGCCCATCCGCTGACGCATGCCACGCTGCGGCTGGCAGGATACCATGCGCTCGCCACCGCGCTGACCGCTGAGGGGCTTGGCACCCTGGCCGCCGAACTCGGCCTCTCTCGCGCGCTTGCCAAACGCCCGGATGGCTGGTGGACTGTCGAACGGGCGATCGACGCTTACGCGGCGTTGTGTCGCCAAGCGGGCGTTACGCTGTCCAACCACGCACTCGCGCTCAGTGGCGGGCTGGCTTGCACGATTCGGATCCAGGCGACCCGTGGTTTCGACAGCTTCGCCACTTTTCAGGCCGAAGCTGCCCGACGCCACCCTGACCTGCAGCCGCCGACGCGTCCTGTCGCCAGCGACGGCACGATCTTGGACAGCTGGGGCGAGGTGGTGGTCTATCAGGCGGTTCGGCGCGCTTTCCCCGCCGTGGCGGTCGCCGTGCACGTCCTGCTGCCAGGCGGCGGCAATCGCTCCTGTGACGTCGTGCTGGGTGACGGCAAGGCCTGGGTCGAGGTTCTAGGCATGTCGCGGTCCGACATGCAGGCGCCACGTAGTGGCTACCAACGAGCCTATGCAGAGCGCTGGGCCATCAAGGAGCGGATCTATCGCGAACGCGAATTGAAACTCGTTGTGATCGAGCCCGCAGCCGTCACGGACCCGGTATGCCTTGCTGCCTCGATGACCGAGATCGCGGTCTTGCTCAGCGTTGCGGCGCCGCCCGTGCCCGCCCAGACCGCCCAGACCGTTCGGGCAAAGGGGGCGTGGACGTTTGCATTTCTCTGCGAAGTGGTTGGTGGCGTTGCTGCAGAAGTCACCGGCTGGCCAACCCACGCTCAGCTGGCTGGCAAAGGCTACGGGCACGCGATCCAGTTACTCAAGCGGCCGGGCGTGGCAGCGCGCGTGTCGGAGGCTATTGGCGTTCCGCTGGCCCGCCGCCGGGGTGAGTGGACGCCGGACAGGGTAATTGCAGCGCTGGTCGTCTGGGTGCGCGAGCATGGCGGGTTCTTCCCGACCGTGGCGGACCTAAATGCCGCCGGGGACGTCGCGCTTGCCTCGGCCATGACACTCCACTTTGCTGGAAAGCGGAACACTTTGCGCCAGGATGTCGGGCGGCGGTGCGGCTTGGACCTGCCGCCGCGACGTATGCCAAACGGCGTCTACGCCACGCAGGAAGCTTGCGCTGATCTGCTTCGGCCGCTTTGCGACAGGCTCGGCCGTTTCCCGACGGGTGCCGAGATCATAAGTTACTTAACTGGAGCTCTATACCAGGAAGTCAGTACGCGTTGGGGCATGCGCGCCATGGCGGCCTTCATGGGTGTGCGCTATGCGCCACCGCGCTCTCGAGGCTAGACCGTTGGCGATGCTGCCTGAGACGCTATCCCGCAGAAGCTGGCCTGCTCACCGGCAATTCCAAACAGCCAAAAATAGGACAGCAGATTGCGTTATAAATACATCTGAAGATTGAACGCTCTACAAAGTCGATCCGATGATGCTCTTTGAAATGGCGGCAAGGGAACAAGTCCATCTATAGCGAAGTTGCAGAACGATTTAGCTTCTTTGCCTAGCGCAAATACTAGGTGTGTCGTCTTACTCCTCGATGTCCACCATGCTGCTTTCTGACGGTCACCCAAGGACGCGCGCGGTGTCACCCTCAATCGGCTTCGCCGATGTGCAACAGCGCATTTGTGGCAGGGGGTGGCAAGGTAGCGGAAACGCTTTTCATCAGCTTGGGGCACCCAGATCAAATGCGGGAGCGAATACATATTCCTGCATCCCGACGGGTCTCCGCGTTGAAACTGCGGACTATCGCCCAAAGAAAGAACGTTTGCCAAGCGACACCGGCAAGGATGATCAGCCAATTCGACTTCTCTTGAGACAATACGGCGAACCATGTGAATACCCCTATGTTCCGTCGTCATCGTCGCCCACGGCTGCGTTTAAACAGCAAAGTCGAACCATCTGCTTCCGATAAGCCAGTTGGGCGAAGCCGCTTGCACCACTCAAGGCTAAGCCTCGGGGCCTTACTAACGCGGCAAGATACGCTTCCTTGGAAATTGGAACCTATGCAAGCCGTAGAACCCGCTGACTTGAAGTCGTCATTCTTGCCTAGTTCGCCTCGGTTAGCTTTGCGGCGCTTCTTGAAAAAGCTAGGCAGGTAAGTAGTGGGGTTCGGTTTGAGAGAGGGTAGCGGAAGCTTTCCCCAGGAAGGTTGCCTGCCGCGGGGGTAGGTGCCTGCCGCCGATCAAGGGACTACCAACACATGCTGAAACAACCCGCAATCGTCGGGCGGTCACGCACGACCGCTTCCCAACGCGACATTGCTCTCTGCCGCGCTCTGGCTATCTGCTTGAGCCTGCCGCCAACTTGGTCCATAGCGCCCTTTCAAGGAGAGAACGCGCAAGCGCGTATTTTCAGGCGGCTGGTTTTAAAAGCCGGGTGGGTGGTCCAGAGTGCGGGAACTTGCCTTGAACTATCTTCACCTGTGTCACTCGCACCAGGCGTCCAGTTCCTCGTCTTCGTCGTTGAGCGGCTCGCCCACGAGGCGGTAGGGCCACGCCCGCCGGCCTCGGTGAAACCAAACCTGAAGGCGGTAATCTCCACGAGCACGTGGGCGACGGGCTTCGCGGGGGTGGAGAGACAGCGAAATGCGATGCGCGTCGGGGCAAGCGAGACTCACCTCCAGGTCAAGCTCGCGGCCTATGCGGACGCTGACCTGCCGGGGAGCGTCATTATCCATGTCGACGAGGTTTGCGACCCCGTCTGGCTGACGCGCGAGAACGACGGCGTGCGCGCAGCATTCGAGGGAGCCACTGCGTGACCGGCGTCAAAACCGGGCGGTCATATCGCCTGCGCGCGTGTGCCGTGGTGACGACCGGGTCGTGGACGCCAGAGATCGTCGAATTCAGCCGGGTCGACATCGTAACGGGCGGCAACGAGGTCGTCCGCTCAGACGAGCCGATGAGCGCGCTCTACCGGCCGACAGGCTGCTTGCCCGAACCGGACGATGTCGCGGGTATTGCTGAGGACGACCTCCGCGGGCGTAGGATCTGCAGGCCGCCGATCCTGAAAGGGGCGATCTGGGCGCCGACCCCGCCGGACGTGCTTGTGGCGCATGGCGCATCAAGCATGCGGATGCTCATCCCGGCCATCACGCATATGCCTTTGCCGTGGATCTGCACGTACAAGGTGGCGCGGATGCTATGCCCGACCGCTCCAGGCTACACGCTCGACGAGCTGGCCGTATGGCTTGGGTTATCCGCCGGAGACGAGCCGGCGCCGCCGCACCACAACCGGGCGGCGGTCCAGGCCAGCAGGACGGCCGCGCTGCTCGCCGAACTGACCCGCAGCGCGACCCTGAACCAGATGCTGCTGATGTCGGCAATCATCACCCCGCCGCTGCTGCCGCCGCCAATGCCGGACGATGACGCCGGTTGGCAGATGGTGCCGGACGATGAACTGGCCTGGTTCGCCCATCACGCGATCAAGCTGCCCATCCACGTCAAGCCGCGCGCGGCGCGGGAGAGGGCCCGCAGGATCGCGGCGGGCGGGCCGTGGGACGTGCGGTTCGACCCATACACGCTGCCGGACTGAAAAACCGATCTTCTTCCGTCACGACCACCCGCCGCGCATTTCGCGCGCGTGCGGCTCAACTCGAGGAGTTACCTGTGTCGAAATCACCCAGCCCGTCCGTAACAGGGCGGCGGCAATCCAATGCGCACGACGTGAATGCGTCCATACACGAGGCTATCTGTGATGTGCGCAGGCGCGCGAAACGCCAGTCTCTCGACGCCGACATAAAGGAGTTTTCCGACTTCTCTGACGAACAACACGCAGCAGTCCTTAATGCTCAGCGGGCTGCAGGTGACCACGGAACAAATGTAAACGCCTTGTTCTTCGGGTCGATCAGGTGGATGTTATCTTTGATCCGGCTGAGAGGCGGCAGATGAATCCTTGGCTCCGCTCGACCGATTGGTATGGATTCGCAGCTGCGTAAGCGTCGCTTGACTGGTTCTACTGGTTCAAGGCCTACGTGCCGCCGGAGCGGCGCAAGCGGAGCTTCTACGCCATGCGGCTGGCTGGGCGACGGCATGATCGGCTGGATCAACTGCGCCCGCGGCGCCGGCGGGCTGGACCTGCGCGTCGTCGCCTACGTCTCTGGCCGGGACAGCGTATAGTCTTGCCCTGCCGTCGACTTTGCCGCCGAGCCGTGACAGGAGAGCCGCATGTGCAACGACTTCGGGAATCGCGTTCCTCACGACGCCTATGTCCAGGAGTTCGCCGACCTCAAAATCCCGCTCGTGTTCCCGCCGCCCGAGGCCACGCCGAACCTGGAGCCGCGCGACGAGATATGGCCATCCGACACAGCTCCTGTGATCCGGCCGGCGGAGGGCGGGACAGCGCTTCTGCAACTCGCCTGGGGGTTCGCGCCGGCCCGGCCAGGTGCGCGGGTCGTGATCAACCTGCGTTCCGAGGGCCGAGCGTTCGCGCGCCGTCGATGCCTGGTACCGGCGTCGCACTACTACGAGTTCACCGGGACGAAGAGCCCGAAGACACGCTGGCGCTTCACCCGCAGCGGCGCCGCGTGGTTCTGCTTCGCCGGCGTGATCGGCCGCGGGCCGGCCGACGCGGGAGCCTTTGCCCTCCTCACGGTCGATGCAGGCCCGGACGCGGCAGGCCACCACACGCGGCAGCCAGTGGTGCTGGATCGGGATGCCTGGGCTGCGTGGCTGGACGTCTCCCGGCCGGCGGCGGACCTGCTTCGACCCTCGCCTGCCGGCACGCTCACTGTGGTGGAGGCCCCGCGTGACGCTAAGCAAACAAATTATGAACTGCGGTCCTGACCGTCTCAGCATCGCTGTGATCGCCTATCTCGGCGCCGTTGCGCTGCTGTTCGCCTTCAGCACAGGAAACCGTTTGTAGACGACAGTGACTTCGCGAGCCGGCGCGACAGAGCGCGGCGTTAACTGCCTTGGGTTGGGGCGTGCTGGTGATTGAACACAGGCCTCATACGGCATCCCTGAGAACCGACGTCCAATACGTCTTAATCGCGCGCATCAATGCAGGCTGTGGAGATAGAGGCCAACACGTTTATTCGGTGGCAAGATGCCGGCCGCTGAGCGCGGCGATGACGAGGGAGAGATCGACCTCGTAGTCGATCTTGCTGATGGCTTCGACCTTCGTTCGGATTGGCAGTGGATCGGTGTAATGCCCAGCGCCAACTGACCCCGGCTCATGCCCGACCATTTGGTCGATAATCGTATCCGCGCCAACAAACTTCTTCTTCAAAGCGGTCGAGAATGTATTACGAAATGCGTGAAACGGCGTCCTTTCGCCAATGATACCCAGTTTTCTTCTCCAGCGAAGGAACCACTTTGAAATGTTAGCAGCTCGCTGCGGGACTCCTTTTTTGTATTTCATGCCGGGAAACAAAAGTTTGTACGATGCTCGAGCCGTGCGCTTCGCATAATCGGGTAGTCCTAATCGGACCAGATCCGGATGTAGCGGGATCGCTCGATCGCCGGCTTCACTCTTGAAGGATCGGAAATCATCACTGGTCAAATCAATGTAATCGACTCCGTCCTCCACACGGAAGTCACTTGGATACAGCATCGAAATCTCACCAAGTCGCATCCCAGTGTAGAGTGCAACTGGAATCGCCCAGAATTTTGCCTGCTCGACCTGCACGGATGGATTGTTGGTAGGCGACATATCCGGCGGATCAAGGAAAAGCTCGGTGTTGAAGATCGCAACGAGCGAGTTCCGCGGAAATGCCGTCCGGCCACGACCAGCCAACCGCTGCTCCTTCTTCGCTTCCTTCTTACTGAAACGCTTTCCGGCAAACGGAGATTTACCGCGATGAAGGAGAGCGCTGCGCGTCTCGCTCTCCTCCATCCATCCAGCCCAGGACGTAAACATCGTGAGATGCTTGTTCACCGTCTTCATGCTCAGGTGTTGAGACAACATGTCTGCCTGAGCGCGGGGAAGCGACTGCTTGCCGAACTGAACAACGTTGCCGGGAGTCTTCATGGTCTCCCTAAGCCGCTCGGCCGTGGTTATCGCTTGTGACGGCGACATACCGGCGTAGATACTCTTGCCGTGCTTTGCCGGCAGGGCCTTGAGGCGATTTCGAAAGGTCTCGGCAGTGTCGCCCGTAATGCCATTCACCTGAAGGTCACCCATCAGCGAAATGAACAGCAGCAAGGCCTGGCGAGCCTGGTTGTGGTAGCCTGCACTCCAGTTGCTCTGCGTTGGAATAAACGCGCTAAAGCTCTCGCTAATAAGCATTACAGTGGGAGGCTGGCCGGCAGCTTCCTGCTGAACGGGCGTGGGTATGAGCGCAGCGGGCGAGAGCGGCGCTGATGTGCCATTGCTGCCTGTGCCGCCCGGCAGCTCTGAGGGAGGCACACCGGCCGATTGTGGCCAGCCGTCGCTGTAGTCGCCCCATTCACGTCGGGCGTTGATCTCGTGAGCGCGGGCGGCGACGATAAGGGCCATGCGGCAGAGACGTCGCCATTCAGGGGTGTCCTCCGTCACCGTCAGGTCGTTGACCGACAGTGCGTCCGTAACCATCGGGCGAACGTCCTCCTGGCAATTCATCACCACCGCGTCGCGCCATTCCTGTATCCATTGTTCAGGGGGATAGGCGACGGTTCCCCATTCTTCCAGATCCAATCCCTCGTAGCGAGGATCGGTTTGCGGTTCCGGCGTCCATGGTGGGGCTCCTGCCTCGCGCTCGGCGCGGGTGCGTTCGCCGTCTTCCAGGATGCGCCGGAAGACGGTGTCGAGGACGCGGACGAGGTCCACACGGGCGGGTGCCGATTCGGTCATGAACCGCATGATGACATGATAGAAAGCGGCCGAGCAGGCGCGGGCGCGACGGCGGGCAACTATCGGGTCGGCTGTGCGGAGGGACCGGGCTATGCGGCACGGGCCTTGTATTCCGAGGCTAGGAGGAATGCGGCGCTGCCACCAATAGACGGATTGGCGACGGTAGAGGTGATCGACCGATGTGCCCAAGGCTACGCTCCCAGCGTGGCTTGGGGCCCCTGGCGTACACCTTGGTACTACAAAAGCCGCCGCAGCCGGTGAGGGCGTCCGATCAGCGCGTGAAATCAGGAGCTTACGTGGCAATTGGCTGGGGGACCTGGATTCGAACCAAGGCTTTCCGAGTCAGAGTCGGAAGTTCT
>CAXTJZ010000046.1:0-11473 GCA_964244695.1 uncultured Acetobacteraceae bacterium
CGCCAATTTCTACGGCTGGTTCGGCACCCTGGCCGGCGCCGCCGCCGGCGCCTGGCTGGTTCTGCGCCTAGGCACCCTCCGATCCCTCATCCTGACCGGCGCTCTCCAAGCCCTCTCTTTGGCGCTTTACCTAGCCCTCCTGGCCACCGGCCCCAACGAAGCCGCCCTAACCGCCAAGATCGTCCTGGAGAACTTCGCCGGCTCCGCGGCCGACATGGCCTTCCTCACCTACGTCTCCGCCCTCTGCTCCACCGCCTACACCGCCACCCAATACGCGCTGCTCTCCTCACTAGCCGCCCTGGCCTTCCACACCCTAGGCGGCCTGTCCGGCTACGCCGCCGAGGCCCTGGGCTACCGCCTCTTCTTCACCGCCACAGTGCTCGCCAGCACCCCCGCCCTCCTCCTCCTGTTGCAATTGCGCAGCACCCAGCAACGTCAGCCCGTCCAGCACAACAGCCCCTAGGCAAGCCGCCAGCAAACCCCGCCGCCTGACCGCCCGGCTGCCGCAAACGCCAGAAAAGACGGGCATCCTTCACGTTATTGCGAGTTCAGAAAGACCTCGTTGGCAAACCCGCAGCACCACTAGGTCGATCAAGCACATCCAGAACAAAAAGGGCCAACACCGACCAGTGATGCTCATCTGCCGCAGGGTTGCGGCTTTTCCGCACCGGAGATGAAAGCACAGAACAATCGTTTCGGAAAAGAATAGTGAAACTGAATTATCGAATACGAAGCCGGCTTACGTTTATGCCTCCTTTACACACGCCCGGGACATATTTTTCCGGCGTCAGGCATTTTCTGCTTGCCAACCCAACCGTCTGTAGTCTCAATGCACGGACCACATCACAGACCCGCGACCAAGGCATACACCCTGGAACCTGGCCTGGAACACGGAGATCCCATGCGCGCATCCGGTCTGCGCCTGACCACGGCCCTGCTGTTCTGCCCCTTGCTGGCCTCCGCCGGCCTGGCGTCAGCCACAGCCCAGGCCAGCCAGATCCCCGCCGTGCATGACGATTCCGCCTACACCGAAAGCGGCCAGGCCAGCTGGTACGGCCCACGCCACGAAGGCCTGCGCACCACCAGCGGCGAGCCGTTCGACAGCACCAAGATGACTGCCGCCCACGCCAGCCTCCCCCTGGGCAGCTACGTACGCGTCACGGACACCAGCACCGGCCGCTCCATCGTGGTCCGCGTCAACGACCGCGAACCTCCACATGGCGTCCGCTGCATCGATCTCTCGCGCGCGGCCGCCACCAGGCTCGGCTTCGCCGCCCGCGGCGTGGCAGACGTAACCCTGGCCCAGATCAGCGCACAGGAAGCCCAGGGCGCAGACCAGGAACTGGCCGAAGCACCAGACGACGCCACAGATGTGGAGGCCCGCTCAGCCCGCGCTACTGCGCCACATGGTCGGCGACATACGCACCGCGCGCACCGATAGGCTTGGCCTCACCCGACGTGCTGTCATGCACCGTCTGCAGCTCCAGTTCAGCGTTCAGCTCGGCACCCACCAGCACTGCCAGCGCGCTGACATAAAACCACATCATCACACCCACCACGGCACCCAGCGGCCCATAGGTTGAATCGTAGCTTGCCAGGTGCTCCACGTAGAAGCTGAACAGCGCCGAGACGACAAGCCAGAGAAGCGTGGCAACCACCGAGCCGGGCGTCACCCACTTCCAGGAAGCCGCCGTCCGGGAAGGCCCGAACCGATACAGCAGAGACAGCGCCAGCAGCACAAAAATGACGAGCGCACCAAGGCTTGTCAGCCGCGCCATCGTGGCGCCGTAGGTGGAGATGCCAAAGAACCCGATGAACGCCGGCAGCAGCACGAGCGCCGCCAGGCCGATCACCGCGGCCAATATGCCGCCCAGCGTCATGCCGAGTGCCGTAAACTGGAAACGCAGGAAGCTGCGCTGCTCGCGCTCCTCATAGGCCAGGTTCAGCGCGCCCAGGATGGACTTCGTCCCCGTGGAAGCCGACCACAGCGCGATCATGATGCTGATCAGCAGGCTGAACGTCAGCGTGCCGGCCGGCTTGCTCACCAGCAGGTTCACCCTGTCCGCAATCAGGTGGAACGCGCTCGCCGGCAGCACGTCCCGCAGCACCTGCATCTGCGGGCCCACGGTCGCCGGATCGAACGCAAGGCCGTAGATCGACACCAGCATGGAAATCGCCGGAAACAGCGCAAGCGTGGCGTAGAACGCGCAGCCCGCGGCACACAGCGAAATCCGGTCGGTAATCACCTCGCGCGCCGTCCGCGCGATTACACGGCGCCAGCCCGCCCAGGGTATCTCCAGCGGGTGCTTGGCCAACCGGCCCAGCCGCTCGGCATCCGGCTTGCGCGCGATAGCGGCCGCGCTGACCATGTCTCCCCTGGCGCGCAGCACGGGGCCGGGCGGGGCCGCTTCGTCCGGCTCCATGCCAATTCTCCAGATATGGCGGGTAACGTGGCTGCGAGGGGCGCAGTTGCTTGACGGGGCGCGGGCGTGGGAAGCAAGAGAGCGAGCAGTCCTTTTTGAAAAAAAGGACCAAAAAACTTTTATCTTCCCCGCACTTACACCAGCCGGTTCTACCCGGATATGCCGAGCGGCGGCAGCAACGCCGGGCCAAAAGTTTTGCTTCTTTCTGTCAAAAAAGAAGGCCTTTTTTCCTTATTTCCGGAGCCGCCGCCGCGATGACCCCCAAGATCGACCGCTACCTGCAGGCCGAACACCCCCCCACGCCCTGCCTGGTGCTCGACCTGGACCGCGTGGAAGAAAACTTCACCGCCATGCGCACCGCCTTCCCGGACGCGCACATCTACTACGCGGTGAAAGCCAATCCCGCCGCCCCCGTCTTGCGCCGCCTGGTCGCGCTGGGCAGCAGTTTCGACGCGGCGAGCTGGGAGGAGATCGCCCTTTGCCTGGCCGCCGGCGCGCCGCCCGAGCGCATCAGCTTCGGCAACACCATCAAGAAAGCCACCTCCATACAGCGGGCCTACGCGGCAGGGGTGCGCCTGTTTGTGTTCGACTGCGAACCCGAGCTGGAGAAGATCGCCGCCCACGCCCCCGGTGCCCGGGTGTTCTGCCGCCTGGCTGTGGGCACCGCGGGCTCCGTCTTCCCGCTGTCGCGCAAGTTCGGCACCGGCATGGACATGGCGGCCGAACTGATGGTCCGCTCCCGCGACCTCGGCCTGGAACCCTACGGCCTGTCCTTCCACGTCGGCAGCCAGCAGGTGCAGGCCGAGGCGCACGAGGCGGCGATCGGCCAGGTGGCGATGCTGTTCGACGAGCTGGAACGTGCCGGCATCAAGCTGCGCATGATCAACCTGGGCGGCGGCTTCCCCACGCGATACGGCGAGGAGATCCCGGCCGTCGGCGCGTTCGCCGGCGGCATAGACCGTGCGCTGCGCTTCCACTTCGGCAATGCCCAGCCGCAGGTGTTCCTGGAGCCGGGCCGCTACATGGTCGGCGACGCCGGCCTCGTCAGCACGGAAGTGATCCTGGTCAGCCACCGCCAGAAAACCGACGAGGCCCGCTGGGTGTACCTCGACATCGGCCGCTTCGGCGGCCTCGCGGAGACAGAGGGCGAGGCAACACGTTACGTCTTGCGAACACCCTACGACGGTGCCGAGGAAGGGCCGGCCGTCGTTGCCGGCCCGACCTGCGACAGCATGGACATCATGTATGAAAAACAGCCCTACTGGCTGCCGCTTGCGCTAAAGGCGGGCGACCGGGTGGAGATACTGGCCGCGGGCGCCTACGTGACGACCTATGCTTCAACAAGTTTCAATGGCTTCCTGCCTTTGGCGGAGCACTACATTTGAAGAAGCAAGCAGTTCTTTTTTGAAAAAAAGAACCAAAAAACTTTTACTACCTCGCATTTGCACCAGCCGGCATCTTCAGGACAAGTTGCGGTTGCTGAGCGGCGGAGTAGTGAAAGTTTTTTGGTTCTTTTTTTTAAAAAAGAACTGCTTGCTTCCTTACTGCTATCCCGAACGCCGCCCCCAGCAGCCCGCCGGCCAGACAATCCGACAAAAAATGGAAGTCACACCCCAGCAAGCCCGCCACAACCAGCAGAGGCAACGCCGCCAATAGCGGACGTACCTGCCGTATGCTCCACAGCGCCGCGCAAGGCGCGGTAATCACCGTGGTGTGGCCTGACGGAAAGGAGGCCCATCCGGCCCCGCCATGGAAGGGAAACAGACCATATGTATGTGTGCCGATCCAGGACGGGTTGTTGTTCACCCACGTCTCAGGCCAGGGGCGGCCAAAGGCGAATTTCAGCAAATCCTTGGCAGCACTAGCCGCCAGCGTGGCGATACAGGCGGCCAGCAGCACGCGGCCCCACGGCCCCGGCCTCCACCCGGCGAGCCAGGCAACCCCGCCGGCCATCAGGCCAAGCACCGAGGCAGGGCCCGGCACGTCGGCGATCCAGGTCAGCCACACGCACCATTGCGGCCGGTGCAGCGCGTGCACGGCCGTGGCAATTGACTGGTCCAGCAGGGCATAGGCCAGCACCACGGCCAGCAGTCCGGCGGTCAGCACGATGGCAGACTTGCGCCGGAGCCCGGCCTGCTCATCGATGTCCGCAAGTGCCGGCGTCATCGGGGTTGCTCCTAGCCGTAACGGCGGGCTTGGTAACGCAATCCGCTTGATATGGACAGGCCGCAACCGTTACGAAGACCGCGGCCAAGCTGGGGAGGGTTCATTGCGCGGGCTTTGGGTTATGCAGGCGTGTCTCGCCGCGACACTGGCTCTAACACCTGCGACGCGCGCCGTGGCCGCCATGATCGATAGCGGCGGATCCCCCTTGGGTTGGCGCGCTCTGGAGTCGGCGATGCGCTCCTCCTATCATGGCCACTACAGCGATGCGATCGGCACGGCCGGCAAAGCCATCGCCGCCACGCCAGATTTTGCCGAAGCCTATGTCGTGCGCGCCGGGTTCTACATGGATGCCGGGCGCTACGGCGAGGCGCTGGCCGACCTCGACCTTGCGGCCTCCATGCATCCTGAAGCCGTGGCGCTCGTCTTCATGCGGGCGGAAATCGCGGTGCGGCGCCGTGACGCGAATACGGCCCTCGCCGAGCTGGCCCGCGCGTCCTCGATGCCGGAACGTACCGTATGGAAGCGGCATTATGCCGGCTTCAACACCTACACAGCCTCGCGCCTGTACGCACTGCAGAGCATCGCGCTGGAGCTGAAGCACGACGACGACGCCGCCCTTGCCGGTTTCGACAACATGCTGAAGTTCGAGACCGTGTATCCCTGGTACATCCTGAACTTCCACTGCTACACCGCAGCCATCGCCGGCCTGCCGGAAATGGCCGAGCTGAGTTGCAACGAGGCGATCCGCCTGCAAGGGCATGACCGCGGCGCCTATGACAGCCGCGGGCTCGCACACTTGAAGATGCGGGAATGGGCAAAGGCGGTTGCCGACTACGACGAGGCCTTGGCCGCCCGTCCGGACCTGACGCTTGCGCTGTACGGCCGCGGCCTGGCCAAGCTCGGCCTTGGAGACACCGCGGGCGGCGGCACAGACATCGCCGCCGCCAAACAGGGCGAGCCGGATATCGCGAACATCATGGCGCGGTTGGGCGTGAAGACGTAGCAAAGAAAGCAAGCAGTCCTTTTTTGAAAAAAAGGACCAAAAAACTTTTGCTACCCCGCTTGCACGACGTAATGCGCTTTAGCCGCCAACGTACATACCGGCAGAACCAGACGAAGCCTTTATGCAGGCGTCAGGAGCAAAAGTTTTTTGCTTCTTTTTTTCAAAAAAGAAGGCCTTCCTTGCCCAACCTAACCCGCCGCCAACTCCTGGCCACCGCCCCAGCCACCCTCCTGACCGCAGCGCCAAGCTGGCAAACCACCCTGCAACAGCGCGCCGCCGCCCTGCCCGGCCCCGGCCTGCTGCAAAGCTACGACGTATCCGGCTCGGACGATTTCACCCGCACGCAAGCCGGCTGCGCCTACGTGTATGACAACGCGGTAGCCGGCCTGGCCCTGCTCGCCAGCGGAGCCACACAAAGCGCGCGCCGGATCGGCGACGCGCTGGCCCGCGCGCAAGCCCGCGACCGGTTCTGGCACGATGGCCGACTGCGCAACGCGTATTGGGCTGGCCCCGCCCCCGAACGCGATCCTTACCGCTTGCCGGGCTGGTGGGACGCGGCTGCGGGTCGCTGGTATGAGGACGGCTATCAGGTGGGCACCGCGACCGGCAACATGGCGTGGGCCATGCTGCTGTGGATCGCCCTTGGCCCCGCCTGGCGCGCGCCGGCCGACCGCGCCGCGGACTGGGTGGAGGCGCAAGTGCGCGCGCCGCACGGCTACGCCGGCGGGTTCCTCGGGTTCGAGCCTGCGCCGCAACGCCTGGGCTGGGTCAGCACCGAGCATAATATCGACCTGGCCGCCGCCTTTGGCGCGCTCGGCCGCACACAGGCGGCCGCCCATACCAGGGATTTCGTCGCCAGCATGTGGCAAGCCGGCGAAGGCCGCTTCGCCACCGGCCTGAAGCCGGACGGCAGCCTGAACCTCCATTCCGCGGTGGATGCGAACCTCTGGCCGTTGCTGGCCGCCGGCGCCCGTCCGGCTTGGGGCCGCGCACTGGATTGGGTGCTCACGCGCCACGGCCTGCCGGAGGGCGCGCCGGCCGCCGAGGTGACCGGCGTGGATTTCAACACGGACCGCGACGGCATCTGGCTGGAAGGCACGGCGATCACGGCGCTGACCGAGCGCCGCGCCGGACGCGATCCGGCCCGGCTGATGGCCACGCTGCGCGCCAACACCGCGCCGGGCGGCCTGATCTACGCATCCACCACGCCCACGCTCACCACCGGCCTCTCCACCGGGCTGGACACCAGAGCGCCCGACTTCCTGTATTACCGCCGCCCGCATCTGGCGCCCACCGCCTGGGCGGTGCTGGCGCAGCTTGGCGCGAACCCGTTTCCGGCGTAGCAGCCGCCCCCATGCGCATCCTGTACAGCCACCGCATCAACTCGCATGATGGCCAAGGCGTGCACATCGAGGAACTGGTGCGCGCGCTGCGGGAAGCCGGCCACGAAGTGCGCGTCGTCGGCCCCAGCTTCTACGAAAACGCCGAGTTCGGCGGCGAGAGCAACCTGGTGGCGCGCCTGCGCCGCTTCCTTCCCGGCGCGCTCGGCGAGCTAGCCGAGCTGGCCTACAATGTTCCCGCCTACCGCCGCCTGAAAGCCGCCTGGCGGGAGATGCGGCCGGACGTGGTGTATGAACGCTGCAACCTGTATTTCCTGGCCGGCGCCTGGCTCGCCCGCCGGCACGGCGCGCGCCTGCTGCTGGAAGTGAACTCGCCGCTGGCGCTGGAACGCGAGAAACACGGCGGCCTGCGCCTGGCTGGCCTGGCCCGCCGGCTGGAACACTGGACGTGGCGCAGCGCCACGCGCGTGCTTCCGGTGACCCACGTGCTGGCGGACAGTCTGGTGGAAGGCGGCGTGGACCGCGCCCGCATCGTGGTGATCCCCAACGGCATCGACCTCGCCCGCTTCCCGCCACGCCCCCCGGCGCCGGCGGACGGCACCGTCACGCTCGGCTTCGTGGGCTTCGTGCGCGCCTGGCACGGACTGGACCGGGTGATCGAAGGCATGGCAGGCGGCCCGGCTCACACTCGCCTGGTCGTGGTGGGCGACGGTCCGGCCGTTGCGGACCTCACCGCGCTTGCCGCCCGGCTCGGCATAAGCGACCGCGTATCCTTCGCCGGTCTGGTGCAGCCGGCGGAAGTGCCGGCGATCGTCACCGGGTTCGACATCGCGTTGCAGCCCAGCGCCACGCCCTACGCCTCGCCGCTGAAGATCTTCGACTACATGGCCGCCGGCTGTGCCATCTGCGCGCCGGACCAGCCAAACATTCGGGAAATCCTGGTGCACGAGCGGACGGCGCTGCTGTTCGGCGAGGGCGGGATGTGGGGCGCGGTGGAGCGGCTGATCGCGGAGCCTGCGCTGCGGGCGGGGCTGGGGGCGGCGGCCCGGGGGGAGCTGGAGGCGCGGAATTATACGTGGGCGGGAAATGCTGGGCGGGTGGCGGCGTTGGGGTAGGCAAGCAAGGCGTTCTTTTTTGAAAAAAAGAACCAAAAAACTTTTACTACCTCGCCTGCACGCAAGCCTTGTTCGATACTGCAACTGCGCGTGTTGGCAGGACCAGCCCAGGCGCCCGTGCAAGCGGGGAAGTAAAAGTTTTTTGGTTCTTTTTTTCAAAAAAGAACCGCTTGCTTTCTTACTTCAGAAAGTCCCCCCAACATGCGCTCGAACAAACTAGGCCGCACCGGCCTGCTCGTCTCCGAACTCTGCCTCGGCACCATGACGTTCGGCGGCGGTGAAGGCATGTGGCAGAAGATCGGCGCGCTGCAGCAGCAGGAGGCCGGGCGTCTTGTCGGCCGCGCGATTGACGCCGGCATCAACTTCTTCGATACGGCCGACGTGTATGCGGAGGGCCTGTCCGAGCAGATCACCGGGCAGGCTTTGCGCGACCTCAAGATCCCGCGCAGCCAGGTAGTGGTGGCCACCAAGGCGTTCGGCCAGATGGGCCCGGGGCTGAACGAGCGCGGCAACTCGCGTGCGCATCTGATAGACGCGGTGAAGGCCAGCTTGAAGCGGCTGCAGATGGATCACGTCGACCTGTACCAGATACACGGCTTCGACCCGATCACGCCGATCGAGGAGACGATGCGGGCGCTGGATACGCTCGTCCAGCACGGGCATGTGCGCTACGTGGGCGTGTCCAACTGGGCGGCCTGGCAGATCATGAAGGCCCAGGGGATCGCCGAGCGCTACGGGCTGGCGCGATTCGAAAGTCTGCAAGCCTATTACACGCTGGCCGGGCGGGATCTGGAGCGCGAGATCGTGCCGATGCTGCGGTCCGAGTCGGTGGGCCTGCTGGTGTGGAGCCCGCTGGCGGGCGGATTGCTCAGCGGCAAGTACGGGCGCGACGACGAGAAGCCGGCCGACGGCCGCCGCGCGCAGTTCGACTTCCCGCCGGTGGAGCGGCCGCGCGCGTTCGACTGCATCGACGCGATGCGGCCGATTGCCGAGACGCACGGCGCGTCCGTGGCGCAGATAGCGCTGGCCTGGCTGCTGCACCGGCGTGTGGTGAGCAGCGTGATCGTGGGCGCGAAGAAGCTGGAGCAGCTCGACGACAACATCAAGGCGACGGAGGTGGCGCTGAGCGAGGCCGATCTGGACACGCTGGACAAGGTGAGCGCCTTGCCGCGGGAGTACCCTGGCTGGATGTTCGAGACGCAGGGGGCGCGGGGGAAGATGCTGGCGGAGCTTGGGCGGGGGAATGCTCGGTAGGAAGATAAAGCGAGGCCTTCTTTTTTGAAAAAGAAGCAAAAGACTTTTGCTCCTGACGCCTGCGTGGAGGGCTTGCCTGGTCCTGCCAGCATGCGTTCTGGCAGGATTGGTACTCAGGCCTGCGCAGGCGACAGGAGCAAAAGTTTTTTCCTTCTTTTTTTCAAGAAAGAAGGCTTTCCTGCCTTACGGAACTATCCTCACGCCGCCGGTTTCCTAAAGGCGCCGCAACCAGGAGGACCCATGCCCCATTACGACCTCATCGTGATCGGCAGCGGCCCAGGCGGCGCCTCTCTCGTCCACAAGCTCGCACCAACAGGAAAGCGCATCCTGCTGATCGAGCGTGGCGACTACCTGCCGCGCACCAGGTTCAACTGGGATTCAAAGACGGTTTTCGTCGATGGCGCATACCAGTGCACGGACACCTGGTATGGCAGCAAGGGCGAGACGTTCCACCCTGGCCTGCATTACTATGTCGGCGGCAACTCGAAAGTGTATGGCGCGGCGCTGTTCCGGTTGCGTGAGCGCGATTTCGGCGAGGTCGTCCATCAGGAAGGCATCTCGCCGGCTTGGCCGCTGAGCTACACGGATTTCGAACCGTTCTACACGGAAGCGGAAAAACTGTTCGCCGTACACGGGCAGCGCGGCGAGGACCCGCTAGAGCCGCCGGCGAGCGGTCCGTATCCGCATCCGCCGGTAAGCCACGAACCGAAAATACAGGCGCTGGCTGATGGTTTGACAAAAGAGGGTCTGCACCCGTTCCATCTGCCGCTCGGTATCAAGCTGGACGAGCGCGACGGCCACGTGACGCCAACGAGCATTTGCATACGGTGCGATGCGTTCGACGGTTTCCCGTGCCTGCTGAACGGCAAGGCCGACGCGCAGGTAATGTGCGTGGATCCCACGCTGGCGGCGCACCCGAATGTCGAGCTGCTGGTGAACGCATATGTGTCCAAGCTGGAGACCGACGCAGCCGGCCGCGTTGTGACCGGTGTGCAGGTGGAGCGCGCCGGCGCACAGGAGCGCTACACGGCGGACATCGTGGTGGTGGCCTGCGGCGCGTTGTCGTCCGCGCTGCTGATGCTCCGCTCGGCGAACGACGCGCATCCGCACGGCCTGGCGAACGGATCGGGCCAGGTCGGACGGAACTACATGCGGCATAACCAGTCCGTGCTGATGGCACTGATGAAGGAACGCAACGACACCGTGTTCCAGAAGACGCTTGCGATAGGCGACTTCTATTTCGGCACGGACGACTGGGATTATCCGCTCGGGCTGATACAGATGTGCGCCAGCTCGCATGCCGAGCAGATAAAGGGAGAGGCGCTGCCGGGCTGGCTGGAATGGCTACCCGACCTGCCGTTCGACAAGATGGCGCTCCACTCGATGGATTTCTGGTTGTCGTCGGAGGATCTGCCGCGGCGGGAGAACCGCATCTTCTATGACGGCGGCAAAGTGGTGCTGGATGTGAAGGAGCAGGGCCAGGAAGCGCATCGGCGTTTGCGCAAGAAGCTCGAGCACCACATGAGCAAGCTCGGCGCGCATCCCGTTATGGTGGAGCGCAACCTCTATCTCGGCAAGGGCATCCCGATCAGCGGCACGGCGCATCAGGCCGGCACGCTGCGTTTCGGCACCGATCCCGCAAGCTCCGTGCTGGACCTGAACTGCCGCGCGCATGAAGTGGACAACCTGTACGTGACGGATGCGAGCTTCTTTCCGTCGATCGGCGCGGTAAACCCCACGCTCACGATCATCGCCAACGCTCTGCGCGTAGCCGGCTATCTTCAGGAAAGACTGGCCGCATGACCGCCACGGTGCTGGCCACCCTCGCCACGCGCTATCTGCTGGTCATGCTGTTCTTCCCTTTCAGCGCGCTGGACAAGATCATCAATTTCCGTGGTGCCGTGGGCCAGGCACAGCAGATAGCACCAGGCGTGCTTGCGGTGCTGCTGATATTGGTTGGATTATCGGTGGAAATTCTCATGCCGATCGCCATACTGACGGGCACTGCGGACCGGGCTGCGGGCCTGGTCCTGGCAGGCTACTGCATGGTAACCGCGCTGCTGTGGAAGCAGTTCTGGAAGCCCGGGGATTTCTGGCGGGCGGGAGATAGCAAAGCGCGCGATCTCTTCTGGGATTTCTTGAAGAACTTCTCGCTCGCGGGTGGTTTCCTGC
>CAXTJZ010000046.1:11483-19545 GCA_964244695.1 uncultured Acetobacteraceae bacterium
GTTTCCTGCTGCTGGTCGTGGGCGTGCACGGCTCGCTTGGCGCGTTCTTCGACAACCCGCTCGCCTCCAGTCATCCCTACACACAGGCGGTGTCACCATGAGCGATCCGGGCGAGAAACCTAGCGTCGGTTATTGGCATCTTTGGGTGGACGAGCAGGGCATCAGCCACCAGAAACGCTGCGAGCTGACGTCCTTCGAACTCAAGGGCGTGGGGCCAGCCGATCCGCAATGGAATGACAAGCAGCCGCGCTCGGAGGCGACGACCGTGTTCACCGTGCAGCCGGTCGGCTGGGTGGGTGACTGGCACGAAAACCCTGCGCCACAATGGATCGTGCCACTCTCCGGACGCTGGTGGGTCGAGGCGATGGACGGCACGCGCATCGAGATGGGGCCAGGCGAGATCTCGTTTGGCGAGGACCAGGGCTGCACGCGCGACGCCCAGGGGCGGCAAGGGCACAAAAGCGGTGTGGTGGGCGACGAACCGGCCGTGCTGATGACCGTGCAGTTGCACATCCCACCCGTGCGCAAGCCCGGCCATTTCAGCTAGCCGGCACAATGGGCACCTATGAAATCGTCGATCCGGCCTTCCGGCGCCTGATCCTGCCGAATGCCGTATTGCAGACGCTGGAACAGGGTTTAGGGTGGCTGGAAGGCCCGGTGTGGTTCGCCGACGCGAACCAACTCCTGGTGAGCGACATTCCAAACGACCGCATCCTGCGCTGGACGGATGACAGCGGCCTCAGCATATTCCGCCAGCCCTCCGCTTTCGAGAATGGCCACACGCGTGACAGGCAGGGCCGGCTGATCGGCTGTTCGCACAAGAACCGCTGCATCACGCGCACCGAACTGGACGGCGCCCTGACGGTGCTGGCCGACAAGTTCGAAGGCCGCCGGCTGAACAGTCCGAACGACGTAGTGGTGCACAGCGACGGCGGCATCTGGTTCACCGATCCGCATTACGGCATAAACACGGACTACGAAGGCGGCAAACAGACGCCGGAACTGCCGGCACGCGTGTATCGGCTAGACTCGGCAAGCGGCGCGCTCGCCATAGTCGCGGATGATTTTGCGGGACCGAACGGCCTGTGTTTTTCGCCCGACGAGCGCACGCTGTATATCGCCGAGACGGGCAGGCAGTTCGAGCCGGACGATCCGCGCCACATACGCGCGTTTGCCGTGCTTGATGGCTGCCGGTTGGCAGGTGGCGAAGTGTTCCACACCGTCTCTCCCGGGCTGGCCGACGGATTCCGCTGCGACCAGGACGGGCGTCTCTGGACCAGTGCCGGTGACGGGGTGCACTGTGTCAGCCCCGAAGGCGTGCTGCTCGGCAAGATCCTGACAGGCTCCGCCGTCTCCAACCTGACCTTCGGCGGCCGCGGCCGCTCCCGCCTGTTCATCTGCGCCGCGCATACGCTGATGGCGATCTACACGAACGTGCGCGGCGCCGCATGGCCGTGAAAGCCCTGCGGCTCGACAGGATAGGCATGAACGTCGCTGACCTGCCGGCGGCCATCGCATTCTACGAGGCCGCGTTAGGGTTCTCCGCATCGCCGATCGGGCCAGGCGATGCGCCGCTGCTGGGCGTGCAAGCCGTGCGCCGGGCGCTGCTACGGCGCGGCGGCCAATGCCTGGAGCTTACTGAATGCGATCCGCCAGGCGCGCCCTATCCTGAAGGCAGCGCCAGCAACGATCTCTGGTTCCAGCATTGCGCCTTGGTGACCAGCGACATGCAGGCGGCTTACACGCGGCTGCGTTCGGCCGCATTTACGGCGATATCCACGAATGGGCCGCAGACCTTGCCTGGCGGTATCGTGGCGTTCAAGTTTCGTGATCCCGAAGGGCATCCTTTGGAGCTGATACAGTTCCCGGACGGCGATCCGCTTACCGCGGGAGGTATCGACCACTCGGCTATTTCAGTAAGCGACGTGGCAAGCAGCATAGACTTCTACACATCGGAGTTCGGCCTAGCAGAGCGTGCACGGCAGGTGAACACAGGCCCCGCGCAGGATGCGCTGGACGGGTTGCAAGCCGTTACGGTGAATGTGGTGGCGCTGGCGCCGGCGGAAGCCGCACCGCACGTAGAACTACTGGGATACCGGGCGCCAAGCGGGCGTGCAAAACCAGCCGGACTATTATCGGACATCGCCGCCACTCGCCTGGTCTTCAAAACAGCAGGCAACCCTGAACCGCGCATCTTGCGTGATCCCGACGGCCACCTCTGCGCAATCGAGTAAGCCGCATCCAAAGTCCGCGACAGCGAAGTCAAAAGTGCCTTGCTTACTTACCCAAAGCATGCACCACCCGAGTTTTACTACGAGCAAACACCGCATCCGGCACAAAGAAATCTGCCACCAGCGTCTCCGCACCATCATAGGCGTACGCACCCAAGTCACGAACGCCCTCCGCCAGCATCACCTCCTCGTCGATGAAGAAGTTACCGGTGCAGGCGCGCGAATCCCGGCACAAGACCGCGTGCGCCGCATCTGCCATGATCTCCGGCTTGCGGCTGCTCTTCGCCATCGCGTCGCCGCCCAGTACGTTGCGCACCGCTGCCGTGTCTATGGCGGTAAGCGGCCATAGCGAGTTCACCGCAATCCCGTCATCGGCGAACTCGGCCGCCATGCCGAGCGTACACAGGCTCATGCCGAACTTCGCGATGGTGTAGGCGACATGAGGCCCGAACCATTTCGGGTCCATGTCCAGCGGCGGCGAGAGCGTGAGTATGTGCGGGTTCGCCGCGCGCTTCAGATGCGGGATGGCCGCGCGGCTGATCATGAACGTGCCGCGCGTGTTGATCGACTGCATCAGGTCGTAGCGCTTCATGTCGGTGGCCAGCGTGCCGGTCAGCGAGATGGCGCTGGCGTTGTTGACCAGCACGTCGATGCCGCCGAACGCTTCCACGGTCGCGGCTATCGCGGCTGCCACCTGATCCTCAAAACGTATGTCGCACAGAATGGGCAGTGCCTTGCCGCCGGCCGCACGTATCTCCTCGGCGGCCGTGTGTATGGTGCCGGGCAGCTTGGGGTTCGGGTCGGACGTCTTGGCGGCGATAGCGATGTTGGCGCCGTCGCGGGCGGCGCGCAGGGCGATGGCCAGGCCAATGCCGCGGGAGCCGCCGCTGATGAAGAGCGTCTTGCCGGATAGGCTCATTGGGGGAACCCTCGAGGAGAAAGGAAGGAAGTAGTCCTTTTTTGAAAAAAAGGACCAAAAAACTTTTGCTCGGTTTGCTGGCGGACGTGACCGCGCGCCGCCACGCAAGGGTTTGCTGCAGCACAGAAAGAAGGCCTTGCCTAACCTCGCCCTGGATGGTCAGAGGGCGTAGCATTCCGCCCTGGGGCCGCGCCCATGTCCGACACCACACTGCAGGCGCGCGCGCCGTTCACCGCCAGCGTGCGGCGCCTGCCGAACGGGTTCGATGTGGCCGCCCTGCTGTTCATCGCCGCCCTGCTGGTCGCCGTTGCCCACGCGGCGAGACACACCTTCGCGCCGCTGGAGGTGGTGCCGCAAACCACCGCCATACAGCTGGACCCCGCCTACCTGCCAGGCTACGCGCTGCGCACGGTGATGCGCATGTTCGCGGCCCTTGCCTGCTCGCTGCTGTTCACCTTCACCTACGCCACCTTCGCCGCCAAAAGCCGGCGCGCCGGGCTGGTGCTGGTGCCCATCCTGGACATCCTGCAGAGCCTGCCAATCTTCGGCTTCCTCACCTTTACCGTGACGTTTTTCCTGGGCCTGTTTCCCGGCCAGGTGCTGGGCGCGGAACTGGCGGTGATCTTCGTCATCTTTACCAGCCAGGCGTGGAACATGGCGTTCAGCATGTACCAGTCGCTGCAGACGATCCCGTCCGACCTGGATGAGGCCACACGCGGCTTCGGGCTTTCGCCCTGGCAGCGCTTCTGGCGGCTGGAGGTGCCGTTCGCCACACCCGGCCTGGTGTGGAACATGATGATGTCCATGTCCGGCGGCTGGTTCAGCCTCGTCGCCTCCGAAGCGGTGACGGTGGGCAACACGTCATTCCAATTGCCGGGCATCGGCAGCTATATCGCGCTCGCGCTGGTCTCGAAAAACATACGTGCGGTGCTCTATGCGATCGGTGCGATGTTGCTGGTGATCCTGGCCTATGACCAGTTGCTGTTCCGTCCGCTTGTTGCCTGGAGCGCCAAGTTCCGCTTCGAGACGACCCAGGTGGATGCAGGGCGGGACCCGTGGATGCTGGCGATGCTGCGCCGTACGCGCGTGCTGCGGCGCGCCGGCGACGCGCTCGGCAGCCTGTTCTTCGCCTTCAGCGGGCTGCGCCTGGCGCCGCGCCGGGCGTCCCGCGTGCGGCGGGACCGCGCCGCCTCGCGCCGGACGGACATCGTGTTATTCGCGCTGCTGGGCGTTGTTGTCGCATGGGCCGCGTGGCGCATCTTCGCGTTCTGCGTGGCGGGCCACCTCACGCTGGCCGATCTGGGCACCGCACTTCTGCTCGGCTGCTACACGCTGACGCGCGTGGTGATCCTGATGACGCTGGCCACGCTGGTCTGGGTGCCGCTGGGCGTGCTGATCGGGCTCTCGCCGAAATGGTCCCGCGTGCTGGGCGGGGCGGCGCAGTTCCTGGCGGCGTTTCCGGCAAATCTGTTCTACCCGATCTTCGTGGTGCTGATCGTGCGCTATGCGCTGAACCCGGACATCTGGCTGACGCCGCTGATCATCCTCGGTACGCAGTGGTACATTGCGTTCAACGTCATCGCCGGCGCCGCGGCCTTCCCTGGCGACCTGCAGGAGGCGGCGAAGAACTTCCGCGTCGGCGGCCTGCTGTGGTGGCGCCGCGTGATACTGCCGGGCATCTTCCCGTATTTCATCACCGGCGCCATCACCGCGTCAGGCGGCTGCTGGAACGCCTCGCTGCTGGCGGAGGTGGCAACTTGGGGGAGTGTCACGATACGGGCGCACGGATTGGGCGCCTATATCGAGGAGGCCACGTTCAAAGGCGATGCGGCGCGGGTGCTGCTGGGCATGGTGGTGATGGCCGGGTTCGTGCTGACGTTCAACCGGCTGGTGTGGCGGCCTATGTATGCGTATTCTTCCAAGCGGCTGCGACTGTAAAGAAAGCAAGCAGTTCTTTTTTGGAAAAAAGAACCAAAAAACTTCTGCTCCCTGTCGGCGGCCTTTTCCACAACGCGCACCAAAACAGATAAAAGTTTTTTGCTTCTTTTTTTCAAAAAAGAAGGCCTTGCTTCCTTTCTTCCAAGGCCACCCCAATGAACCTCCTAGAAGTCCGCAACTGCAAGCAGGCCTACCACAAAGATTCCGCCAGCGATTTCGTAGTGCTGGACAACGTCGACGTCACCATGCGCAGCGGCGAGATCGTGGGCCTGCTCGGCCGTTCCGGCTCAGGCAAGTCCACCCTGCTGCGCATCGTCGCCGGCCTGCTGAAACCCACCGCCGGCGACGTGATCTGGCGCGGCGTGCAACTGCGCGGCCCTGCCGAGGGCGTGGCCATGGTGTTCCAGAGCTTCGCGCTTTTTCCCTGGCTCACCGTGCAGGAAAACGTGGAACTTGGCCTGGAGGCACAGGGTGTGGCGCGGGCGGAGCGTCACAAACGGGCCGAGGAGGCGATCGCCCTGATCGGCCTGGGCGGCTACGAGGGCGCCTACCCCAAGGAGATGTCGGGCGGCATGCGACAGCGCGTGGGCCTGGCGCGCGCGCTGGTGGTGCACCCCGACCTGCTGCTGATGGACGAGCCGTTCTCGGCACTGGACGTGCTGACGGCGGAGACGCTGCGCACCGACCTGATCGATCTGTGGATGGAGAGCAAGCTGCCGGTGCGCTCCATACTGATGGTGACGCATAACATCGAGGAAGCGGTGCTGATGTGCGACCGCATCCTGGTGTTCTCGTCCAATCCCGGTCGCGTGGCGCAGGAGCTTTCCGTACCGTTCCCGCATCCGCGCAACCGGCACGATGCCGCGTTCCGCAAGTTCGTCGATGACATCTACGCCCTGATGACGCGGCGTGCCACGAGCGTGCCGGCGCCCGCCTCCGGCGAGGCGGCCAGCGCGCCGGCCGCGGAGATCGTGCACGCGCTGCATCCGGTCAACATCAACCTGATGGCAGGCCTGATCGAGACGTTGCAGGACGAGCCGTATCGCGGCCGCGCGGACCTGCCGCCTTTGGCCGGCGCGCTGCAACTGGAGCTGGACGAGCTGCTTCCGTTGGGAGAGACGCTGGCGCTGCTGCATTTTGCCGTGCTGGAAGAAGGCGACATAAAGCTGACCGACGAAGGCCGCCAGTTCGCCAACGCCGACACCGATGAACGCAAGGTTCTGTTCGCAACCACGCTGCGTGCGCATGTAAAGTTGGCGAACACCATACGCGGCGTGCTGGACGAACGCTGGAACCACCGGGCGAGCGCGGTGCGTTTCCGCGACGAGCTGGAAGACCACATGTCACCCGATTACGCGGAGGACACTCTGCGTGCGGTGATCGGTTGGGGGCGGTTTGCCGAGCTGTTTAACTACGATGAAGAGGCGGATCAGTTTTTCCTGGATGCGGACGAGTAGGCAAGGCCTTCTTTTTTGAAAAAAAGAAGCAAAAAACTTTGACTCCGCTATCGCGGACCTTTCTGAAATCTCGCCGACAGGGAGCAAAAGTTTTGGTAATAACATACTTGACTCAGTAAGCCGTTGCGTGCCATAAGATAGGACATGAGCACGGAACCCCAAACCCTCGTTGAAGCCATCCGCCACTTCGCGGACCCGGACGTGACGCTCAACACGATGGTTGAGCTTCGCTGGTCCACTGGCGTGCATTGCCCCACCTGCGGCCGGACGGATGTGCGCTTCATCGCCACGCGCCGCCTGTGGGAGTGCAAAGAGAAGCACGCCAAGAAACAGTTCTCGGCCAAGATCGGTACTATTTTCGAGGACAGTCCGCTCAGCCTGGACAAGTGGTTCGTGGCGATATGGATGATTGCCAATTGCAAGAACGGCATCACCTCTTATGAGGTGCATCGCGCCTTAGATGTCACGCAAAAGACGGCGTGGTTCATGCTGCATCGTATTCGCCTCGCCATGCAGACGGGTTCGTTCATCAAGAGCGGCGGAGAATTTGAGGCGGACGAGACGTTCATCGGCGGCAAGTCCAAGAACATGTCCTCCAAGCGCCGCGCCAAGACGATCACCGGCAGCGGCGCCAAGGACAAGGAGATCATCATGGGAGTGTTGAAGCGCGGCAGCGAGACGGAGCCGAGCAAGGTTGCTGCCAGGCATGTGCCGAACCGCAAAAAGGCGACCGTGCAGGCGGAAGTGCGGGCTTTTGCCGAGCCGGGGTCCACGATCAACACGGACTCGTTGTTGTCCTATGCCAGCCTGTCCGACCAATACACCCACAATTACGTTGACCACGCGGTCGAGTATGTCCGCGAGAACGTCCACACGAACGGTATGGAGAACTTTTGGAGCCTGTTCAAGCGCACTTTGAAAGGCACCTACGTGGCCGTGGAGCCCGCCCATCTGAACGCCTACACGGTCGAGCAGACTTTCCGTTTCAACGAGCGCACAGACGTTGACGGGGGCCGGTTCCGCACAGTGCTAGGTAATGTCAGCGGCAAGCGCGTCACCTACAAGGAGTTGACGGCGCATGGCACAGCATACGCAGCCTGAAAAAAACGGCAACGACGAGGGAAGCGAGCAGGATAGCGCGACCGCAAGGTCGTTTTGGGATTTAGCTAAGAGGCTAGTGGCTGTGTCGCCTGACGAAATCAGAGAGCAGGATGCTAAGTGGCAGAAAACTCGTTCAGAGCGCCAAAAACCGAACGGCTAGTATGATTACCTCTGTTTCTGAAACTTCGTAGTAAAATGTTAGGGTAAAAGGAAATAAGTAAGATGCATGATTTGGACTGGTTTTGATCATATAAATTTCTCGATCAACACCAGGGAAGCGAATTGCGTCTCGAACTGGATCACGGCTTAAACGCCATTTCCAACCATTTTCCCACCAATCATCAAGACGCGGATAAATGGACCGCAGCCGATCAATTTCGGCTGCGGCCAATTCATTTTCAACTATCGTACGAAAC
>CAXTJZ010000047.1:0-19450 GCA_964244695.1 uncultured Acetobacteraceae bacterium
GATCTTCCCAGTAGCCGCCCGGGTTCTCGTTCGTCACGGTGATCGCCGAGATGTTCTTCGGGTTCTTGAACCCAAGCTTCGTCGGTATGCGCAGGCGCACCGGCGCACCCCATTCCGGCGTCAGCGGCGCCCCCCCAAAATCGAGCGCCAGTATGGTCTGCGGCTGCAGCGCGCTCGCCATGTCTATGCTCGACGAGTAATCGTCGAAACACTCGAAACCCACATACTTCGCCCTTAGATCCGCCCCCACATGCTGCAGGAACACCCGCAAAGGGATGCCGGACCACTGCCCGATCTGGCTCCACCCCTCCACGCAGATGTGCCTTGTGATCTGGCCCTCCTGCGGAAGCGTCCGCAGCCGGTCCAGCTTCCACGAACTCGTGTCGCTCACCAGCCCACCCACTTCCAGCGCCCAATCCGGATCGGGCCGGCGGACCTGGCTCAACGGGTAATACGCGTTGAACTTGAAAGGCTTGGTGATCTGGTCCGGCCGGAACGTGGCGGCCAGCCTGTTCGGATCGAACAGCAGTTCCTGCATACGATCGTTGAACTTGAGCATCGCCCACAGCATCCGGTCGAACAGCCCGTCCTTGGTGGACAGATCCCCGCATCCCGCCAGCAGGCTCACCGCACCAACCGACAGCGCGCCGCGCAGCAGGTGCCGCCGCTCCAACTGCCGCAGCTGCACCAGATGGTCCGCCCGCCGTATCACTGCGCCATCTCCTGAAGCCCACGCTCCTCAGGCGCCGGCTCACGCTCCACCCGCCCACCAGTGACCATGCTGACAAGCGTGGAAGGCACCAGCATCACCAGCACCACGTGCACCACGGTAAACGCCACGATGGCGCTCATCAGCGCGAAATGTATCCGCCGCGCCAGGTCGTACCCGCCAAACACCCAGGTCAGCCACCCAAGCTGCACCGGCTTCCAGATGGATAGCCCCGTCAGCACGGCGAGCACGGCGGCTACCGTCACCAGCACGTAAAGCAGCCGCTGCACAGCGTTATACGTGCCCAGCTTGTGGCGCAGCCGAAACCGCAGCGCCGCCCGAAAATCCCGCAGCACCGCTCGCGGCTGCACGGGCAGGAAATCCCGCCGGAAATGCCCGCTCACCAGCCCCCAGGCCAAATATACCGCCCCATCAGCCATCAGCACCCACATCGCCGAGATGTGCCAGGCGATCCCTGCCCCCAGCCAACCGCCCAGCGTCCACGCCGGCGGTATCACGAACGGCAGCAGGGGCGACGCATTGTAAATCGCCCATCCGCTCAGAATCATCACGATCATTGCCGCGGCACCCACCCAATGGGTGATGCGGACGATCGCCGGATGGGCACGCGCGTATGTGGCCAAAACGATCTCCTGTCGACAGGTGCATTCGCCAGCTTCGGGCTGCGGGTTACATAAGGAGGAACGCGGTTCTTTCTGGCAGAAGACTCAAAATTTTAACTCCTGGCGCTAAGGTCGGCGCGGCGCCTTCCCCCAAGCGCTCGTCCGTGAGACCTGGAAAGTAAACCGTTAGGACTGACAACTGCCTGAGCGTGTTGCGGCAGATTGCGGCCCGCTTCCTGTCCGAAGCTTCCTGGTGTCCCCGGTTGCCGCCCCCTCCTTCGCTCCCGCAGCCCCGAAGCGGCATCCCCAACCACCTCCACGTAACCGCCCCACCCCGCCTGCCGAATATCTGACCAGAACCTGGGAATTCGCACATGACACGAAGGACGTTCCTCCTTGCCGGCACAGCAACCCTGGGTGCCGCGGCTTGGCTGGTTGCCACCCGCGCCCCCGCCCGCGCCGCGCAGCAATTCACCGTCACCCACACGGAAGCCGAGTGGCGCAAGCTTCTCACCCCCGCCGCCTACTACGTGCTGCGCGAGCAGGGCACCGAAGCCCCCGAATCCAGCCCGCTCGACCACGAATACAGCGCCGGCCGCTACGACTGCGCCGGCTGCGCCCTGCCCCTCTACGCCTCGGCCACCAAGTTCGACAGCGGCACCGGCTGGCCCAGCTTCTATGAGCCGCTGCCCAACGCCATCTCCACCGAGTCCGACAGCAGCCTGCTGATGGAGCGCACCGAAGTGCACTGCGTACGCTGCGGCGGCCATCTCGGCCACGTCTTCGACGACGGCCCGAAGCCCACCGGCCTGCGCTACTGCATGAACGGCGTCGCCCTCACCTTCCAGAAAGGAGCCTCCGCATGAACCGCTATGTGAAGTTTGCCATGGGCGCCACCGCCGCCGCCCTGCTGGCCACCACCGCCCTGCACGCCCCCGCCGCACGCGCCGAAGGCGAGCACGTCGTCCCCGCCCCCGCCGCGGACCTGCCCTCCGCCAGCGCACCACAGACCGCCGTGCTCTCCGGCGGCTGCTTCTGGGGCGTCCAGGGCGTCTTCGAACATGTACGCGGCGTGCAGCGCGTGCTGGCCGGCTACAGCGGCGGCAAGGCCGACACCGCCAATTACGACACCGTCAGCACCGGCGACACCGGCCACGCCGAATCCGTCCAGATCACCTACGACCCCAAGCAGATCAGCTACGGAAAGATCCTGCAGATCTTTTTCAGCGTAGCCTTGGACCCCACGATGCATGATGCCCAGGGCCCCGACAGCGGCTCGCAATACCGCTCGGAAGTCTTTGCCGCCACGCCAGATCAGGCACGTATCGCAAAGGCCTACATCGCCCAGCTCGACGCCGCCCACGCCTACCCCGCGCCGATCGCCACCCGCGTCGATCCCCTCTCCGGCTTCTACCCGGCCGAAGCCTATCACCAGGACTTCCTGGAGCATAACCCCGACTACCCCTACATCGTCATCAACGACATGCCGAAAGTCCACGCGCTGCAAACGCTGTTCCCGGCGGACTACACGGCCAACGCCAAGATGAGCGGGTTCAAGTCATAGAAGAAAGCCGTCCTTTTTCAAAAAGAGACCAAAAAACTTTTGTTCACCCGCATATGAATCAGCCGAGTAGTTCTGCGCTGGATCAGCAGGGGGGGGGAAATTCTTCATTTCGCAAATTCAGTGTCGCACTAATAACCGTCCATCCTGGTCAAAGGCGCCGCCTGCCGCGGCGCCTTCCACAACTCGGCCTTGCCAGCCAAACAGCCGCACAAATAGCCCGTAGTTGTTGAGTGGCGACATCCAAGCCGGCATGATGTAGTCGGGAACAGGTTGGTCAGCGATGGTCAAGTCCTCGCCCGACGCTGACAAGGCCGCCCTCACTTTCATGACAAAAGCGGCAGGCCGCTCCGCCCCAGCGTACCACAGATGGGGCACATTCTCGCCGGCTTTGAGCAATTCTATGGCCGCGAAAATGGTCGCGAAAATCATTGCGGCCAAACTGGGCGAAAAGAACGTCTTCCGGCTACGTGCAGGGTAGCCAAGCGCGATCACCAGGATAGCCAAGAAGAAGCACAAGATATCTGCGTAGTATCGGCTGATTTCCGCTGACTCAAGCCCGAACGGAACTGCTCGGTTCCAACCGATGACACTGATGCTGATCACAAAATACAAACCGAACCCAGCCCACAAGATAATATTGACGAAGTGTCGGCTCACGGACCAAAACAAAAGGCCAAATACCAGCATGTTTGTCACAACTAGTCCGACAGAACCATAATGCAAACCAAGGGTCGCTGTCAGAAACCCCAGATTCCAACCAATCCAAACAAAGCGCGCAAGCGTGATAAGGTCAGGACGCACAACTTCGCTGCTGTAATGGCCAAAATGGATGATGACCAGGTAGATTGGAACAACAACCAGCGTTGGCCAAATATCACGCAGGCTGCCCAGCAACGTCGGCCAGAGCTTCGGCTTCCCGCTCGAAGCACGCAAAAAAAGTCGTATGGCCAGCAGCAGAATGACAGTAAAAAGGCCTTTTGGGTAGAACAGTAGCCCGACCAGGAAACACGCGCTAACAGCGAGCTTTATTGTGAAAGCTGGTGCTTCAACCTCCGCTACGAGGAAAATGCATGCCAAAGAAGCCCCCGCCGAGCTGAGTACGCTCAGAGCTGCACTCCACCACTGGTATGTCGTCACAAAAACTGGCGAGAACGTCAGAACTGTTAAGATCGGCAACATGGCAATTACGCCTACGTTGCGCTTCCAGGCGAGCCGCGAGATGAGACCGATCGCAAACAATTCGAACAAAATTAACAGACACCTGAACGGCCAAAAATATAAGCCGAATACGTGTAAGTAGAGAGAATTGGCCAGCCGGTATAAGGGAACGAACTGCCCGAACACATCCCGGAAGAGATATTTCCAGGAGAGCCCCATGTCTGTGGCAATGACGAAATTCAGAAAGTCATCCGAAAAAAAGTAGAAGTTCCTGCTTCTGACAATGACTACGACGCTGCTGACGATTAAGGCGCAAATGGTCAGTACAAGAAGGCCTCTGTGCTCAGGGTCATGAACCTTATATTCACCAGCCGTCACTAAAATTGCCTCAACAGTGCCTTTATGCGCGCACGCTCATCCTAGCTCACCAACACCGCCCTGCCCACGCGACAACAGAATGCTCGTCTCCGAATTGGCCACCCCATCGATCTGCCGTATCCGCCGCAACACCGCATCGAACCGCTCCAGACTGTCCGCCCCCAGCTCCACCACCATGTCCCACCGCCCGTTCGTGGTGTGCACGCAACTCACTTCCACCAGCGCCCCCAACGCTCGCAACACGGCAGGCGAGCGGTCGCCGTGCACTTCTATCATCATGACCGCTCGCACGCCCTGCCCTGCCACGTCCGGCCGCAGCCGCGCCGTAAACCCCTGGATCGTGCCGCGCGCCACCAGCCGGTCGATCCGGTTCTGCACGGTCGCGCGCGAGACACCTAACGTGACAGCAAGCGCAGACACCGAAGCCCGCCCGTCCTGCCGCAAAAGTGTCACCAAAGCCTGGTCTGTCGTGTCCATCTGCCCAGAAAATTGTCATTTCGCCAACCCGAGCTGACACTATGCTAAAACACGTCGCGAAACGAAGCAGTTTTCCGCCTTCCGCCTGAACCCGTCCTCTCCAATCCTACGCTGCTCGCGACAGGACCCGCCGCAAATGGACCAGCTAGCCGCCCGCCCCCTGCAAGACCGCCCACGCACCACGCCGGACTACCTCGCCCTCGAATCCCGCTACGGGGCCGACAACTACAAGCCCATGGACGTGGTCCTCACCCGCGGCGAAGGCGTCTGGGTCTGGGACGTAGACGGCAACCGCTACCTCGACGCGCTGTCGGCCTACTCCGCCGTCAACCAGGGCCACTGCCACCCCCGCATCCTCGCCGCCATGGTCGAACAGGCCGGCCGCCTCACCCTCACCTCCCGCGCCTTCCGAAACGACCAGCTCGGTCTGTTCTACGAGGAGATCTGCGCGCTAACCCACACCAGCGCCGTCCTGCCGATGAACTCCGGCGCCGAAGCCGTGGAATCCGCCTTAAAGGTCGCCCGAAAATGGGGCTACCAGGTCAAGGGCGTCCCCGAAGACCAGGCCGAGATCATCGTCTGCGGCGACAATTTCCATGGCCGCACCCTGGCCATCGTCGGCTTCTCCACAGATCCCGTAAGCCGCGCCGATTTCGGCCCCTTCACCCCCGGCTTCAACGTCGTCCCCTACGGCAATGCCGTGGCGCTGGCCGCCGCCATAACCCCCAACACGGTGGCCGTCCTCCTCGAACCCATCCAAGGCGAAGCCGGCGTCATCATCCCGCCGGACGGCTACCTCCGCGAAGTCCGCCGCCTCTGCACCCAGCACCGAGTCATCATGGTGCTCGACGAAATCCAGACCGGCCTGGGCCGCACCGGCCGCCTCCTGGCCGAGGAACACGAAGGCGTGGAAGCCGACCTCACCCTCGTCGGCAAAGCCCTCTCCGGCGGCTTCTACCCGATCAGCGCCGTCCTCTCGAACGCCGAAGTCATGGGCGTGCTCAAACCGGGCGAGCACGGCAGCACCTTCGGCGGCAACCCGCTGGCCTGCGCCATCGCCCGCATGGCGCTACGCGTCCTCACCGAAGAAGGCATGATAGACAACGCCGCCACCCAAGGCGCCCGCCTGCTTGCCGGCCTGCGCGAAATAGCCTCGCCGCGCGTGCGCGAAATCCGCGGCCGCGGCCTGATGCTCGCCGTGGAACTGCATGAACCTGCCGCCCCGGTATGCAAGGCGCTGCAAAAATCCGGCGTGCTCTGCAAGGAGACGCACGAGAACACGATACGCATCGCGCCGCCGCTGGTGATCACGGGCGAGCAGGTGGATTGGGCGTTGGAGCGTTTTACTGCGGCTTTGCAGTAAGCAAGCAGTTCTTTTTTGAAAAAAACCAAAAAACTTTTGCTCCCCCGCCTGCACCGAAACACCACCCGGTCCTGCCAGCATCCAAGCTAGCAAACCAGGCCAGACCTTCGTGCAAGCGCAGGAGCAAAAGTCTTTTGCTTCTTTTCTTCAGAAAAGAAGGCCTTCCTGCCTAAATCGGACCGTCGAAACCGCCGGCCACAATGCGCAAGCTCACGGCTGCACCACCACCGGCGACACCCCGCCCATCCAATACGCCAGCTCGCGCGGATGCCCGATCCGCCATACCGCCAGTTCCGCCGAACGGCCCGCCTCCAGCGTGCCCACCTCGCCCGCCAGCCCCAGCGCATGCGCCGCCTCCCGCGTCACCCCCGCCAGCGCCTCCTCCGGCGTCAGCCGGAACAGCGCGCAAGCCAGGTTCATCGCCATCAGCAACGAGCACAGCGGCGAAGAACCAGGATTGCAATCCGTCGCCACCGCGATGCGCACACCCTGCGCGCGGAACGCAGCCAGCGGCGGCGGCTGCCGCGCCCCTACCATCAGGTAAGCCCCAGGCAGCAGCACCGCCACCGTACCCGCCGCCGCCATCGCCCGCACCCCGTCCTCCGACGCGTATTCCAGGTGATCCGCCGACTGTGCCCCGAACTCGGCCGCCAGCGCCGCCCCGCCGCCATCGCTCAACTGATCCGCATGCAATTTCACCGGCAGCCCAAGCCCACGCGCCGCCGCGAACAACCGCCGCACCTGCGCCGCGCTGAAGGCAATCGGCTCCGCAAAAGCGTCGACGGCATCCACCAATTTCGCTGCCATCGCCGCCGGCAGAACCTCATCGATCACGAACGACACGTAGTCATCCGCCCGCCCGGCAAATTCCGGCGGCACAGCATGCAGCGCCAGCAGGCTCGTCACCACACGTACCCTGTAGCGCGCGCCCAGCCGCCGCGCCACACGCAACATTTTCAGCTCGCCATCCAGGGAAAGCCCATATCCGGACTTGATCTCCACCGTACGCACGCCGTCCGCAATCAGCCGCGCCAGCCGCCCGCCGGCCGCCTCCATAAGCGCCGCCTCGCTCGCCTCCCGCGTCGCCCTTACCGACGACAATATCCCGCCACCCCGCCTTGCCGCCCCCTCGTAACTGTCCCCGCACAACCGCGCCTCGAACTCCGCCGCCCGCTCCCCGCCAAACACCAGATGCGTGTGGCAATCGATCAGCGCCGGCGTGATCCACCCGCCATTGGCGTCATGCCGCATCGTCCCCGGGCCGGACAGTTCTGCCGGCATCTCCGCCCGCTTCCCGGCATACCGGATCCGTCCGCCGCCTATCGCCAGCGCGCCGTCCTCTATCGCGCCGTAAGGCGCGCCGCCTGGCACCATCGTCGCCAGGTTGGCGTGCCAGATCGCGTCGGCTGGTTGGGTCATTCGTTGCACCTTGAGAAAGCAAGCAGTCCTTTTTTGAAAAAAAGGACCAAAAAACTTTTCCTTCCCGCATTTGCGTCAGCGGGGTGCCGCCTGAAAAGGCAGGAGCGTCGAACCGGCGAAACAATGCTCTTACAATCTGCACAAAACCGCTTGGAGCCAACGACGAGGATGAACCATGAAGCGCATCAAAAACACCAGGAGGCTTTGCCAAGCGACAACCACCCGTCTGCACGTTCCTCTTAAGGAAATACGGACCACGGGTGGTTCAGAAACACTCGGCCTTCCTGGTGCACTTGGTGGTTAATCTTCTCGATCCTTCGGTCACGCCGCGGCTTCCACAAGGTGGCGCGCCATCACCTGCAATGACCTAAGCACATCAAAACAACCCCTTGCGTTCTCTTACCCTCCAGCTAAACCACTACGCCATGCCAACCTTCTCCGCCGACTGGGCCCTGCTGGACACCGGCTTTCAGCCAGACGTCCAGATCGACCACGAAAACGGCGAAATAACCCGCATCGCCCCCGGCCGCGCCCCCCACCACATCGCCGGCGCCGTCCTGCCCGGCATGATCAACCTGCACAGCCACGCCTTCCAGCGCAGCTTCGCCGGCCTCACCGAATACGCCGGCGGCGGCGGCGATTTCTGGTCCTGGCGCGAGGCCATGTACCGTGCCGCCAACACCATCGAACCCGACACCATGGCGCCGATCGCCGCCTACCTCGCCATGCTCTGCCTGCAAGGCGGCTTCACCTCGCTCGTCGAATTCCACTACCTGCAAAACGCCCCAGGCGGCGCTCCCTATGCAAACCGCGCCGCCATGGCGGACGCCATAGAAGCCGGCGCCACCGAAGCCGGCATCGGCCTCACCCTCCTCTTCGGCATCTACGAGACCGGCGGCTTCGCAGGCGAACCCCTGCACGGCGGCCAGCAACGCTTCCGCACCACCCCGGAGGACGCCCTCCGCCTCCTCGCCGACGCCCACCCAAGCCAAACCCTGCGCTTCGGCCTGGCCCCGCACAGCCTGCGCGCCGTCCCGTCCGCCTCCCTGGCTCACCTGATCCGCGGCGCCACCACCATAGATTTCGACGCCCCCATTCACATCCACATCGCCGAACAGCGCGGCGAGGTGGAAGCCTGCATCGCCACCCTGGGCGCCGCCCCCGCCGACTGGCTGCTGGCAAACGCCCCAATCGGCCCAAACTGGTGCCTGATCCACAGCACGCACACCACCCTGGAGGAGCGCCAGGCCATCGCCGCCACAGGCGCCGTCGCCGGTCTATGCCCCAGCACCGAAGGCAATTTGGGCGACGGCCTGTTCACCCTGCCCGACTACGCCGAAGCCGGCGGCCGCTTCGGCATAGGCACTGACAGCCACGTCACCCTCGACGCCTTCGCCGAACTCCGTCTCCTGGAATACACCCAACGCCTAAGCTCCGAACGCCGCAACGTCCTCGCCGGCACCGCCGGCCACACCGCCCGCATCCTCTGGCAAGCCGCCTGCGCCGGCGGCGCGCAAGCCGCCGCCCGCCATGTCGGCACACTGCAACCAGGCGCCCGCGCCGACGCCTGCGTCATCGCCCCCACACCAGAATCCGAACACCTCGGCCCTGATTTCTGGCTCGCCGCCGCCATCTTCGCCGAAGACGCCCCGGCAGCACGGCACGTGATGTGCAACGGTGAGTGGGTGGTTCAGGACGGCGCACACATACGCCAGGCCGGGATCACCGAAGCTTACCGGCAGGCTTTGCGCAAGCTTGTTGCGTAAGGAAGCAAGCGGTTCTTTTTTAAAAAAAGAACCAAAAAACTTTTACTTTCCGCACTGTCGGCTCGCGTGTTCCTCCGAAAGCACCCGGACGCCGCAAACGCGGGAGAAACAAAAGTTTTTTGCTTCTTTTTTTCAAAAAAGAAGGCCTTCCTTGCTTTCTCCTAACCGCCAGGTCTCACCCCGCCGTTCATCCTCACGCAACCTCGCTGCCGGAAAGGGTCAAAACCCGCGCTCCGGCCACCCACATGTGAGCTCCGCCCAGCCGGAAGGAGCCGACATGAACGATGCCCCCACCACCTACACCCCGCCGAATATCTGGATCTGGAACAAGGAAAACGGCGGCCAGTTCGCCAGCATAAACCGCCCCGTCTCAGGCGCCACCCACGAAAAGGCCCTCCCCGTCGGCCGCCACCCGTTCCAGCTCTATTCGCTCGCCACGCCCAACGGCGTGAAGGTGACCATCCTGCTGGAAGAACTCCTCGCCGCCGGCCACACCGGCGCCGAATACGACGCGTGGCTCATCCGCATAAACGAGGGCGCGCAATTCTCCAGCGGCTTCGTGGCGGTGAACCCGAACTCCAAGATCCCCGCGCTGGTGGACAGAAGCGGCCCCGAGCCGCTGCACGTGTTCGAGTCAGGCGCCATCCTGCTGCATCTGGCGGAAAAGTTCGGCGCCTTCTTGCCCGCCGCCGGTCCCGCGCGCACCGCGAGCCTGTGCTGGCTGTTCTGGCAGAACGGCGCGGGTCCTTATCTCGGCGGCGGCTTCGGCCATTTCTACGCCTACGCCCCGTTCAAGATGGAATACCCGATCGACCGCTTCGCCATGGAGGTGAAACGCCAGCTCGACGTGCTGGACCGCCGCCTGGCCGAAAGCGCGTATCTCGGCGGTGACGAGTACTCCATCGCCGACATCTCCGCCTTCCCGTGGTATGGCGGCCTGGTCAAAGGCCTGCTCTACAACGCAGCCGAATTCCTGCAGGTCCAGGAATACACCAACGTTGTACGTTGGGCGGATACGATCGGTGCGCGCCCCGCCGTGCAGCGCGGCCGCATGGTGAACCGCGTGATGGGAGAGCCTTCGTCACAACTGCACGAGCGGCACGACGCGTCGGATTTCGACACGCGCACCCAGGACAAGGTAAGCTAAGAAACCTTCTTTCAGAAAAGAGAAGCAGGGACTCCTACCCCGTGTCGCAGCACTTTCCGTTTAGCCGCCGACAGGGAGAAAAAGTTTTTTGCTTCTTTTTTTCAAAAAAGAAGGCCTTGGCTTCCTTACAAGCTATTCGGAACAGTTCGGAAACAGGTTCTTCGTTAAAACGAGCCAAGCCTCCGCCGTCCGTCGGATGCCGGCCGGTGTAGCGCTGGCCGGGCAGCGGGTTTCCCCCGCCGCCCGTCTGCCGCTAGGGTGCGGCCGCAACGGCAGACAAGGGCAGACAGATGATCTCACGGCGCCAGGTGATGCAGAGCGGAGCAGCCGCGGCAGCGATCGCCGGCACGGCCCGGGCGGCCCAGCCCGGCCCATCCAGTGCCGCCACCGCGTTCGACCCCATGCTGGCCGCTTTCGCAAACGAGATCCTGCTGCTCTCCCCGGAGACGGCCACCCAGCTCGGTGTGGACACCGGCGCGCTGGCCGGCCTCAAATCCCAGCTCGGCGACGCCTCCCCCGCCGGCGACGCCAAATGGGCCGCCCAGGTCCACGCCATGCAGGCGAGACTCCTGCAGGTGGACCGCGCCGCCCTGCCAGGCCCGAGCCAGATACGCATGGACGCGGTGCGCTACGCCACGGAGCGCGGCCTGGAAGGCACTGGCTTCCGCTACGGCGGCGGCGCCTCGGCCGGCTTCAGCGGCGGCGCCGCCCCCTACGTCATCAGCCAGCAGGGCGGCAGCGTGGTCGGCACGCCGGAATTCCTCAACTCCGTCCACCAGATACACAGCACCGCCGACGCCGAAGCCTACCTCGCCCGCGTCTCCGCTTTCGCCCGCGTGGTGGACCAGGAAAGCCAGCGCTGCACCGCGGACGCCGCCATCGGCGTCATGCCGCCCAACTTCATCGCCGCCACCGTGCTCACCCAGCTACGCGGCTTTCGCGCCACCCCGGCCGCCGAGCAGCCGCTGGTCACCTCGCTGAGCCGCCGCGCCGCCGCCGCCGCAAACCTGCAAGGCGACTGGGCCGGACGCTGCACCAAGATCGTGGAGAGCGCGGTCTACCCCGCCGTGGACCGCCAGATCGCCGCCTTTGCAAAGGCCACCGCGAACGCCCCGTCCACCGCCGGCGTGCAGCGCCTGCCGGACGGCGACGCCTTCTACGCCTGGGCCCTGCGCATGGGCACCACCACCAACACGCCTGCCGCCGACATACACAAGCTAGGCCTGGAGCAGAACGCCGCCATAAAGGCCCGCCTGGACACCCTCCTGCGCGCGCAAGGCATGACCCAGGGCAGCGTCGGCGAGCGCATCCAGGCCCTGAACAAGGATCCCCGCTTCCTCTACCCGGACGACGACACCGGCCGCATTGCGCTCATCGCCTACCTGAACGACTGCATCGCCCGCATCCGCCCGTTGATGCCGCAGATCTCCCACCTGAACCTGAAGGCGGACGTCACCGTCAAGCGCGTCCCGCCGGACATCCAGGACGGCGCCGCCCTGGGCTACATGAACTTTGCCGCCCTCGATGGCTCGCGCCCCGCCATATACTACGTGAACCTCAAATCGACGAAGCTCTGGCCGAAATACCAGCTCCCCACACTCACCGCGCACGAGGGCATCCCAGGCCACACCTGGCAGGGCGCCTACCTCGCCGAACACCACGCGGAAATCCCGCTTATCATGTCGATGATGGGCTTCAACGCCTTCGTCGAAGGCTGGGCGCTCTACGCCGAGCAGCTCGTCGACGAGCACGGACTCTACGACCATGACCCGTTCGGCCGCATCGGCTACCTGCAGGCCCAGCAGTTCCGCGCCTGCCGCCTGGTCGCGGACACCGGCCTGCATTCCATGGGCTGGTCGCGCGAACAGACCGTGCAGTTCCTCACCACGGAAACCGGCAAGACCGCGCCGGCCATGACCAGCGAAACCGACCGCTACTGCGTGGCGCCAGGCCAGGCTTGCGGCTACAAGATGGGCCACAATCAGATGCTGCGCCTGCGCGAGCGCACCAGGACCGCGCTGGGCGCCAAATACGACGAAGCCGCCTTCAACGATGCCGTGGTCAAGACAGGCGGCGTTCCGCTCACCGTGCTTGCCACCGCGATTGACGCGCACATCGCGACCGTGAAAGGCGCCTGACCCGGCTGTCGCCGCCAGCGCAGCGACGGGCGGAAATCTTTATCAGTCAGCAAGCATGGGGCTCTGCCCCAAACCCCGCTGGGGCCTTGAGGCCCCAGACCCCCATCTGTTTAGAAGGGCTGATGATCAGGTTCTAAGGACTTGTCCTTAGCGGGGTCCAGGGGCAGCGCCCCTGGCCTTCCTGAAGGGTTAACATTCCCGGCCGGTGGTATCAGTTGCTGCTTGGTGTGCCGATCAGACCCAGCCTGATGGAAGTCTGCGGGTTCGGAGTTGTGGTGCCGACAACACGGCCGGCATCATCAATCCCAAACAGGAGCGTTCCGCCCGTGCTTGTCGGAGCGTCGATGTTAGCGGAATAGCTGTTTGTAGCACCGTGATAGATGAAGCCATGCTGGAGGCCCTGAGCGTCCGCGTAATGACAAGCGACGTCGCCGGCATTGTTCACGCCGTGACAGACTGTCTGCGTCGAATTGGGGTAGATGATCTGTGTGGCGGGCGTGCCCGCGTGGAGATAGAAGCTGCCTGTATAGGTCTCGCCCTTGCCGCCGAAGTTCTGCACGATGGTAACGCCGTTGTCGTTGACCCCGACAGCGATGAGATAGGATTGATAAGGAATAGTCACATTCTCTAAACTCGTTGTAGACCCACGCGACTTGAAGACATGCTGGTGTCCTTTATCGTCGGAGTAGGTGCCGGCGAACAATCCGTTCGAGCTGATCGCTTCGAGCTGCGTGCCACCCATCTGTACGTTTGCCGAAGGAACCACGAAGTCCGTGTAGGTGCCGTTCTGGTAGCTGAAACCTGCCGAAGCGCCAGCCGGCTGGCCGGGCGCTTGATAGTAGCCGACCACCACCTTGCCATTTCCCACGCCAAGACAGGTGGTGGTCCCAACAGGCGCGTTGGGGTCGGCGATGGCGATCTTCACACCACCTTGGTTTAGACTGCAATTTGTACTGCCGGACGCGCTCACCTGGGAGACAACAGCGCCGCCATTGTCCGTCGCCTCGAAAATAGTCGATCCCGACATCGGAGCCTTGAAAGTCTTGAACGTATATGTCTGCGCAGCCGCAGCAACGGCCAGAAAGTTGATGGCCAAAACAACGCCAAATCCCGCCGTCAATTTGTGGACGCTCACTGCGAATACTCCCGTAGGTTAACACTATTCTAAAACAAGAATTTGCCCTCAATCCATAATATATTTGTATCCGAAGAACATCGACAATCATCGATATCTTATCGTTGCTTTCGAGTGCAATCTTTGCGCGTGAGAGACTGCCCGGCCTCGCGCCCGCAGCATTCGGCTCCGCGGTCAATCTCACTCTATCAAGTGGGCCGAGACGGTGGCCGGCATACAGGGTGAGAGATGGGGAAGCTTACCCAACTAAAGATCAAAAAATCTCCGCGAGCCGGGGCGCTATGGCGATGGGGAGGTTTATGGATGCAGGTTTGTAAACCGGATTCGGCACGCAAGCTCCCTGTTTCAGAACCGGCGAAAATCTTGGCCTTACCGCTACACCATAAGGGTGACGCGGAAGGCGAAGGAGAAAGGTAAGGCTCGGCGATGGGCTTGAGGCATACCCGGTCGTAGGCCTCCGAGCAGCACGGGACGCCGCCCACGAGGCTGCAAAGGTAGCACAGGCGGGCAAGGATCCCATTGAGGAGTGTAGGAAGGCTGCTGAAGCCGAGAAAGCCGAGCGGACTGATCGCACCTTCAATGCGGTGTCCGCGGAGTATGTAAAGGCGCACGAGAGCAGCTGGCGCAACGCCAAGCACAGGCAGCAGTGGGCGAACACACTCACAGAATATGTTGAGCCGATCTTGTCCGACCTGCATGTACGGAACATCGACACGGCCGACGATTAAAGGTCGCAGATTTTGATTGCCGAGTTCCGACCTATATTCAAGGGCAGTTGCGTCCGTAGAAAGGGCATGGCGACGAGAACTTAAGTATAGCGTCTGTCGAGGTAACCCCAGCGATATCGAGGGAAAGAGCGTATCGTCCACAGGCAATGCAAAAGCTTAACCCCGCTCCAGAGTTTGCAACAGAACCTCCAACCTCATCAGACGGCGCCCGCTTGCAAAAGGCGATCCTCATATCGCTCGTACTGAGGAGAGGACGAGACCAAAGGTGGTCGGGTAAGGTCCGAAAAGCTCTCGATGGGAGCGGGGCGCCCGATCAGCCAGCCTTGTACCTCCTCGCACCCCGCTCTACGAAGGGCAGCAAATTGCATCTCCGTCTCAACTCCTTCCGCCACGACCGGCACACCCAGACCCCGCGCAAGGCCCAGCACGGCCTGGACGATGGCCATGTCTTGGCCGTTCGAAGGAATGACCATCCCCGACACGAAGCTGCGGTCTATCTTGATCTGGTCGAACGGAAACGCACGCAAGGTCGCAAGTGAGGAATAACCCGTCCCGAAATCGTCCAGCGCCGTCTGCACGCCCACCGCTTTGAGGCGAGTGAGGGTGGACAGCACCCGGGCCGTCTCGCGGATCAGCACGCTTTCCGTGACCTCCAGCACGAGGCGCGCAGGCGCCAGGCCGGTCGAGGCGAGCACCTGCTCGACCATTTCGGCGAACGCCTCGCCCTCCTGCGCCTGCACCGGCGAGACGTTCACGGCCACCCGCAGCGGGGCCGTCCATTGCGCCGCCTCGCGACAAGCTTCACGCAACACCCAGGCGCCGATCGCCGTGATGGCGCCGCACGCTTCGGCAATCGGGATGAACACGTCGGGCGGGATCATCCCCCGCTCCGGATGGTGCCAGCGCAGCAACACCTCGAACCCAGTGATCGCACCGTCACCGTCCGCCGCCGAGAGCGGCTGCCACGCAAGCGCGAACTCGCCACGCTCCGCGGCCAGGTGCAGGTCACGCTCCAAGGTCCGGCGCTTGCGCAGCTCGTCGTCCATGTCCGGACGGAAGAACACGGCCTGGTTCTTGCCCGCCCACTTGGCCTGGTAGAGCGCCGTGTCCGCGTTGTGCAGGAGCGTCTCGGAATCGTCGCCATGAATCGGGTATCGCGCGACGCCGACCGAGGCCGTCACGGCGCTCTGCATGTCGCCGAAACCAAGATCATAAGGTGCGCCGAGCATCTCCACCAGCCGCTCGGCGACTGCGTTGGCCGCCTCGGGCTCGACGTCGTCGGTCTGCAGGACGACGAACTCGTCGCCGCCGAGGCGCGCGACGGTGTCGCTCTCCCGCACGCCGCGGCCCAGCCGGGCTGCGACCTCGCACAGCAGCCGGTCGCCAGCGCCGTGGCCGTGCACGTCGTTCACCGCCTTGAAGCCGTCGAGATCGAGACAAAGCACGGACATCTGACTGCCGGTGCGCTGGCTGCGGTCGATGGCCTCGGCGATGCGCTCGCGCAGCAACGCCCGGTTGGCAAGGCCGGTGAGCGGGTCGTGATGGGCAAGGCGGTAGATCCGTTCGGCCGTGGTGCGGTACTCGGTCACGTCCTTGCACACGCCACGCACCGCAACAGCGCGGCCCGACGCGTTCACCTCCGGGTGCATCTCGGACCAGAACCAGGCGAAGCTGCCATCGGGACGCAGTATGCGCCATTCCTGTTCCACCGCCGCCACGCCGTTTGCCGCCTGCGAGCAGGCCGCCGCGATCGCCGCCCGGTCCTCTGCATAGACAAGGCTCAGGAAGTTTTTCTTTGAAGGCGTGAAGGTCACGGGATCGGTGCCGAGCAGCTTGTGCAGCTCGTCGGACATTGCCAGCGCCCCATCGGCCAGATCCGTCCGCCACGTCGCGATCCGTGCGATCCGATGCGCATCGCGCAGCTCGGCGGCATGCGCGGCGGCCGCGTCGGCGGCCCGCTCGCGCTCGTCCGCCCGCTGTGCCGCCTCACGGGCCTGTTCGCTTGCCAGGCGGATGATCTCGTCGCGCTGAAGCCCTTCGCGTTCGTTGAGAAGGTAGGTGCGACGCTGCTCGCGCTCGAGACGATAGTTGGCAAACAGCGTGAACCCGAAGGTCGAGATGACGGAAGCCGAGACGAGCCCCTTCACGTCGGGGCTGACGCCGTGCAACGCCGAGAGGTCGGCAGCGCTGCAGAGCACCGTTATGATCGAGGCTGGCAGAGCGAACCGGAAGCGCAGAGCCGAGACCACGTTTAGGTAGAGGAGCGTGAGGACGGGCGCGTAGCGGAAGAACACCGCCGCCGGGCAGGTGCTGTCCTGATAGATGATCATCGGGGCAACCAGGCCGAACAGCGCCGAGAACGACTGTGCCACTTCGCGCCGGAACACCGGCGGCTGGGTCCGCATGTACGCCGTGACGGTCAACACCACCGGGGTCACGACAAAGACCTGGACCAGGAGTTCGCGCATCGCGATGTCGGGCAGCAGGCGGAAGTAGTTGACGATGAACATGTTGCAGAGAACAAAGCCCAGCATGCCGTAGCGCACGAAACCCCGGCATCGCTCCGGGCCGGTCTTCTGCTCGAACAATGCCTCCAGTTGCGGAGGGAAGCGGAAACCAAATCTCTGGCTGCGCAGGACCTCGTCGATCATCTCGGCGCGCTGCCTTCGCTCTACGCTTTCCCACCCGAGCGACACGTTGTCCATTCTGTCATCCATTTGAACGTCCAGCCTGCAAGGTCCGGCCTGACCTTGGAGACTACCGCTCAATCATGAAAACATTTTGAACTTCTACGGATTACCTGAAGTGCTGACCGGTCGACGAGCGGGAAAAACATCGTGCCGGCGTATACCGACGGGCCATTGTTTCATAGCGCCATTCGGAATGCGCCGCATGACATCAACTTGCATGGCGCCGCTCAAGATGATGGGCTTGATCGTCGCGATTTGCATGAGTGAAATACAGCGATTTAGAGGGTGTTATGCACCTTGAGCCAGGGCTGCTGCGCGTTTGAGCATATATCCAATGAAGGCAATGAGGTGAAAGCTCGCGAGCGTTTCGGCATAACGTTCGTAGTCTTCGACCAAACGTCGGGAACATGTAGCCCAGGCAAATGACCTTTCCACCACCCAGCGCCGGGGCAGCAGAACAAATCCGCGCTTAGCTTCAGGCAGCTTGACGGCGTGCAGGTGACTCCCTCGGCCTGCGCGGCTGTGGCAGCAGCTTGGGGGTATAATTCTGATCGACAAAAGCCAGCGTGATTTTAAACAATTCGCGGCTGCGGCGGTGGCCTCAGCTTCCTGCCACGGCAGCACACCCAATTTCGTTGCGAGTTTGCCCGCCACCGCGATCAGGGCAAAGCGCGACCCTATGGAGCGCGCCTGGCCGTCTGCTCCGGCTGACGCATGGCGGGCGACGAAGCTCTCTCGCGCAGCGGCTATACCGGCGAGCAAAGCTTCAGAGTCGCGGTGGCGGGCCTCAACCAGCCTTGCGAGGAAGGCACGGCCGGCGTTTCCGTAAAAGGTGCGCGCGGCGGTTCGCAGATGGTCGGCCAACGCCGCCGCACTCGGGATGTCGTGAAGTGTCTCGAACACCCCTAAGCCGGCTCCCGCATCCGCAGGGAGCGTCACAAGCCGAACCTCCTGGCCAGCGTGCGCGCGATGGCCGGCTGACCCAGTTCATCAAGCAGGCTCGATCTCGACAAAACAGAACCCTGCACCGCGTAAAGGTGCGCGTTGCCCTTTCATCGATCACTTCCGACATCAACTCGTAGCGGTCGGCCTCATGGGCAAACTTTGTCAAGAGCAACATTTGTGGTCCTCCTTCTATGAGGCCCAACCGCGAAAAGCGTCTATGCTGTTATAGAACATGTATCATAACTTCGTTCGCCCGCCACGAAGTTCTAACTTCATTGCCACGAGAGCACGCTTGCTGTATCCCGCGGTAGGCGTGTTTTCTAAAAAGGCGGTAGAGACTCATCGTAAGCGCGCGACATCGTTACGTGCAGCAGTGTGGCCGAGCCGCACTTGATTGCGCGTAGCTTCCCGGCCTTAATCACCCTGTAGGTCGTCGAGCGGGAGGATCCGAAAATCCGCTGTCGCTTAGGCAACGAAATCCATTCAAGGTTCAACGTGCGGACCCTGGTGTCGCGACAGTTTGGGCAGACGTCTGATCGAATAATTGCATATCTCGCATCGTTCGTAGTAGCTAAAAATCGACTACCAGAATGGTAAGTATTGCATCAATAGCGAAGCAGGGTGTCCCCTGCTGGATTCCGAGAAAATCTTTTGTAAATCTGATCAACATCATACGTTCTGGAACAGCAATGAACTTTCAAAGGGCCACATCGAGCGCGGGTCTTGACCACCTTTGCCACGGTTCGGCCCGGTCGCCCCCACCCCCTCAGGCCACACTACACGGCTTGGTAAACTGCTCTGTGGGATACGACGGCTAAGCCGTATCGCCTCAATCTATGATCAAAGCGCTACCGGGTAGTCGCCCTCGTTGCCAGTCGGTCAGGCTTCCGCAAGTAGCCAGGGATCGCTGGGACATTGCCTTTGCAACCTCACCTACCCTAGGGCGCTGCGGGCGGGCGCTATATAGAGGGTAGGCCGGCCGGTCGGGCGATCTGCGCGCGAGCGGCTTTCACAGGAAGCTGCAATGCTTGGTCCAAGCCCTTGACGGCGAGCACCCGAACGGGCCCGTCATCGGAAGAGATGGGCATTCCAATCCGCAGATGCGGGTCGAGGTGTGGGCCACATCGTCAGGCCGGAAAAACTGGACTTTTTTCAGCGGATGGTGTTGAAAAACTCGTTGAGGCGGCTCGCTCTCGCCTGATTCAATCCT
>CAXTJZ010000048.1:0-13123 GCA_964244695.1 uncultured Acetobacteraceae bacterium
GCTGATGACCGTGCTGAAATCGGGTGCCGCCTCCACGCTCAACATCATCGCCGGCGTAAAGGCGCTGCTGCCGCAGATACAGGCCAGCCTGCCGCCCAGCCTGACGCTGAAGGCGATCGGCGACCAATCCGTGTTCGTCACCGACGCGGTGATAGGCGTGGTGCGCGAGGGACTTATCGCGGCCGGCCTCACCGGCGTGCTGATCCTGATCTTCCTCGGCAGCTGGCGCTCGACGGTGATCATCACGATCTCCATCCCGCTGGCCATCCTGTTCTCGGTGACGATGCTGAGCGTCGTCGGCGAGACGATCAACGTGATGACGCTCGGCGGCCTGGCGCTGGCGGTCGGCATCCTGGTCGACGATGCCACGGTGGCGATCGAGAACATCAACTACCATCTGGAGAGCGGCAAGGAGGTGGAGACGGCGATCCTGGACGGCGCGCGCCAGATCGTGGTGCCGGCGACCGTCTCGCTGCTGTGCATCTGCATCGTGTTCGTGCCGATGTTCGGCCTGGGCGGTGTGGCCGGCTATCTGTTCCGCCCGCTGGCCGAAGCGGTGGTGTTCGCCATGATCGGCTCCTACGTCCTCAGCCGCACGCTGGTGCCCACCATGGCCAACTTCCTGCTGAGCAAGCACGAGCACCATGAGGGACCGCGGCCGAAGCCTGGGTTCTTCGGGCGCTTCCAGCGCGGGTTCGAGCGTCGGTTCGAGTCGTTGCGCAGCGGCTACGTGGGCCTGCTGGAACTGGCCCTCGGCAACCGGCCGCGTGTGATCGTGGGCTTCTTCGCCGCCGTGGCGCTGTCGTTCCTGCTGGTGCCTTTCCTCGGGCGTAATTTCTTTCCCGCGGTGGACAGCGACCAGATCAAGCTTCACGTGCGCGCACAGACGGGCATGCGCATCGAAGACGTCTCCGCGTTGTGCGGTCGCATCGAGGACGTGATCAGGCAACGCATCATCCCGCCCGCCAAGCTGGACACGATCGTGGACAACATCGGCATGCCGGTCAGCGGCATAAACCTGGCCTACGGCAACTCCGGCAGCATAGGCGGCGAGGACGCCGACGTGCTGATAAGCCTGAAGGATGGTGCCACCGGCAGCCAGTATGCGCGCGCCATGCGGCAGATCCTGCCGCGCATGTTCCCCGGCACCACCTTCGCGCTGCTGCCGGCAGACATCACCACGCAGATCGTCAATTTCGGTCTGCCCGCGCCAATCGACCTGCAGGTGGTGGGCCAGGACATCAAGGCGAACCGCGCCTATGCGGACCGCCTGCTGGCGCGGATCACGCGCGTGACGGGCGTGGCCGACGCACGCATCGAGCAGACGTTCAACGAGCCGACCCTGCGGGTGGACGTGAACCGCCAGCTTGCCTCGCTGGTGGGCATCACGGAAAAGGACGCCGCCACCTCGATGCTGGACACGCTGGCCGGCAGCATACAGACCGCACCCACCTTCTGGCTGAACCCGCATAACGGCGTGTCCTACCCCATCGTAGTGCAGACGCCGCAATACGACATCGACACGATGGGCAACCTGCAGAACACGCCACTCGGGACCGGCAGCAAGACGGAACTGCTGGGCGGCCTGGCCACGGTGAAGACGGAGGCCACCAACGGCGTGGTCTCCCACTACAACGTGCGGCCGGTGATCGACATCTACGCCACCAACGTGGGGCGCGATCTGGGCGCGGTGGCGGCGGACATAAACAGGATCGTGGCGGAGGAGGCGCACAGCCTGCCACACGGCAGCCAGGTGACCCTGCGCGGCCAGGTGACCACCATGCAGGAAGCCTACAGCCAGCTGATCAGCGGCCTGGCCTTCGCCATCGTGCTGATCTACCTGCTGATCGTGGTGAACTTCCAATCCTGGACGGACCCCGCGGTGATCGTGATGGCGTTGCCAGGCGCGCTGGCCGGCATCGTGTGGATCCTGTTCCTGACCGGCACCACGCTGTCCGTGCCCGCGCTTACCGGCGCCATCATGTGCATGGGCGTGGCGACGGCTAACTCCATCCTGGTGATCAGCTTCGCGCGCGAGCGTATGGAGACGGGGATGACGGCGGTGCAGGCGGCGCTGGAGGCGGGTGCCACGCGCTTTCGCCCGGTACTGATGACGGCGCTGGCGATGATCATCGGCATGGGGCCGACCGCGCTCTCGGCCGAGCAGAATGCGCCGTTGGGCCGTGCGGTGATAGGCGGGCTGCTGTTCGCCACCGTGGCGACGCTGCTCGTTGTGCCCACCATCTTCAGCCTGGCGCATCGCCGGGAGAACGTGCCCGCCCAAGAGCCGGGCCGCAGCGCGCTCGCCCATGCCTGACGCGCAGGAAACAGACAGATGCCGGACGACGTACGCATGACCGCTCGCCCCGAGGCAGCACCGATGCCGCCGAATTTCGGCGAAACCCACGCCGGGGGCCACCAGAAGGGCAAGCGCGGCTCGCACCGTCCGCCGCGCCGGCTGGGACTGTTCCTGGTTGCGGTGGTGGTGCTGGCGGGCGCCGCGGCAGCCTGGGGCATTTTCAGCCGGCACCAGGACACGAAGGAGCTGGCAGCCTGGACCGGGCAGCTTGCTGTGCCGACCGTCAGCGTCTCCTTGCCCAGCCATGACGACGCGCCGCGGAAGCTAGCGCTGCCCGGCGACGTGGAGGCGTTCTACGAGGCTTCCATCTACGCCCGGGTGAGCGGCTACCTGGCAAACTGGAAGCAGGACATCGGCGCGCACGTACGCGCCGGCCAGGTGCTGGGCACGATCGACACGCCCGATCTGGACCAGGAGGTGGTGCAGGCGCAGGCCGACCTGGCCACTGCCGAGGCGCGTTACAACTTTGCGGCGCTGACGGCGAAACGGTGGGGCAGGCTACTGTCGTCGAATTCCGTCTCCGAACAATCGTCGGACGAAAAGGCCGGCGACGCGCTGGCGCGCCATGCCGAAGTGAACGCGCAGCGCGCGCATGTGGACCGGCTGCTGGCGCAGGCGAGTTTCAAGCGCGTCACCGCACCGTTCGACGGCATAGTGACGGCGCGCAACACCGATGTGGGCGCGCTGATCAACGCAGGATCGGGTGCGGCGCTGCCGATGTTCAAGGTGGCCGACATGCACGCGATGCGCGTGTACGTGCGTGTACCGCAGGCCTATTCCAGCCAGCTGACCGTGGGCATGAAGGCAGAGCTGAGCGAGCCGCAATATCCGGGCCGCAGCTTCCCGGCCAGGCTGGTGACGACGTCCCAGTCGGTGGCGCAGGAAAGCCGCACCGTGCTGGTGGAGCTTATGGCGGCGAACCCGGACGGCAAGCTGTGGGCTGGCACGTTTGCCGAGGTGCGGTTCGACGTGCCAGGGGCGGCTGGGATCCTGCGCGTGCCGGCGAGCGCGCTGGTGTTCCGCTCCCACGGCGCGCAGCTGGCGACGGTGGGGCCAGGCGACCGGGTGGTCATGAAGGACGTGAGCGTGGGGCGCAACCTGGGCACCGAGATCGAGATCGAGGACGGGTTGCTGCCTACGGATCGGGTGATAACCACGCCGCTTGATACGCTGGAGAACGGCGATCCGGTTTTGGTTGCTGGCTCGGATGGGGGGCATGCGCCTTCGGCGGCGCCGGTTTCGGAGTGAAGCAAGGAAAAAAGGCCTTCTTTTTTGAAAAAAAGAAGCAAAAAACTTTTGTCCTCCCGCCTGCATCAACGCGCGGTCTAATTCTGCGCGATGCGCGTTGGCAGAACCGGTGCGTGTTGTGGTGCAGGCGTGGGAGCAAAAGTTTTTTGGTTCTTTTTTTCAAAAAAGAACTGCTTCCTTTACTTGCCTTGGCCGGCTGCAACCTAGCCCCCCACTACCACGTCCCACTCACCGCCGTGCCCGTCGCCTACAAGGAAGCCACCGCCTTCCAGCCCGCCAGGCCGGCCGACGGGCTGAAGCGCGGCCATTGGTGGGACGTGTTCGACGACCCCGTGCTCGACGACCTGGAAGCCCATGTGGACGGCGGCAACCCGACGCTCGCCGTCTCGCTGGCGGCCCTGGATCAGGCGAGAGGCTTCGCGGTGGAAGCGCGTGCAGGGTTGTATCCGACGTTGAACCTGGGCGGGCAGATAAACGAGGACAGGCAGAGCAACAGGCGGCCGACCCGCCGGCCCGGGCAGCCGAACCAGTATCTCAACAACAGCATAAGCACGCAGGCGAATTACGAGATCGACGTCTGGGAGAAGGCGGCCAACAGCATCCGTGCCGGCCGGGCTGCGGCGCAGGCGAGTGCGGCCGATCTGGAGACGATACGGCTGAGCCTGCATGCGGAACTGGCCAGCGACTACGTGGAACTGCGCGGCTATGATGCCCAGGCGCGTGTGCTGGAGAGTGCGGCCGCGGCGTATCGTCAGGCTGTACGAATCACGCATAACCGTTTCGTGGGCAAGATCGCGTCGGGCATCGACGTGGCGCGGGCGGAGACGCAGCTGGGCAACGCGGAAGCGGCGATCATCGACACCGCATCGAAACGTGCGTTGGAGGAACACGCCATCGCTGTTCTGGTGGGGCGGCAGCCTTCGAGGTTCAGCGTACCGCCCGCGCGCTGGACACTTGGGCTGCCGGACATCTCACCTGGCTTGCCGAGCACGCTGCTGGAGCGCCGGCCGGACGTGGCCTCGGCGGAACGGCAGATGGCGGCGGCAAACTACACGATCGGGGTGACGCGCGCGGCGTTCTACCCGAATTTCTCACTGAACATACTCTATGGCTTGCAGGACACCGGCTTCCAGCTCTTCAGCCTGCCGAACGATTTCTGGGCGATCGGCCCAGGCGTGGCGCTGCCGCTGTTCGAAGGCGGGTTGCGTGACGCGGAGCTTGCGGTGTCGCTCGCGCAATACAGGCAAGCCGAGGCGCGCTACCGTGAGACGGTGCTGGCAGCGTTCCAGAGCGTCGAAGACGAGCTTTCCCAGCTTCGCTTGCTGGCGCAGGAGACGCAGTTTCAGAACGCGGCCGTGCAGGCCGCGCAGCAGACGGAAGCGATGACGACGAACTTGTATAAGGATGGCGCGACGAACTTCCTGGACGTGGTGATCGCGCAGACGGCGGAGTTGCAGAGCGAACAGGCGGCAACGGATCTTCGCACCCGCCGTGTGCTGGCGGATGTGGCGCTTGTGCGGGCGCTGGGCGGTGGTTGGGACGTGAAGGAACTGCCGAGTTTTCGGGGAGATAAGGTGGCTGGAAAGTAAGGCAAGTAAGGCCTTCTGGTTTGAGAAAAAGAAGCAAGGAACTTCTATCTCTGCGATGTCTCAGCAGCTCGATTTGTGGGAGACGCGGAGTGCCTTTACACGCGTAGCAAAGTTCTAATTTATTTTGAACCAGACTACTTGCTTCCTTAACACTATCGCAACGCTGGTTGGCCGATACCCTTCATGGCGGCAAGCTGAAACTCCAGTTCCCATCCGTAATGCGCGTGGCCCACACCCAAGATATTAGCCAGCGCAATGACAATGACATTCTTGCCCTTGTGCACAGGCATGTCGAAGGAACTGTTGTCCAGTGACAGTCGGCCATTAGACGGCAGGCGCTTGGTATGAGGATAATAGAGGTTCTCGCCCGTGAAGACCGGCTTTCCGTCTACGAACACCCAGGCCTCGTGCAGAAAACCTAATGCGACCCGCTTGGTCTGGTCGTAATCCGAGTTGACGTGCATCTTCAGCCAGACATACGAGCCTGCCGACTTGTCCAAGGTCGGTGCGCCACACAGCCGGCTTAGATTTACCAGGCCGCCCGGCCTGAATCGGCTTCCAGGCCGCGCCATCTTGGGGCATCTGCTCCAGCCGGGGTGCCTGCCCATACTGCAGGTCCACGGGCGGCGAGACCTGCCAGGTGCGAACGAAGCGCGCGTCGGTGCCGGTCCCATCCTCGGCGGGAGACGCAGAAAAACCGTCTGTCGCATCAGGTGTTACGGTCGGGTTTGCAAACTGTGCCGGACCTGCAAGTGACAGCGTGCCCGTCATGGTGTCGCCTGCGATTCTCCTATGGAGAGCGCGGGCGCCGCGGCGTTGTTTATGAAGACGTTCATGCGCTTGCCGGAGACCACCAGCTTCACGTGGTTCCAGGCACCGACAGCGATCGACGCGTGACCATGATACTCAGGATACATCTCCCACGGCCAGACGCCATGCATGAGCGGGACATATTGGAAACAATCGTCGGCCGCCGGGCAGTCGGCGTCACGCCGGAGATAGAAGGTTGCCGGAAAGTTTGGCGTCATATTCGATCGTGCCGTTGGCAAGGGTGATGTTCCTCGCCACGGCTCTGCCTTCGCCAAGGACCATGCGCCCAGAAGGGAACCCTTCAGGGTGTTCAAAAGTGACCTTGCCCTCGGTAATCCAGTTTGCCGCGTCCAGGGTAACCTGGGTCGACGATGCGGCAGCTTCACGCGGCATCACCAGTAGCGCGCCGGCGCACGCCTGGAACAGGCCCGCCGCATACATGTAATTGTGTGCCACTCAGTGCTTCCGAAACGTATCCCTTCACGCCCAAGCTGTGACGGCGGAGCCGACAGCACGGAGCAACGCCTCTTGCTGTTCGAGCGGCATGTCCGCTGCCTCGTGGTAGGCGGCGATGATGATCGGCGGGCGGCCAGGCGGGCGGACGAGAGCGTAGTCGTTGCAGACGCCGTCGTCGGTCCCGGTACGGTCCGCGGTGTGCCAGTCAGGCGGGAAAGCGGCGCGTAACCTGGTCTTGCCGGGGACGTTGCCGGCCATCCAGCGCTCCAGCGTGTCCCGAGACGCCGGCTTCAGCGCGGTGCCGAGCAGGAGGGTGCGCGCGAGGCTGGCGATCGCGCGCGGTGTCATCGTATCCTTGGTGCCCGACCAGCCGTGGACAAGCTCGTAACGGTCAACGTTGGTCGTGGTGTCGCCGAACGTGCGTATGTAGGCGGTGAGGGCGGCGGGTCCGCCGACACGGGCGAGGAGAAGGTTGGCGGCGGTGTTGTCGCTGCGCTCGAGAATGGCCTTGCAGGCTTCTTCGAGCGTCAGGGTGCCGGTGGCCGCTCGCGCTGTGGTGATCGGCGAAGCTGGCAGCAGGTCTTTCGCCGTGAAGTGCAGCTTGGTGGGAAGGGCGTCCTGGCCTGTGTCGACGCGTGCGAGGACGTAGGCGGCGAGCGGACCTTTGAACGTGCTGGCCAGCAGGAAGCGTTCGTCGGCGCGGTGGGCGAGTGTGGCGCCGGTGCCGGTGTTGAGTGCGAACACGCCGAGCCGGCCGCCGTGGTATCTCTCGATTGCCGCCATCGGGTTTTCGGGTGCGACTGCCAGAAGCGCCGGAGAGGCGGCGAGAAGCGTGCGGCGGGTCAGGAGCATGGTCCGGCAGGATTCCTTTTCTTGCTGATTGCAAAAGACCTTGAGCCTCGCCGTCGCGTTTACCGATTACCGCTGCATGAAAGCTTGGCGATGATCGCCAGCCCGGCCCTGCCGACCTGAAGCCAGTCGCGAGGCGCTCGTCAGATGGCCAAACGTTTCAGGACAGAACTGCTTTCTCCGTTGCCGCTCAAGCAAACACCAGCATGGCCGCGCCATACACAACCAGCGACACAAGAAAGCTAATCACGCTGAACCCCAGAACCCGCCGCACCCCGATCCCGGCGATGGCGAGTAGAGGCAAAGCCCAGAACGGCTGGATCATGTTGGCGACGCACTCGCCGTAGGCCACCGACATGGCGGCCAGGCCTTGCGGCACGTGCAGGGCTGCGGCCGCCGGCACGATGAACGGGCCCTGCACCGCCCAGTGGCCGCCGCCGCTGGGCACGAACAGGTTGATGATGATGGACGAGACGAAGCCCCAGAACGGCAGCGTGTGCGCGGTGGAGACGCGCACGAACAGGGTGGCGATGACGCCGGCCAAGCCCGTGGTGGTCATGATGCCCATGATGCCGCCGTAGAACGGGTACTGCAGCAGCAACGGGCCGGTGACGCGGGCGGCTTTCTGCAGGGCGGCGGCATAGGCGGTCGGGCGTGCGTGCAGGGCGAGGCCTGCACCGAGGAAGATCACGATGAGCATGTTGATGTCGAGGTGGAACGCACCCTGGGCCAGCGCACGGATGATGTACGCGGCGATTGCGGTCACGATGACAGCATTGAGTATCCAGGCACGGTCCAGCACACCGGCCAGGCCGCCGGCGTGTGTGACCAGGCTGACCTCTGCATCCTCTGCGTCGAGCCGGGCGATGTCGGCCGGGATGATGTCCGCCTCCGCAGGGCCCGACTGCGTGAAGATGAAGGGCAGGACCACGATGATGAGCAGCGTGGGCAGAATGTTGAACCAGGGGAGCAGGGTTTCGGACAGCGGAACGAGCTGGCCGGTGAGTTTCTGGGTGACGTTCAGCGCGCTGCCCGGCGTGGCCTCCGCCAAGGCTATGGAGCTGGACAGGCCGGGCGGGAACATCAGGAAGCCGGCATAGGCGGCGGCCATCAGCCAGGCGAAATCCACCCTGATGCGCCGGGCGATCTGTCGGGCGAACAGTGCCGAGACGACCAGGCCGAACCCCCAGTTGAGCAGGTTGGCGCCCATCGAGACGAGCATGGTCAGCGCCACCGCCTGGCGCGCGGTGCCGGGCAGGCGGGCCGTGCGGGCCAGCAGCCAGTCCACCGGACGTGACGTGCTGAGCGCGTAGCCGGTGACCAGGATGAGTACCATCTGGAAGGCGAACTGGAAGATCTGGAACAGGCCGTTGTACCAGGCGGTGAGTATCTCGCCTGGTGCCGCGTGCGGGGCCAGCAGCAGGGCCAAAGCGGCAGTCAGCAGCGTGAGCAGGATGGCGAAGACGAAAGGGTCGGGCAGGAGGCGCTCGAAGAGGTAGACGAACACGTTCGTGAGTTTGCCGAACGCGGTTTGGGCTGGCATCTGGCGACTCCGAAGGGAAGGAAGGAAGAAAGGCCTGCTTTTTTGAGAAAAAGAAGCAAAAAACTTTTGTCCCCTCGCCTGCACCGCGGTTTTGGCCTTCTTCCGCCAGAGTGCGTATTTGCAAGATCTGGCCAGGCCGCGGTGCAGGCGGGGCAGCAAAAGTTTTTTGCTTTTTTTTCAAAAAAGAAGGCCTTTCTTCCTTCCTTGCCCCGGCCTAAACCCGCCCGGCTATCTGGAGATGGAAGCAAGCATGCACGTTCGCACCTGGTGCCTCACCCTGACGTCCATGCTGGCTGCAAGCGGCGCCACCCAGGCCGCACCGCCGCTGGACCAGGACAGCATCTACACGATACAGGTGGAGAACGACGCGGTCTCGACGCTGAAAGGCACGTCCGACCAATACTACACCAGCGGCCTGCGGGTGGGCTGGACGAGCGGGCAGGACGTGGTGGGCCCGGTCGCCGCCCTCGGCCGTAACATCTGGGGCGACGGGACCACAAGGCTGAGCCTGGAGATCAGCCAGAGCATCTTCACGCCGCGCGACACGCAGGTAAGCCCGCCGCCGCTGGATGACCGGCCGTATGCGGGCGTGCTGATCGCGACCGCGGGTCTGGTGCACGACACGGCGAGCACCCGGGACCTGGTGAGCCTGAGCCTGGGTGTGGTCGGTCCGGCGGCGCAGGGCGAAGAGGTGCAGAACGGCTTCCACAGCATCATCGGTGACACGCAGAACCGCGGCTGGGACTACCAGTTACCCGACCAGCCGGCCTTCCAGCTGCTCGGGCAGCGGACCTACCGCATCCCGGTGGCGCAGTTCGGGCCGTTCGAGACCGATGCGCTGCCGTCAGGCACCGTCAGTATCGGCGACATACGCGACTACGTGCAGGTGGGCGGCGTGCTTCGGTTCGGGCAGGGCCTGCAGAGCGATTTCGGCACTGCGCGTATCGCACCCGGGCTGAACGGTTCGGACGCCTACACGAACGTGCGGCCGTTCGCCTGGTACGCGTTCGCCGGCGCGGACGGCCAGGCGGTGGGCTACGACGTGACGATCGACGGCAGCACGTTTCGCAACGACTCGCGTGACGTGCATCACATCTGGGACGTAGGCGAGTTCGAGGGCGGGTTGGCGGTGCTGTATTACGGGGTGCGGCTGACCTACACGCAGACTTGGCAGAGTTCCGAATTCAAGCACGAGAAGTCTCTGTTCAATTTCGGATCTTTGGCGCTCTCGGCGAAGTTCTAGGAAGCAAGCAAGGCCTTCTTTTTTGCAAAAAAGAAGCAAAAAACTTTTACCTCCCGCATTTGAAACCGGGAACGGTCAGGTAGCGGAAAAGCCAAGGGTTCCGAGTGTAACTTTCTTTCTACAAAGAGTGGCTAGATGCCGAGAATCATCTTTGCAGCCGACGCACTACCGCGGACGAAACCGAGCAACTACCCGTCTCCCTTTGCCGAGCGTATGGGCGAACGCATCAAGCGTCCGCTTGGCGATATGTTCGGCCTGACGAATTTTGGTGTGAACCTGACTACCCTTGCGCCCGGCGCCATGACGGCCCTGTATCACAGGCACTCACGCCAGGACGAATTCGTGTACGTACTGGCAGGCGAGCCGACGCTTGTCACGGATGAGGGCGAGACGCAGCTTCGGCCCGGTATGGCGGCCGGTTTCCCAGCCGGCGGCACGGCGCACCACATAAGGAACACGACGGCGCAAGATTGCGTGTTGCTGGAGGTGGGAGACAGGTCGCAAGGCGACGAGGTGCACTACCCGGAAGACGACATCAAGCTGGAAAGCGCCGGTCACTTCATCCGAAAGGACGGCACGCCCTTCTGATGTGAAGTGCGTCCGCCGCCAGGACAGAACGCCGACAGGGCGCAAGTCTTTTGCTTCTTTTCTTCAGAGAAGGCTTTGCTTCCTTCAAGACGTAGGAATAGCGCAGACGTTCGTCTTATGCAGGTCCGTAGGCGCCCCGGCCGGCCCCAGGCTGCGCTCCGCCAGGAAGAACGTGGTGAACCCGTCGGACGCCAAGGCCTCCAGGTTACGCCCAGCCGGATCGGTCATCGTCGCCCCATCATCCAGCACGTGGGTCTCGCTGTGCCCGTCCGCCGCGCGTATGGTGATGCGGCCGCAGAGCGCGTATTCGTAGCGGTCGGCGGCCGGCACGGTTACCGCCACGCTGCCGAACGGGTGATTGGCGGACAGCTCGAAATGGGCCACGAGCTGGCCGTTGATGAAGACGGTCGTGGCCTCGGTGATCTCGGCAGGGTCGGTCTCGTCGGAGATTTGGAAGCTGACGGTGGTTCCTACGGCGCCGGCCGTGGCGGGGAGGCCTGCCAGAAATATGGCGGACAGGATTAGGAATGGGTTCGGCAGACGCATCGACGCCTCGTGATCCTGTGCATGCGATGCAGGATAACGCAGGAACGCAGGAAAAGGCGATGCCGCTTGGCGCGGCGCTGAACTGGGCGGCGCGGCGTCTGGACGAGGCCGGCGTGGACCAGCCGCGTCGCGAGGCGCGCCTGCTGGCAGGCTATGTGCTAGGCGCCGCGCAGGGCGTGTTACTGGATCAGGCCGGGCAGATAGACCGGGCACCGTATGCGGCTGTGGTGGCGAGGCGCGCCGGGCGGGAGCCGCTGGCGCTGATCACGGGAAGGCGCGGCTTCTGGACGCTGGACCTGGAGGTCTCGCCTGACACGCTGGTCCCGCGGCCGGACAGCGAGACGCTGGTGGAAGCGGCGCTGGCGTACGCGCCGCCGGCGGCCGGGCGCGTGCTGGATCTGGGTACCGGCACGGGCTGCCTGCTGCTGGCCGTGCTCTCGGAGTGCGCAGGCGCATTTGGCGTGGGCGTGGATGTGTCGCCGGCGGCATGCCGGCTGGCTGCGCGCAACGCCGCCGCGCACGGGTTGGCGGAGCGGTGCGCGTTCCTGGCCGGTGACTGGGCCGCCGCGTTGCGTGGCCGGTTTGACGTGATCCTGTGCAACCCACCCTATATCGATAGGGGGACGCTGGCGGGGCTGATGCCGGAGGTGCGGCTGTTCGAGCCGGCACGGGCGCTGGATGGCGGGGTACAGGGCCTGGATGCCTATCGCCGTCTGGTGCCTGGCATGGCGGACCTGCTGAAGGAGGGGGGCGTGGCGGTGCTGGAAGTGGGCTCCGGGCAGGATGCGGCGGTGCAGGCGATGGCCGCGACAGCCGGCCTTGCCCATCTGGAGACCCGGCCGGATCTGGGTGGTGTCGCCAGGGCCGTGGTACTCACGCGTGCGGGTGGCGCTTAAAAAGTGTTTGGCAGGACCGCGATTGCACGCTAGGGTCCTGGCGCGCACGGTATGCGGCCCCGGTGAGGCAAGTTTAACTTGCCACGGCTACGGGCACGTTGCGGAAATCAGCGGATGGAGCAGGCCGGTTCGGCCACCGAACGCTGGCTCCCAGCAGGACGGCAAACTGGCGACTGCCCACACGAAGTTTCGCTTGCGGCCTTTTCCGGCCGTGGCCGAAAGGGCTGGCGCTGCAACAGGGAAGCACATTGTAATCGGATGAACATGAAACGCATGCGCGGACGCTCCCATCGTAACGGTGGCGGCGGCGGTGGAGGCGGCGGTGGCGGAAGCCCGCGCCAGTATGGCGGTAATATTCCGCTCAACAGGAACCACGTGTTCGACAGCAGCGGGCCGGACTTGCGTATACGCGGCACGGCGCAGCAGCTATTCGAAAAATATCTGCAGCTCGGGCGCGATGCCACCGGCTCAGGCGATCGCGTGATGGCCGAGAGTTACTTTCAGTATGCCGAGCATTACTTCCGCATCCTGAACGCCATCAACCAGGCCAGCCAGCAGAACGCCCAGCCTCATGGCGGCCAGCCGCAGCACCAGGGCCAGCAGCAGAACGGGCAATACACGAACGGCCAGCATAACGGGCAGTATAACGGCCAGCCGAGGCGTGAACGCGATGGGCAGGAGGGCGAGGAGCAGCCGCCGATGGCGAACGGCCCTGCGCCGGCTTACGTGGAGCAGGCTGGGCAGGATGGGGCTGAAGACGCAACTTGAGGGAAAGCGGCAGTTCTTGTTTGGGAAAAAGAATCAAAAAACCTGTGCCATCTCATGTCTGTTGCGGTCGAGGCCAGTCATCGAACGAGCAAGTTGTAGCAGCGGGGTAGCAAAGGTTTTTTGCTTCTTTTTGCAAAAAAAGAAGGCCTTGCTTTTTTCGCCCAGCCCATGAGCCGCATCGCCTACGTAAATGGCCGTTACGTGCCCCACGCCCAGGCGGTGGTGCAC
>CAXTJZ010000048.1:13133-19370 GCA_964244695.1 uncultured Acetobacteraceae bacterium
CGCCGACGGCGTCTACGAAGTCGCCTATCTGCATGACGGAAGGCTGATCGACCGTGATCTGCATCTGGATCGCCTGGCCCGCAGCCTGCGAGAGTTGCAGATACGCTGGCCGATAACACGTGCGGCGCTCGTGGCGGTGCTGGGCGAGGTGGTGACACGCAATCGCCGCCGTTCCGGCCTGTTATACATCCAGGTCACACGCGGCGTAGCCAGGCGGGAGCACGCGTTTCCCGCACCCGGCACCAGGCCGGCACTGGTGGTGACGCTGCGCCGGGCGCCGCCGTTCCCCACGAGCCTGGATGGCTGGACGGCAACTGCCATCACGCTGCCGGACCAGCGCTGGGCCAGGTGTGACATTAAGTCTGTGGGGCTTCTGCCGAACGTGCTCGCACGCCAGGCGGCGCGCGCGCACGGCGCCACCGAGGCGATCCTGTATGACGGCGACGAAATGGTGACGGAGGGTGCCTCCACCTCCGTATGGATCGTGGGTAAGGACGGCACGCTGCGCACCAGGCCGCTGAGCCAGGCCATTTTGCCGGGATGCACACGGGCGGCTTTGATCGAGGAGATGCAGCACGCGGGCATCGTGCTTGAGGAACGGGCATTTTCGCTGGGCGAATTGCGCGAGGCACGCGAGGTGTTCCTGACCGCGGCCAGCACGTTCCTGAAGCCGGTGCTGGTGGTGGACGGCGCGGCGGTTGGCGCGGGCGAGACAGGCCCGGTGGCAAATAGCCTGTTCACCCTGTTCGCGCGCCGGGTTTCAGCCGGGTAGGCGCGGCCAAAAGGCGGCCAGAGCCTTTGGTTCTCTTTTTTGAAAGAGAACTGCCTACTTCCTTGTTTACTCGGCACAAGGTTTGCACAGATTACCGAGGACGAAGCCCGCACCAACGCAGGGCCGCGCAAGCAAGAAGGGTAAACCTCGTGGCCACTGAAAAATCGCAGAACGTTCAGGACGTGTTTCTGAACCACGTGCGCAAGGCCAAGACGCCGGTGACGGTGTTCCTGATAAATGGCGTGAAGCTGCAGGGCATCATCACCTGGTTCGACAATTTTTCTGTGCTGCTGCGCCGGGACGGTCACACGCAGCTTGTCTACAAGCACGCCATAAGCACCGTCATGCCGGGCGCGCCCATCCAGCTGTTCGATGCAGCCAAGGAGGGGGCGACGCTCACGGTCAAGGAGGACGGCTCTGCCGACAGTGACTTCTGAGGATAACACGGAACCTGCGGAAGGCGCGGGCGCGCACGGCCCGGAGCGGACGCACGCAGCGCGGCCGGCACCGACCCGCGCGGCCGTCATACTGCCTTGGGAACGGCCGAGCTCCGCCGAGCGCATAGGAGTCGATCCGTCCCGCGCGGCGGAAGCACGGCTGGCCGAGGCGGTGGGTTTGGCGGCGTCGATCGGGCTTGTCGTCGTGCACACATCCATCCTGCCACTGCGCGGCCGCCGGCCGTCCACGCTGCTCGGCTCCGGCCAAATGGAGGCGGAAAAAGCAAGACTGGCCGAGGAACGCGTGACTGTCGCCATTGTCGATGCGTCGCTCAGCCCGGTGCAGCAGCGCAACCTGGAGCGCGGCTGGGGCTGCAAGGTGATCGACCGCACCGGCCTGATCCTGGACATCTTCGGCGAGCGTGCGGTGACGCGCGAGGGCGCGCTGCAGGTGGAACTGGCGCATCTGGACTACCAGCGCTCGCGCCTAGTGCGGTCCTGGACCCATTTGGAACGCCAGCGCGGCGGCTTCGGCTTCCTGGGCGGCCCCGGCGAGACGCAGATCGAGGCCGACCGCAGGCTCATCACCGACCGCATCGTGCGCCTGAAGCGCGAACTGGAGCAGGTGCGCCGCACGCGCGGCCTGCACCGCAGCGCCCGCAAGCGCGTGCCGTTCCCCGTGGTGGCGCTGGTGGGCTATACGAACGCCGGAAAGTCAACGCTGTTCAACGCACTGACAGGCGCGGAGGTACACGCGCAGGACCAGCTGTTCGCGACGCTGGACCCTACGATGCGCGGGCTGATGTTGCCGAGCGGCCGGCGCGTGATCCTGTCGGACACTGTGGGCTTCATCAGCGAACTGCCGACCGAGCTTGTGGCCGCCTTCCGCGCCACGCTTGAGGAAGTGGCCGAGGCTGACGTGATCCTGCACGTGCGCGATGCCGCGCACCCTGACAGCGCCGCGCAGCGCGCCGACGTGCTGGCCGTGCTGGACGGCATGGCGAAAGAAGGCACGCTGGACGAGAATTTCGGCGCGCGCACGATAGAGGTGTTGAACAAGGCGGACCTGATGGGCGGCGCCGATACGCTGCCGGTGCGGGCTGGCTGCGTCGCGGTCTCGGCGATCACCGGCGAGGGGCTGGCCGCGCTGAAGGAAATGCTGGATTTGCGTATCGCGGCCGGCATGGAGCAGGCGGATTACGACATCGAGCACACTGATGGGGCACGTCTGGCCTGGTTGTACGAGCATGGTGAGGTGATCGGGCGAGAGGATGACGAACAGGCGGCACACGTGACAGTGCGGTTGCTGCCGGCAGACCGGGCGCGCTTCGAACGGGTGGTCTAGGAAAGAAAGCAAGGCCTTCTTTTTTGAAAAAAAGAAGCAAAAAACTTTTTATTCCTGTCGCTGGCATCGACACGCGCATGGATCGAATAAACCCCGGCGCTGCCCCGAATGCGCGACAGCGGAGCAAAAGTCTTTTGCTTCTTTTCTTCAGAAAAGAAGGCCTTGCTTGCTTTCAGAAACCGGCTCACGCGCAACTCCTACGTCCAGTACAACCGCCGCGCCATCGGCAGATGCCGCGCCAGAGACCCCTCCACCGAAGCCCGCATCTCCGCCATCTGCTCCTTCGGAAACACCCATTTCACCGAGCCGAACTTCGTCATCTTCCGCGCGCGTTCCGCCTCGTCCATTTCCAGGCTGCTGCCGGGGTACCAGCCCGCCAGCACCTCCTTGGATTTCGGCGTGAACCGATGGGTTATCAGCTCGGCCGTCAGGTCCACACCGGGCACATCGCGCAAGGCGGTCTCCACGTCGGCGAACAGGGTGTCGTAGGCGGCTGCCCAGTCCGGCACGCGCATGATTGGCGCCACCGTCAGCCCGATCGGGTAGCCGGCCTGGGCCATGCGGCGGAGAGCCGCCAGCCGTGCGGCCATGCGCGGCGCGCCACCTTCGTGCCGCTCCGCGGCGCGCGCGTTCACCGAGAAGCGCACGCGCGTGCGGCCGTTATGCGCCAGCCCCAGCAGCGGCTCCACAGCGGCGAACTTGGTGGTGAAGCGTAGCTGGACCGCTTCGTCCCACGCACCGAACCGGGTGATGCAGGCGGCCAGGCTGCCGGTCAGGTGCTCGAGGGCCAGCGGGTCTGTGTAGCAGGAGCACTCGAACGTGGTGCCCTCCGCGGCGCGCGCGGCAGACGCAGATGTAATCTTGCCCTGGCCCACGGCCGCCGGCAGCTCTGCCAATATCTCGGCCAGATTGGCATACACGCGGATGATCGGAGGGCCGGCCAGCGAGCCAGCCAAATAGCAGTACGAGCAATGCGCCGGGCAGCCCTCGGCCAGGTCGAACCGCCAGTCGGCACTGGGCGGGATCGGCTGCAGGCGCCGGCGGCTCGGGCTGGAGGTCACGATCGCCATGGTGGTCTTGGCGTCGCGGTAGGCGTCGGGCAAACCTGTCAGGCGGTCGGCCTTCAGCGCCACCAGTTCGGCGCCGGCGGCCACCGCGCGGTCGGCCATCGCGCGGCCCTCCGGCAGCGCCAAAGCGGATGGGGTGGCCAGCACGCGTCGGGGAGTCCATAAGCGATCCATCCGGCGGCAACGGCGGCGGCGGCCGTTTGTTCGTGTTGCAGCCGGATGTGCAACCGTCTTCTCTCTTGAACGCCCATCCTGGATCGCCCATGCCGGATTCGGACCGCATCATCACCCCGGACGAGATACAGGGCGCGCCGCGCCGGACCGGCCGTTTCTGGTTCGATTTTGCGGCCGCCAGCGCCGCCATCTTCATCTCGCTCGTCTCTCTGGTCATCGGCATCCGTGGCGAAGAGGTCCAGCGCGAGCTGCTTGCCGCCAACTCCTGGCCATTCATGGAACTGGACGAGGAACGCCGTGCCGCCGGCACTGACGCGGCCGACACGGTCAACATACGCAACGAGGGTGTCGGACCGGCAAAGGTGATGAGCTTCGAGGTGTTCTTCCAGGGCACGCCGATTGGTAACGCGACCGACCTGCTCCAACGCTGCTGCGGGCTGCCGGCGGACGCCAAGGCGGCGCATGAGCGGATGGCGCGCGGCATCGGCCTGGGTGACGTGGCCGGCAACGTGATACGGCCCGACCAGAGCCGCACGATGATAAGCATGGAGCGCCGTTCAGCCGATCCCGGCACGTTCGAAGCGTTCGATGCGCACTTGGCCGAGATCACGTTCCGGTTGTGCTACTGCTCCATCCTGGACCGCTGCTGGATGAGTGATCTGCGTACGTTGAAGCCGGCTGAGGTGGCGTCCTGCCCTGTGCCGGCGCACCCTTTCAGCATGATCAACTGGGCTGACCGGTGAAGACAAGTCTTCTTTTTTGAAAAATGGAGCAAAAAACATCTGCTTCGCCGTCGCGGGAGTCGCCGGAGGCATGATTGTTTCGTGAAACGAAACGGCGCAACGTAGCGCGCCCCGGCAGTAAAAGTTTTTTGGTTCTTTTATTCAGAAAAGAACTGCTTCCTTCCTTCTTGAGGATTTCACCATGGCCCTGACCCGCCAAGTCATAACAGCGCTGAACAACGACGGCACGGACATGCTCGGCACGCGCAACGTCGCCATCAAGATCATCGACGAGAGCATCGTCTCCGGCTCGCTGCTGACGGTGGAGAGCAACCATTTCTGTGTCCTGAAATCACGCGGCGCCGTGCTGCAGGTGTACGAGACCGGGCAATACGCGCTGGTGACGCCGGACAAGCCGATCGTCGGCTCCATCGTGCAGGGCTTCTTCGGTGGGATGAGCCCGTGGGTGTATGAAGTCATCTACGTCAACCGCAGCAAGCTGCTCGTGCGCAGCACGGGGATCGCCACGAGCGCCGAGATGGCAGAGGTGTCCTACGTGGCGGATTACTACATACACGTGGACACCAAGGAGGCGGCGCTCGACCTGATTACGCATCTGCCGTTCAACGGCCGGGTGATCGATACCAAGGAGATTGCCGATTACGCCGGCCCCGCCATAGAACAGGCGATAAACCAGGTGATACAGGTCACGAAGCTGGAGCACATAAACGAGCACATCAACGAATTGCGCGAAGGCGTGAAGCAGCACTTGACGGATTTCCTGCGCGTGTTCGGCATCATGCTGAACGACCTGAAGATCCTGATCCTGCCGAAGGACGAGCGCATGCGTGAGCTGATCTCGCTACAGGCGATCGGCCTCTCGCCCATCGAGGCGGTGCGCTATTACCTGGCGCTGCGCATGGCGGAACGCGGCCTGTCCTCCGCGCCGAACGCGGCCGCCGGCCTGCCGTTCTTCGTCGGAAACCCGCAGATGGCGCTGATGCGGGGCGACAAGGGGCAGGAATGACCGCTTCCGGCTTCTACGATGCCTACGCCGACGAAAAGCTTGCAATCACCCTGTTCAACGGCTGGGGCTACAATTTCTACCGCGCGGAAAACCAGCTTCGCGCGGACGACCTGATGGTGCGGGCGCACGTCGGCGAAATGCTGGGCGCCGCGCGCGCCGGCGTCGAAGCCGCGGAAGCCGCGTTCCGCCGCGCCCACCTGCCGCCCCCCTCGCGCGCCCATCCGAGGCCGGACCCGGAGGCCGTGCTGCACGCCCGCGCGCTGGAGACGCTAGGCGCCCGCATAGGCGCGCTGGAAGGCCAGATACGCGCGCTGCCGGTGCCGGAGGCGGACCGCATGACCCAGCGCTTGCGGGACGAGCGGGCGACACTGGAGGCGCTGCTGCAAGCCGACCGCGCCATGGTGGCCGGGGCGGCGCGTCTGCGCGCGCTGCTGGCGGATGGCCCGCCGGAGTCCGACGAGAGCGTCGAGCTGACGCTGTCCGGGCTGAAACAGGCCATTCAGGCGCGGCGGGACCTGCTGGACGTTTTGTAGATAAAGCAAGGCCTTCTTTTTTGAAAAAAAGAAGCAGAAAACTTTTGCTCCCTGTCGGCGGCTGTTTCAGCACTCGCCGACAGAGAGCAAAAGTTTTTTGCTTCTTTTTTTAGGGTGTGTCGAGATTCAGCGCGAGTTTACGACGGAGGCGGCCAGGTAG
>CAXTJZ010000049.1:0-5227 GCA_964244695.1 uncultured Acetobacteraceae bacterium
GCATGTCGTTGATGATGGCCAGCGGCTTGTGCGTGACCAGCGCGTCGTCCGGCTCCGCCTCCAGCCCCTTGCGGTCGCCATCGACGATGCGGTCCTTGAGGCGGCCCTCCACGGTCTCGCTCTTCGCCCGCTTCGTGGCTTCCGTCGCCTTGCGGTCCGCGAAAATGGCAAGCAGGCGCTGTAACGGATCGTAGCCCTCGCGCCTGCGGTCGAAAATCAGGTCCTCCGCCACCTCCACCTCTTCGGCGGAGATCAGGTGCAGCGGCCGTATCTTGCTGACATGCACGATGGCGCCCGTCATGCCGGCGCGCACCGCGTGGTCGAGGAACACGCTGTTCAGCACGGCGCGCGCCGCCGGGTTCAGGCCGAAACTCACGTTGGACAGGCCGAGGATGATCTGGATGTCCGGAAAACGCTCGCGAATCATCCTGATGCCGTCCAGCGTCCACTCCGCCAGTTTGCGGTCGTCCTCGTTGCCCGTGGCTATGGTGAAGGTCAACGGGTCTATCAGCAGATCGCTCTGCGGCAGGCCGTACTTGCCGCAGGCGAACTCCACCAGCCGCGTGGCGATGCGCAGCTTGTCCTCTGCCGTTTTCGCCATGCCCACTTCGTCGATGGTCAGCGCGATCACCGCGGCGCCGAACTTCTTTGCCAGCACCAGGCGGTCTGTCGCGGCACCCTCGCCATCCTCGAAATTGATCGAGTTGATGATCGGCTTGCCGCCATGCAGCTTCAGCGCGCTCGCGATCACCGGCGTCTCGGTGCTGTCGATCACCAGCGGTACGTTCACCGAGTTGGTGAAGCGGCGTATCACCTCGTCCATCTCGTATTTCTCATCGCGCCCGACAAAAGCCGTGCACACGTCGAGCGAGTTGCTGCCCTCTGCCGCCTGCTCGCGGCCCACGCTCACGCAGCCGTCCCAGTCGCCGGCCTCCTGCAGCTCGCGCCACTTCTTCGAACCGTTAGCATTGCAGCGCTCGCCGATCGAGAAGAAGCTGTTGTCCTGCCGCAGGGGCGTGGCGCTGTACAGGCTGGCCACCGACGGCACCCAATACGATTTCCGCTGAACGGGCGTGGGCCGGAAACCCTCGCCGCGACGCCGCAACATCGCATCCAGCGCCTGAATATGCGGCACGTCCGTCCCGCAGCACCCGCCTATCAAATTCAGCCCGTCCTCGGCAACGAACCGCTCCACCCAGCTCGCCATCTCCGCCGCCCCGAGCGGATAGCGCGTGGCGCCATCCACCAGCTCCGGCAGCCCCGCATTCGGCTGCACGCTGATCAGTCCAGGCCAGTTCGCCGACAGCCAGCGCACGTGCTCGGCCATCTCCTGCGGCCCGGTGGCGCAATTCAGCCCGATCAGCGGCACGTCCAGCGCGTGCACAACGGTGGCCGCGGTCGCAATGTCAGGCCCCACCAGCAACGTGCCGGTGGTCTCCACCGTCACCTGCACGAATATCGGCGTGTCACGGCCACACTCGGCGCGCGCGATCTTCGCCCCGTTCACCGCCGCCTTTATCTGCAGCGTGTCCTGGCACGTCTCGATCAGGAACGCGTCCACGCCACCATCCATCAGCCCGCGGCATTGTTCGACGAGCCCGGCTTCCAGCGTGTCGTAATCCACATTCCCCAGCGACGGCAGTTTCGTCCCAGGCCCCACGCCGCCCAGCACCCAACGGTGCCGCCCATCGGCAAACTCGTCGGCAACTTCCCGTGCCAGCTCTGCCGCAATCCGGTTTATCTCGCGCGCCCGCGCCTCCAGACCGAACTCCCCGAGCGTGATCGGCGACGCGCCGAATGTGTTCGTCTCCACCATGTCCGCGCCGGCCGCGTAGTAGCCGCGCGCTATCTCGCGCACGAGGTCGGGTCGCGAAAGGCTCAGCACGTCGGTGCAGTTCTCCTGCCCCCAGTAGTCGCGCTCGGTGTCGAGATCCATGCTTTGCACGCGGCTACCTGTGCCGCCGTCGCATAGGAGGACCTGGTCGCGTAGAGCGTCTAGCAGATGGGGTCGGGTCACTTGCAAACCTCGGAAAAGGAAGGAAGGCCTTCTTTTTTGAAAAAAAGAAGCAAAAAACTTTTACTACTGACGCTGTTCAAACAGCGGGTTCTGTCCGGCGAGCATCCGCGCCGGCGGCAGCGAACGGAGCAGGAGTTTTTTGGTCCTTTTCTTCGAAAAAGGACTGCTTGCTTGCCTCGCCTTGCCAGATCCTGACCCGCAACGCGCCTCCGCCGCCCACTGAAACCGGCGCGCTGGCCGAAAGCCCAGCGCGCGCCAGCATGTCCAGCATCGCGTCATCGGAAAACCCGGCCGCGGTATGGCCCATCTGCGCCAGTAATGCGCGCTCGCCATGCGGCGCCAGGTCCACCACCACCAGCCGCCCGCCGGGCGCCAGCACCCGCGTGGCCTCGGCCACTACAAGCGCCGGCGCCTCGGCGTAGTGCAGCACCATCTGCAGCACCACCAGATCGAAACACGCATCCGCCAACGGCAGCGCGCACATGTCGGCCAGGCGGAACTGGCAATGCGAGAAGGCGGCGTCCGCCAGCCTAACGCGCGCCAGCGCCAGCATCGCGCGGCTTGCATCCACGCCAAGGCCCGCACCCATCCTGGGCGCCAGCAATTCCAGCAAGCGTCCCGTGCCGGTGCCCACGTCCAGAACCCGCCCGAGCCGGCCTTCCGGCAATAACGCCACCAGCCGCGCTTCCACCTCGGCGGCCGGCAGTCCGAGCGCACGCATCTCGTCCCAATCCGCACCCTGCTTGCGGAACGTGTCGGAGGCTATGCGCGCACGCTCGGACAGCACGCGCGCGGCACCGCGGCGGTCGGCGGCCACCAGGGGGTCGTCCTGTGGCAACCGGCGGAGCACGTCGCGCGCCAACCCGCCCGGCTCGCCCTGCGCCAGCGTGAACCAGGCATTCGCACCCTCGCGCGCACGCTCCAGCAGCCCCGCCTCGCACAGCACCCGCAAGTGGCGCGACAGCCGCGGCTGGCTCTGCCCGAGCACTTCGCAGAAATCGTTGACGCAGAACGTCCCGCGCGCCGCCAGCGCCAGCAGGCGCAACCGTGTCGGGTCGGCCAGCGCGCCGAGAATGGGAAGAAGCTGCTCCATCGTGCTTGCATAAATATATAAGGCTAGCTTTATAGCAAGTATGACGACGCTGGACATGCGGGTGCCTCTCCGCTTTGCCGAGGCGGATAGCGTTGCCGATGGTCAGGCAGCGTTCCGGGAGGGCGAGGATTTCGTCCCTGTCCAGGCACATCCGGCCGGCTGTGCCTGTTGCGCGGCCCGCAATCCGGCCGGGATCGCACTGGCGTTGCTGCTGCAGAAGCGCGCGCGCGGCACGGTTGGCTTTTTCCGAAGCGTGGTTGCCGTCACGCGCTCTGCGGCCGGGCGGGCGATGGTGCTGGAGGCGCTTCGAAGCGATCCTGTCGCTAGTGCGTGTTTCCGGCTGGAGGAGTAGGCAAGGCCTTCTTTTTTGCAAAAAAAAAGCAAAAAACTTTTGCTCCCTGTCGGCGAACGTTTCAGCACCCGCCGACAGGGACCAGAAGTTTTTGGTCCTTTTTTTCCAAAAAAGGACTGCTTGCTTACTTCCTTCCCGGCACATCCGCGTCCCCCACCCCCAAAGCCCGCTGCATGATCACCACATCCAGCCACCGCCCGAACTTCACCCCGCACGCCCGCATCACGCCCGCCCGCTGAAACCCCAGGCTGGAGTGCATCCCGATGGAGCCGATGTTGTCGCTGTCGCCGATCAGCGCCAGCATCTGGCGGAAGCCGGCCGCCTCCGCCCGGGCAAGCAGTTCGGCCACGATGCCCTTGCCTACGCCCATGCCGCGCACGTCCTCGCGCACATATACGCTGTCCTCCACCGTCCAGTCATAGGCACTGCGGTGGCGGAACGCGCCGTAATAGCCGAAGCCCAGCACGCCGGTGGCATCGCGGGCCACCACCCAGGCATAGCCGGCGCGCAAGCCCGCCGCGTGGCGTTCGGTCATCGCCTCGATGCTGGGCGGCATCTCCTCGAATGTGCCGGTGCCGGCCAGAACGTGGTGGGCGTAAATGGCCTGGATCTCCGGCAGATCGGCGGGTTCGGCGGTCTCGATTGGCACGGTGATCTCCTGTGGCCGGCGATTTAACGACACGCACGCGGAACAGGCCAGCCAGACTGTCGAAAATTATCCCTCTCTGAAGGAACCCGTGGTAAGGAGGTGGCGCGCAAGGCTGCGCAACCCCCGGTTTTCCGGTGCCAAGCGGCCGAATCGACGTGTTTAGCCGGCTTTTTTGCCCAAAGAGACCATCCTAGAGGGACCGAAGCGATCGTGACAGAGACCAGCCTGAACCCCGAAGGCGAACCGCTCCAGATCGAGTCCAGCGTCGATGAGGCGCTGACGCCGACCGAGTTGCGCCTGCGGGCTGTCGTCGCTGCGGCGCGTTTCCACGGCGTCGATCTGGACATGGGCGATTACCGCGGTCCGGCTGCCGAGCCTTTCCCGTCGCCGGCGTCCCTGGTCACCTGGCTGCGTGACCAGGGGCTGGTAGCACGCGCCATGAAGCTGGCCTGGCGCAACCTGTTCCGCTTCAAGGACGCCGCCCCCGTCGTGCTGCTGCTGAAGGACGGCACGGCCGGCCTCGTGGTCGGCGCCGATCCGACGCGCGATGTGGTGTGGCTGAAGAGCCCCACCTCGCGCGATGCCGAGCCGCCTGTTGCCGTGGACCGTCTGCGTCTGGAGCAGGCCTGGAACGGCGACGTCATCCTCGTCAAGCGCCCCTATGGCCAGACGGAGGGCGAGGCGCCGTTCACGCTCGGCTGGATCTTGAGCAAGGTCATGGAGGAGAAACGTTTCCTCACCCAGATCAGCTACGCCTCGATCGTCCTGTCCTTCCTCGCCATCATCCCCGCGCTGATGGTCATGGCGGCGATCGACCGCGTGCTCGAATACAACTCCATGTCCACCTTCGTGCTGCTGGTCAGCCTGATGGGCGTGATGATGTTCTTCGAGATGGTGCTTGGCTGGGCCAGGCGCGAGCTCATCCTGGTGATGTCGGCCAGGCTGGACGTGAAGCTGAACCTGCACGTGTTCGGCCGGCTGCTGGCGCTGCCGCTGGACTTCTTCGAGCGCAGCCAGGCCGGTGAGACGATTTCGCGTCTGCGCGAAGTCTTCCGGGTGCGCGAGTTCCTGACCGGCAAGCTGCTGTACACCTTCCTGGACGGCTTCACTCTGATC
>CAXTJZ010000049.1:5237-13023 GCA_964244695.1 uncultured Acetobacteraceae bacterium
GTTCTACATGGAGCCGACCCTGGCCTGGGTGTCGATCGCCATCGCCGGCCTGATCGCGCTGATCATCATGATCTTCCTGCGTCCTGTCGGCTCGCTGATCGCGCTGGCCATCCAGGCCGAGCACAAGAAGGGCGCGGTGATGTCGGAGACAGTGTACGGCATACGCACCGTGAAGTCGCTGGCGCTGGAGCCGCAGCAGAAGATCATATGGGACGAGCGCGTGGCGGATGCCGGGCGCTGGCGCCTCGCCGCCGGGCGGCTCGGCAACTGGCCGCAGACTCTGATCGACCCGCTGCAGACTTTCATGTCGCGCGGCGTGGTGTTGTTCGGCGCCTATCTGGCCCTGCAGAACGACACCACGATCGACAAGGGCGGCCTGATCGCCTTCATGATCCTGTCCGGCCGCGTAGCGCAGCCGCTGATCGGTTTCGCCCGCCTGATGGAGGATTTCCACGAGGTGCGCACCGCCGTTGGCCAGATCGCCAAGGTGCTGAACAACCCGACTGAGACGCGGGCCCAGAATGACGGCATGCGGCCGAAGTTCGAGGGCCAGGTAACGTTCGAGGACCTGACCTTCACCTATCCGCTCGGGCAGCGTCCCGCGCTGAACAAGGTGAACTTCTCCATCCCGCCTGGCACCATGCTGGGGCTGGTAGGCCGTTCCGGGTCTGGCAAATCCACCATCACCCGCCTGCTGCAGGGCATAAACCGCGAGTACACCGGCGCCATACGCATCGACGGTGCCGAGCTGCGCGAGATCAATCTCAGCCATCTCCGTCGCAGCTTCGGCGTGGTTCTGCAGGACAACTTCCTGTTCCGCGGCACCATACGTGACAACATCACCGCCGGCCGCGCCGGCCTCACGCTGGAGGATGCGGTGCGCGCCGCCCGCCTGGCGGGTGCGGAAGAGTTCATCGAGCGCATGCCGCAGGGCTACGACACCTGGATCGAGGAAGGCTCGGCCAACATCTCCGGCGGTCAGCGTCAGCGCCTGGCCATCGCGCGTGCGCTGATCACCAACCCGCGCATCATGATACTCGACGAAGCCACGTCCGCCCTGGACCCCGAGAGCGAGGCGCTGGTCAACGCCAACCTCACGCGTATCGGCAAGGGTCGCACGATGGTCATCGTGTCTCACCGCCTGTCCAGCCTGGTGAACTGCGACCTCATCATGGTGCTCGACCGCGGTGCGGTCATCGACATCGCCCCGCATGACGTGCTGCTGGACCGCTGCTCGGTCTATCGCACGTTGTGGAACCAGCAGAACCGCCATATCGACCCGGCCCGCGCGGCCGCCGCCCTGGCGCAGGGAGAGTAAGCCATGTCCGTCACCACGACCCAGCCAGTCCGTCCAGGCGGATCTCCTGGCAAGCCGGCGGCCAAACCAGGCTGGCTGTCGCGCGGGCGCGGCAGCGTGCCTGCCCGCGACGGCACGCCGCAGGAGATGCTGGAGTTCTACTCGCCCTCGATGGCGCTCTCCAACGTGCCGGCCAAGCCTGCCGCACGCAGCACGGTGCTGCTTATCGGCACGATGGTCGTCGTCATATTCGTCCTGTTCGGCATATTGAAGATCGACCGCGTGGTGCTTGCCAACGGCAAGGTGATCTCGATGACGACCGAGGACGTCGTCCAGCCGCTCAACACATCCGTCGTCAAGACCATTGCCGTGTCGGTTGGTGACGTGGTGCATAAGGGCCAGCTCCTCGCGCAGCTCGATCCTACCTTCACCCAGGCGGACAACACCGCAGCGCTCGACCAGGTGGACCGTTACTCTACTGAAATCGACCGGCTGAACGCCGAGAACAAGCAGGTCCAGTATCACCCCAGGCAGCTGACGCCAGGTGCGCTCGTGCAGGAGGGCATTTTCGCCCAGCGCGCCTCCGCCCGCGAGGCCGAACTGCGCTACTATCAGGGCCAGGTCGACGCACAGCGCGCCTTGCAGGCGCAGGCTGATGCCGACATTCGCCAGTATGCCAAGGAGACGGGCGTTGCCGTGGACGTGGAAAGGATGCGCGTCCAGCTCGAGCACGACCAGGTTGGCAGCCGCATCGATACGGCTGCCGCCATAAGCGCGCGGCTCGAGGCCGAGCGCCAGGTGCTGACCAGTGTGCAGCAGGCGGAGAACGCCCGCCAGACCGTGGGCGCCTTGAAAGGCCAGCTGGACAATTACAACCAGCAATGGTTTGCCGACATCTCGCAGACGATCACCAGCGATGCCGTCCAGCTTGCCCAGTACAGGGACCAGCTTGAGCATGCCGCCCTGAATAACAAGCTGATCGATCTGCGCGCTCCCGAGGATGGGACCGTTCTGTCTCTGGCCGCCGTTTCCGTGGGATCGGTGCTCCAGGCCGGGCAAACCTTCTTCACCCTGGTGCCGCTCAATGCGCCGCTGGAGATCGACGTGCAGGCTTCAGGTAACGAGGCTGGCTTCGTCACCATAGGTCAGCCGGTCGATGTCAAATTCCAGACCTTCCCGTCCGTGGAATTTGGTGACGGCCATGGGTCGGTGCGTCTCGTGAGTTCAGACAGTTTCCTGACCGGTTCGCAGAACAGTAGCAGCGCAGGCAGCAGCGCAGGCACGACGTCGAACTCCGTCTTCACCGGACAGACCCCGGAAAGCGCCTATTTCTATGACGTGCGCGTCACGCTGGACCGGCTGGCGCTAAAGCATGTCGGGCATGACACGCGTATCACCCCTGGCATGCCGGTCGAGGCCGACATCAAGGTGGGTGAGCGCACCGTCTGGGAATACCTGCTTGAACGCGTCCTGCCCGCCTTCCAGGAAGGCATGCGGGAGCCGAGCTGAGCGAAAGATTGCGACTCTCCTCGCGTAAAGCGTGTTTTCTATACAAATCTGCAACAGATCGGTGGTAAAGCCCGGCGAAGGTGCACCCTTGGCCGGGCAGCACCTTCCTTTCGCGTCAGCCCGCGGTTAACCTTGGCGGCGTATCCAGGCAGGGCGTATCCAGGCGGGGCGCCCAACAGGTAGTGCAGGACCGACGACACGTATGCTGACGCTCATCGACCGCATCGTCTCGGCAGGGTCGCCCGCCGCGGCCCTAAAGCGTGCTATCCAACTGGATGAGGCTGGCCAGCCGCGCCGGTCCTTCACCCTGTTCAGCCGTGCGGCGCGTGCCGGCCTGCCCGAGGCGCAGTTCTGGGTCGGCCGCGCCTATCTTAAAGGGGCCGGCGTTCCTGTCAGCAGGCGTGACGGCGCGGCCTGGCTGGAACGGGCGTCGCAAGCCGGATGGGTAGAAGCGCAGACGCTGCTTGCCACGCTGTATTTGTATGGTTTGGCAGGGAAGGGCAGCAAGGCGGCGCCCGGCAGCCCGCTATTCATACGCGGTGTCACCCCCACCGCGGACGAGCCGGACTTCCCCGCCGCGCTGAAATGGGCAAGGCGGGGTGCCGAGGGCGGCTCACCTGAGGCGCAGGCGCTGCTCGGCTACATCCTCACCTCCGGGCCTGACGACCTGCGCAACCTGGAAGAGGCGGACCAATGGTACGAGCGGTCCGCAGCGGCCAGCTGCCCACAGGGTCATCTCGGCCGCGGCCTGTCCCTGCTGCGCTCCGCCACGGATCATGACGGCCACGCCAACGCCGGCATCTCGTTGAAGAAAGCCGCCGATGCCGGCCTGCCGACGGCGCTCTACCTGTTGGGCGTGATGAACGAGCGCGGCGCTGGCATGGCCGCCAGCATCGAGACGGCTGCCACCTACTACAAGCAATCTGCAGAGAAGAACGTGCGCAGCGGTCAGGCGCGCTGGGGCTTGGCACTGCTGGAAGGCCGCGGCATCCCTCGCAACCCTGTCGAAGGTGAATCCTGGCTGCGCCGCGCCGCCAACGCCGGTGACCGCGAAGCCGCCGCCCTGGTGGGCGACATCTACGCCCGCGGCGGCGACCTGCCGCCGAACTACGCCGAAGCGGCGATCTGGTATAACCGCGCCGCAGAGGCCGGCCATGCCGCAGCCGCGCGCGCGCTGGGCCTGCTGTTCCTGACCGGCGCAGGCGTGCACCGCGATCCGGAGGAGGCCGGCCGCTGGTTTCGCCGCGCCGCGGAAGGCGGGGACCGGCAAGCCCAGGCAGACCTCGCCAACCTGCTGCTCTCTGGCAGCGGATCAGACGAGGACGGTCAGCGCACACGCGAATTGTTCGAGCAGGCCGCCGGCTCCGGTGACCTGGTGGCGGCCTTTAACCTCGGCGTCTGCCTCGCCGAGGGCGTGGGCGTGGAGCGCGACGACCGCCGCGCCATACTCTGGCTGCGCCGCGCGGCCGATGGCGTGGTAAACGCGCAATATTGGTACGGCCGCATGCTGGCGGAGGGCCGCGGCGTGGAGGCCGACCCCGCCGAGGGCCGCATCTGGATCGCGCGCGCCGCCGCCTCCGGCATGCTGGACGCCCAGGTCGCGCTGGCCGAGATGTCGCTCAACGGCAACGGCGGCGTGAAGGACCACGACGAGTCGCTGCGCCTGTTTCGCCAGGCCGGCGAGCAGGGCCACGTAGGCGCGATGTTCGCCGTCGGCGCCATGCTGGGCGGCGGGCACGACGTTCCGGAAGATAGGGTGGAAAGCCGCCGCTGGTACAAGCTTGCCGCGGAAAAAGGCCACGCCCACGCGCAGATGATGCTCGGCCGTTTCCTCGCGCGCGGACTGGGCGGGGATGCGGACCCGCGCGAGGCGCGCGTGTGGCTGGAGCGGGCGCGCGCCAGCGGAGTGGAAGAGGCTGGCTACGATCTGGAGAGGTTGACGCCTGAGCTTCGGGCCGCGGTGCCGTAGAAAAGGAAGCAAGGCCTTCTTTTTTGAAGAAAAGAAGCAAAAAACTTTTGTTCCTGACGCTGCTTCGACCGCGCGTTCTTTCATGAGGAACGCGACTGCCGCAAATGCGGGGTAGCAAAAGTTTTTTGCTTCTTTTTTTCAAAAAAGAAGGCCTTTCTTTCTGCCTTGACGTACCGCCAAGACGATCCCGCCCCTTCACGCCGCCCAAAACCCGAACTGGACACCCGCCCAGCCCAAGCCCGCGCGCAGGATGCCTGGCGACGCGGCGAGGCCGGCAACCTGGCCTGGCTGGAGCGGGCGCATCGCCTGGCCCCCGCCGACCAGAACCTCCGTTTCCAGCTCGCCTTCCGCCGGCTGCAGGCAGGCGATGCCGCCGGCGCCGCGCCGCTGTTCGAAGGCATGGCGCGTCGCTTCAAGGTGCGCGAATGCTGGTCCGGCCTTGCCGCCTGCCGCCTGGCGCTTGGCGAGGAGGAAGCCGCGCGTGCTGCGCTCCACGCCGGCCTGTCCGGTTTCGAGGCCGACCCCGGCCTGATCCGTCTGGCCGGCCGGATCGCCGGCGCGGCGGGCTGGTGCGGTCTGCGCGCCGATGGCGTGCTGCTCACCGGCGCGGCCGATGGGGCCGAGCTCCGCGTGTCTCTCGATGGCGTGCCCGTTGCTGCCACGCCGGATTCGAAGGGTAACATCCCGCTGCCCGAAAGCTGGCGGGACGCGACGCTGCTCGAGGTTCGCGCCGGCAGCCGTCGCCTGTCAGGCAGTCCGATCGATTTGGCCGCGATCACGCGTGTCGAAGGCTATGCCGAGCGGCACGGCGACCTGGTGTCCGGCTACGCGTGGCTCCCTGCCGCACCTGGACAGGATCCGGTGCTGCGCCTTCTGTCGCAAGACGGGGCGGAGCTTGCGCGCTTCACCGCCAGCGAACCGCGTGACCAGGTGGACGGCGCGGCGCCGCTCGCGCGGCCGCGCGCCTTCGCCTGTTCAGCGCCGCCCGGGCAGACCGTGCGCGTGGCCGGCCCGGACGGGCGGGACCTGCTTGGCAGCCCCTTGCCGCCAGCCACGCCAGACGTGCTGCCGCCAGCCAACCCGGGTTGGGCCCGCACACCTGACGCAAGCCTGGGTGCGGACGTCATCATCCCGGTCTATCGCGGCCTGCGGGAGACGCTGGATTGCGTTGCCGCCGTGCTCGCCACCATCGCCGCCCCGGACCGGGTGGTGGCCGTCAACGACGCCTCGCCGGAACCCGCGCTCGTTGCGGCACTCACCCGCCTGGCCGGGCAGGGACGCATCGTCCTGCTGCACACCGAGGCAGGCGCGCGCGGCTTTCCGGCGGCCGTCAACACCGGGCTGCGCGCTTCAGCCGGGCGCCACGCCGTGCTGCTGAACAGTGACACGCTGGTAGCACCGGGCTGGCTGGATACGCTGCGCGCGGCCGCCTGCAGCGCGGCGGACATCGGCACCGCCACCCCGCTCTCCAACGAGGCGAGCATATTCAGCTACCCGGAGCCCGACCCTGGCGGCGGCAACCCGGCGCCCGGCCTGGCGGAGACCCAACGCCTGGCCGCGCTGGCGGCAGAGGCCAACGCCGGAAGGCTGGTCGATGTGCCAACCGCGCACGGCTTCTGCATGTTCATCCGCGCGGACTGCCTGGCGGAGACCGGCCTGTTCGATGCCGACACCTTCGCCCAGGGCTACGGCGAGGAGAACGACTTCACAGAGCGTGCCCGTGCGCTCGGCTGGCGGCACGTGGCGGTGCCTGCCGTCTTCGTTGCCCATCTCGGCGGCACGTCGTTCGGAGGTGCGCGTCTGGACCTGTTGCACCGCAACCTGGCGATCCTGCACGCGCGCCATCCGGAGTACCGCGCGCAGGTCGCGGCCTTCCTCGCGGCCGACGGGCTGGCCAGCGCGCGGCGCCGGCTGGATGCCGCGCGCTGGCTCGCCCGCCCGGTGCCGGCTGCCGGGAGCGTCCTGCTGATCACCCACGACATGGGCGGCGGCACGGCGCGCATCGTCGCCGAGCGTGCCGCGGCGATTCGCGCGCAAGGCCAGGCGCCTGTGATACTGCGCGCCACAGACGGCCTGTGCGAGGTGGGCGACGCAGAAGGCGGCTTTCCCAACTTGGCCTACGCGCTGCCGCGCGAGCTGGGCCCGCTCGCCCGTCTGCTGAGTCCGGGCCGCCCGGTGCGCGCCGAACTGCACCACCTGCTCGGCCATGACCACAGCGTGATGGGTCTGCTGGCCACACTCGGCGTCCCCTACGAAGTATGGGTGCATGATTATGCCTGGTTCTGCGCGCGCCTCTCCTTCGTCACCGGAGAGGGCCGGTTCTGCGGCGAGGCCGACGCCAGGCAATGCGAATCGTGCCTGGCGCAATGGGGCCGCGGCATCGACGACCCTGTCTCGCCGGCCAGCCTGCGCCGGCGCAGCGCCAGCGATTTCCGCCGCGCCACGTCCGTGATCGTCCCTTCGGGCGACGTAGCCCGGCGTGTGTCCCGCCATGTGCCCGGCGTGGTCCCCAGCGTGCGCGCCTGGGAGGAGGACCCGCCGTTCAGCCCGCCGCGCGCGATCCCGCGCACGGGATCGCTGCACGTGGCCGTGGTGGGCGCCATCGGCCTGGAGAAAGGCGCGGACGTGCTGCTTGCCTGCGCACGCGATGCGGCCGAGCGCGGCCTCGACCTGTTCTTCACCGTCATCGGCTATACGAGCGACGACGACGCCCTGCTGGCGACCGGCCGGGCCTTCATCACCGGCGAGTTCACCCGCGCCGAGGCCGCCGGCCTGATACGTGCCCAGGGCGCACACATGGCGTTCGTGCCCTCAATCTGGCCGGAGACCTGGTGCTACGCGCTCACCGACATCTGGCACGCCGGCCTGTCTGCCGCGGTGTTCGACATCGGCACGCCGGCGGAGCGGGTGCGCGCGCACGGGCGCGGCTGGGTGCTGCCGCTCGGCCTGCCGCCGGCCCGGCTCAATGATGCCTTGCTGCGCCTTTCTTGCGGAAGCTGAAACTTTTTGCC
>CAXTJZ010000049.1:13033-19368 GCA_964244695.1 uncultured Acetobacteraceae bacterium
ACCCCTTTCTTCCCGCCCGCACCCGCCGGATAACGCAACTCAAAGCCGGAGCTCGATGACGCAGTGAGTGACCAGAAACCCCAAGCCCAAAGAGTAGTCACCGAGTTGAAGGTGTCGGCCAACGTGATGACGCTGGAGGCAGGCCTGTACTGCGTGTTCAACGCACCCGGCAGCGCCCTGCCAGACCCTGGCACCGGCCTGCCTGGCGTGCGCGTGTCCGTTCCGCCAGGGCCGGTGTTCCGTCCGGAAGCGGTGACCATAAGCAGCTTCCGCGATGACGGCTGGCTGGGCGGCTGGAACGGCGCGGCGCTGGTGCGCGTGACGCGCGGCCCGGCGCAGATACTGGTGACCATCTACCAGGCGCCGAACAGCACGAGCGAGGCGCCGAAGCTGCAGATCTTGCGCCTGGCCGAAGCAAGCGGCCTGCCGCCGCTCGGCGTGGCGCCAGGCGCTGCGCAGCCGCCCCAGGCCCAGACCCAGGCGCGGCCGGTGCCCGCCGCGGCGAACGCGGCTCCTGCCCAGCAGGCCCGTCCCGGTGCCGCCGCTGCCCCGCAGAACACACCGGCAGCCGCCCCCGCGCAATCCGACACGGATGCCGCGCGCGCCGCCGAGGTCGTGGCCCATGTGCAGGGCCGTGGTGACGTGCTGACCAAGCTTGGCGATTGGATGGGCAAGCCGGACAGCAAGGCCTGGATCGAGGGCTTTGCCGTCTCGCCCAAGGGCGCGGTGGGCCCCGGCGACGTGGAATACCAGGCGGTGCTTGGCCGCGGCTGGCTGAGCCCATGGGCGGAAGGCGGCCAGTACTGCGGCAGCCGCGGCATGAGCCTGCCCATACTGGGCTTGCGCATGCGCCTGCGCGGCGAGGCGGCCGAGCGGTTCGACTGCGTGCTGGAAGCCAGCTTCGTCGATGGCACCAAGGTGGGCCCGCTGGACAACGGCGAGCCCTGCCAGGCGGAGAGCATGTCGCCGCTGGAGGCGTTCCGTATCCAGCTGATCGAACGCGGACGCGCGGAGGCGGCACCTGCGGCCAAGCCGGCCAAGCCTGCGAAGGCCAAGGTGGCGGCGGCGCCTGCGCCAAAGGCGGGGCGGGGAAAGAAGTAGGCAAGGCCTTCTTTTTTGAAAAAAAGAAGCAAAAAACTTTTACTCCGCTGTCGCGGACTCGTCCGGTGAGTCCGCGACAGCGGAGTAAAAGTTTTTTGGTCCTTTTTTTCAAAAAAGGACTGCTTGCTTCTGCTTGCCTATGAGATACCTCTTCCTCCACCAGAACTTCCCCGCACAGTTCCTGCACCTGCTGCGCCACCTCGCCGAGCAGAACGCGCACGAGTTGCTGTTCATCACCGAAGCGCAGCGCAACCAGATCGCCGGCGTGCGCAAGGTGGTGCGCGCGGCACCGGACGTGAAAGCCGCGGCGAGTTGGCACCTGATGGCGCGCGACATGGAAATGGCGCTGCTGCGGGCGGACAGCGTGGCGCGCACGGCGGTCAGCCTGAAAGCGCTCGGCTTCACGCCGGACATCATCATCGGCCACCAGGGCTGGGGCGAGATGCTGCACGTGAACGACGTGTGGCCGGATGCGCCGCTGCTGGGCTACCACGAATTCTACTACAACCTGCACGGCTACGACGTGGGCTTCGACCCCGAATTCCCGCCGGCGCCCGACATGGCCGCGCGGATCAGGGCGAAGAACGCCGTCAACCTGCTGGCGCTGTCCAACCCGGGGCTGGGGCAGACACCCACGGCGTTCCAGCACGGCACCTACCCCGCTTGGGCGCGCGACAAGATCCACGTGCTGCAGGAAGGCGTGAACCTGGACGTCTGCCGGCCGAACCCGGATCTACGCCGCCGCGTGGTGACGCTGGCCGGCTACAAGGTGAAGCCCGCGGAAAAGCTGGTCACCTACGTGGTGCGCGACCTGGAGCCCTACCGCGGCTTCCACGTGTTCATGCGCAGCCTGCCGCGCCTGCTGGACGCGCGGCCCGACACCCGCGTGATCCTGGTGGGCGGCGACGGCGTAAGCTACGGCGCCAAGCCCAACAAAGGCACCTGGCGCGAGCACATGCAGGACGAGTTGCACGGCAAGCTGGACCTGAGTCGCGTGCACTTTGCCGGCCGGGTGCAATACGAGACATACGTAAAGCTGCTGCAGCGCTCTGACGCGCATGTGTATCTCACCTATCCTTTCGTCGCTTCCTGGTCCTTGCGCGAGGCGATGTCCGCCGGCTGCGCGCTGGTGGTCAGCGACACCGCACCGGTGCGCGAGTTCGTCACCGACGGGGTGAGCGGGCGCCTGGCGCCGTTCCTGCAGCCCGACGCGATCGCGGACCACGTGCTGGCGATGCTGGAGGATACCAAGATGGCTGCGCGCCTGCGTGCGGGAGCGCGGGCCTGGGCGGAGGCTAATCTGGATATGGGTGTGTATATCGCGAACTATGAGAAGCTGATTGCCCGGGCTGTTGGGGCGTAAGGAAGAGAAGCAAGGCCTTCTTTTCTGAAGAAAAGAAGCAAAAGACTTTTACTCCGCTGTCGCCGTGCCTGTCCTGCTGGTCTTCGCCTTTGTGATACGGGAATGGCCGCCTCACGTCCGGTTACGGCTTCATCGGACTCCTTGCTTCACCTGTTTCTCAGAAGCCCGGCGTAACGGCTGCGCTTCCGTGAATATGTTCCGATGATTGAATTCTGCCGGCGAGGAAAACGTCAGGAACTCGCGCATCCCTTTCGCCGCCGACGCGGTGGTGAACCACGGATCGTGCAGAAAACGGCAGGGTTCTCCTGCCCAGCCAGGCACGACAGGCAATCCATACCGCTTGGCCAGATACTCGCAGATCGCTCCCAGAAGGGCGTCTGTCCGATCATCGCAGGTGCGCGCGGGCTCGTCTTCGAGCGCGGCCAATCGTTTGTCGGGCGGCGCGAGGTAGAAAGTATCCAGGAACTCGGCAATGGCGATCTCGGCCGGAACGCCGCCGGCAATCCGCCCTGCTGCCTCAGAGAGGGTACTCGGGCGTGTCACTGTCGGCTTCTCCGTCCGGCCAAATATGTTTCAGGAAGAACCGTTCGCGCTCGGGTTTTCGGCTGACCGCGGAAAAAAGCGCGCAAGAACCGAAACCGCGTCGTCGATGTTGCCGACCCGCGCGGCTCGCAGCAACGCACGTATGTCCTCGATTTCACGGACGCCTTTCACCGGGTCATTGATGCGCATCGCCTTGAGCTTCAAGGCCAGCATGTAGTCAAGCGAGGGCACGCTCACGCGCAGTCCCGGCTCCCCGGCCTTGGGGAACGTGCCGAACTCGACATGGTCAGTTGCACGTCCGGCAAGCGGGCTCAGATGAAACTGCACGGCATCGTTCAGCCAGTCCGGTGACCAGGCGTTATCACGTGCTATGGCGGCAACCGCGCCGGAGAGCCAGTCCGGCCAGGGCGTGTCCAGGGCCGCAATGTCCACGTCTTCCGTGGCAAAGCAAAAGTTGCTGGCGAGCATTAGCGCCGAGCCACCATAGACGGCGATGTCCAGCATGGTGCGGTTCTCGGCAGCGGCACGCCCGATGCGCTCGAAAGCCTCGACCAAAGCCGCTTTGCTGAAGTTCTTTTCCACCACGCTTAGTCTACGACCAAAGCAAGCAGTCCTTTTTTGAAAGAAGGACCAAAAAAAATTTACTGCCCCGCATTTGCACCAGCCGTGCGCCGCAGGAAACACGCAAGCCTCTCGGCAGCGGAGTAGCAAAAGTTTTTTGCTTCTTTTTTTCAAAAAAGAAGGCCTTGCTTTCTGCCTTGCCGCCTGCCTAAAACCCCCACCCCTGCCACAGCAAGGCAATGCTGCGGCTATGCTCGCCTCCCGCGAGCCCACCAGCCATAGGGACCACACATGCCATTATACGAAACCGTGCTGATAGCGCGGAACGATGTCACGCAGCAGCAGGTCGAAGCCGTCGCCGACACCATCGCCACCCAGCTAGAGGCTGACGGCGGCACGGTCGACAAGCGCGAATACTGGGGCCTGCGCTCGCTTTCCTACCGGATCAAGAAGAACCGCAAGGGCCATTACATGCTGCTGGGCCTGAATGCCCCGCCGGCCAGCGTGAAGGAGATCGAGCGTCAGCTCGGCCTGAACGAGGACGTGCTGCGCTTCATGACCATTCGCGTGGACGAGATCGACGAGAACCCCTCCGCCATCCTGGCGCGCAAGTCCGATGATCGCGAGCGCAGCTTTCGCGGGCCTAAGCCTGCCGGCCGCTTCGAATCCGGCCGCAAGCGTGGCTATGACGACCGCGAGGAATTCCGCGCCCGTGACCTCAACGAACCAGGCGAAGAGTAGACAACCATGTCAGATACCGATTCCGGCGAAGTAAACGTCGCCGCCCGCCGTGCGGCCGTAGGCGCCCGTCGCCCGTTCTTCCGCCGCCGCAAGAGCTGCCCGTTCAGCGGCCCGAACGCGCCGAAGATCGACTACAAGGACGTCCGTCTGCTCAGCCGCTTCCTCAGCGAGCGCGGCAAGATCGTGCCCAGCCGGATCACGGCCGTGTCCGCCAAGAAGCAGCGCGAATTGGCGCAGGCCATCAAGCGCGCGCGCTTCCTGGCGCTGCTCCCATACATCGTCTCCTGAGGGGCGCAGATCATGGCACAGGTAGAACTGATCCTCCTCCAGCGCGTCGAGAAGCTCGGCCAGATGGGGGACCTGGTGAAGGTCAAGCCGGGCTATGCCCGCAACTTTCTCCTGCCCGGCAAGCGCGCCATACGCGCGAACAAGGCAAACCTCGCGCAGTTCGAGCAGCAGCGCGTCCAGCTCGAGGCGCAGAACCTTAAGCGCCGCGAGGAGGCCGAGCGGCTGGCCGAGCGCGTGGATGGGATGAAGGTGGTGATTGTCCGCCAGGCCGGCGAGTCCGGTAGCCTGTATGGCAGCGTGAGCAACCGCGACATCGCGGACGGCTGCACGGCGGGCGGGCTGACGATCAGCCGGTCACAGGTGATCCTGCTGCACCCGATCAAGACGCTGGGACTGCACAAGGTAAACGTGAGCCTGCACCCGGAAGTCACCATCGGCGTAATCGCCAACGTGGCGCGCAGCACGGAAGAGGCCGAGCGCCAGGCGCGCGGCGAGGCCGTGGGCCAGGCGGCAGAGGACGAAGAGGCGGCTCTGGAGCCGGCGATGGTGTTTGGCGAGCAGGACCAGCCGGACCTCGCGTGAGGGCAACGCTAGGGGCTCTGCCCCTCCAAGTTTTGCTTGCGCTGAGAGTTCCACATTTAGCTCGGGGGCGTAGGCTACGCGCTGCTCTCGCTCGGCTTATCAAGAGCTGGGCGTGGGCGGAACGTGTTTACCGGCTGTAGCGGCATCGGTCTGTCTAGCAACTACACGGACACACACGTTTACGTGGCAAGTGTGATTACAGGCCTTTGCTGCCGTGCCTTCTCCGCACTCAAGTTCGCTTGCGACGGCATGTACGGCTGAAGCATCCGATGCGAGCAGCCCTGTTGTCCGCTTTGACAGCCCGGCCGCCTCACATCCGCCAAGGCAGCCCATCGGCCTTCCATCCCGTGCCCGTCCCCTGCGGACCCTCGAAACCGAAAGCCACGTTGTAACAGGTGCCGAACCCGGCCGCCTCGGCGGCTTGCGCTGCCGCCAGGCTGCGCACCCCGCTACGGCACAGGAAATACAGCGTCTCCCCCGGCGCCACCCCGGCATCGCGCAGTTCCGCAATGAAGGCCGGGTTCACCATGCCGGTCGGGAACTGCCAGCTCAGCAGCAAGGGCGCCGTGCCTGCCTCGGCCAAATCAGGCACGCCGACAAGCTGCCATTCCCGTTCCGTCCGCACATCGACCAGCCGGGACTGCTTGTCCGCCAGCAGCGCGGCCCACGCGTCTTTCGGCATAACGTTCTCAACCATGCAGGCTGCCCCGATCGTGTGTGTAGGTCCCAGGATGCTGTGCCTGCCGCGCGGCAGAATGGCAATGCGGCTGTGCCCGACCCTGCAGAGCCTGGAGCCGGAGTAAACCTGTGGCACAAACCGGCACAGGGTCGCCCGACTTCCAACAGGCTGACATTCGATTTACGGTTTGCCTCCGATCACCCGTACCACGGCGCAAGGGACTCCAATGACCAGAGAGTTCGCGTGACCGGGTTGTCCGACTGCTCCCAATTCACCCCGCATGACTTCTGTCTGGCGTGGCAGCCTGGCCTGGTCTGGCTGGAGGCGGTGTCCGACCTGCTGATCGCGGCAGCCTATTTCTCGATACCGGCGGCGCTGCTGCTGTTCGTCCGCCGCCGCCACGATCTGGATTTCAGGCCGGTCTTCGGGTTGTTCTCGCCCGTCATCCTTCCCTGCGGCACCACGCACAGACTCGGC
>CAXTJZ010000050.1:0-10402 GCA_964244695.1 uncultured Acetobacteraceae bacterium
GGCGCCGGCTTGGCCTTGAACTTCTCCAGCAGCGCCTGCTTGGCCTTCGCCGAGGCATTCTGCCGCTCGTTGAACATATTGTCCTTGAAGACACCCATCGTCGCTGGCTGGTCCCATCCTGTTTGCCGGGCTCCATACCACGCTGTGGTGCCGGGCACACCAGGGGCGGAAGTAGACTCGACTCGGCTTGCCATACGAAGCGAAGCAAGGCCTTCTTTTTTGAAAAGAAGAAGCAAAAAACTTTTGCTCCCTGCCGGTGACTGGCCGGACAGGTGCGCGACGGGGAGTCAAAAGTTTTTTGATTCTTTTTTTTCAAAAAAGAACTGCTTTCTTCCTTTGGAGCGACGTATGCCCGCCCATTACGACCTCCTGATACGCGGAGGCACAGCCGTCACTCCCTGGGGCGAAACCCAAACCGACCTGGGCGCCAGGGATGGCCGCGTAGTAACCCTCGCAGCCACCGGCGCCGACACCGCCGAGATAACGCTCGACGCCCGCCACCTTCACGTGCTCCCTGGCCTCATCGATCCGCACGTCCACCTGCGTGATCCCGGCGACGCCAGTGTGGAGAGCATCCCGTCCGGCACGCGCGCGGCGGTGCTCGGCGGCATCGCCACCGTGTTCGACATGCCGAACACGGCGCCCGCCATAACAGACTCCGTTACGCTGGCCTGGAAGCAGGCCTATGTCCCGGGCCACAGCTACTGCGATTTTGGCATCTATATCGGCGCCACCCGCGCCAACACGCCAGACCTGGCCATGCTGGAACGCGCACCAGGAGTCTGCGCGATCAAGCTGTTCGCCGGCAGCTCCACCGGTGACCTGATGATCGAGGACGACCCCGGCATCGAGGCCGTCATGCGCTCCGGCCACCGCCGCATCGCCTTTCATTCCGAGGACGAGTACCGCCTGCAGGCGCGCCGGGCGCTGTTCCACAGTGGCGAGCCGTACGCGCGCCACATGGAATGGCGCGACGAGGAATGCGCGGTTTTGGGCACGCGCCGCATCGTGGCACTCGCCCGTAAGACAGGCCGCCCGGCGCACATCGTGCACGTCTCCACGGCGGAGGAATTCGACTTCCTGCGCGATCACCGCGACATCGCCACCGCCGAGGTGCTGGTGAACCACCTCACCCAGATCGGCCCCGAATGCTACGAGCAGCTCGGCGCCTATGCTGTGATGAATCCGCCGATCCGCACGCAGCGCCACTTCGAGGCCGCCTGGGCTGCGGTACGGGACGGAAGGGTGGATACGGTCGGCTCCGACCACGCGCCGCACTCCCATGTTGCCAAGGCGCGGCCCTGGCCGGATACGGCGGCCGGGCTGACCGGCGTGCAGACAGCCGTGCCCATCATGCTGGACCACGTCAATGCGGGCCGGCTGAGCCTGGCACGCATGGTGGACCTTATGGCGGCGGGACCGGCGCGGGTGTATGGCGCGGTCACCAAGGGCCGCATCGCCGCTGGTTACGACGCGGACTTCACCCTAGTGGACATGGCACAAAGACGCACCATCGAGAACGACTGGATCGCCACGCCAGCCGGCTGGACCCCCTTTCACGGCAAACAGGTGCAAGGCTGGCCAATGGCTACAGTGGTGCGAGGAAATTTGGTCATGCAGGCAGACGAGGTCATTGGAACGCCAATCGGCCGTCTGGCTACCTTCAGGTAGCGGAAGTCTTTGGTTCTACTTCAAAAAGGACGCGCTTTCTTCCTTTGTGCTACAGCCCTCCTGACTTCGAGGGAGCACAGAAATGACCGCTTGGACCGCCGACAAGATACCCTCGCTGGCCGGCCGCGTCGCCGTGGTCACAGGCTCCACGAACGGCATAGGCTATGAGGCCGCTTTGCGGCTGGCGGCGCATGGCGCCGAAGTGGTGATGGCGGTGCGCGACACCGCGCGCGGCCACGCCTGCTCGGCCCGCATACGCGGCGCCCACCCCGAAGCGAGGCTGACTGTGATGGCGCTTGACGTGGCTAGCCTAGTCTCAATAGGCGAGTTTGCCGGACGCGCCTCGGACACGCTGCCGCAGGTGGACATCCTGATCAACAACGCGGGCCTTGGGCTGCAGGCACAACGCGCAGTGACGGTGGACGGGTTCGAGCGGCAGTTCGCCACCAACCATCTCGGGCCGTTCGCCCTGACCGGGCGCCTGATGCCTGTCCTGCTGCGTGCGCCTAGCCCTCGCGTGGTGGCAATCGCCAGCATCGCGCACCGGCGCGGCCGCATCAACTTCGAGGATCTGCAGACCGAGCACCCTTATAACGGCCGGGTGGCTTACGGGCAGTCCAAGCTGGCGGACCTCATCTTCGCGCTGGAACTGGACCGCCGCGCTAGGCTGGCTGGCTCGCGCTTAGTCAGTGTGGCCGCACATCCTGGCGTCTCGACCACCAATTTTATCGCGTCCACCGGCATGCCCGGTGCTGCTGCGCGCGTCATCAATATCGGGATCAGCGTGCTGGGGCAAAGTGCGGCGCGCGGCGCGCTGCCCGGCCTGTACGCGGCTACCATGCCGGACGTGGTGGGTGGGCAGTATTGGGGCCCGAACGGGCTGTTGGAAGTCCGCGGCGCGCCGGCGCTGGCGCAGATCTCGCCACAGGCACTAGACCGGACTACCTGGGAACGGCTTTGGACAGTGTCCGAACAGCTGACGGGCGTGACCTACCCGCCGCTGGCGTAAAAAAAACGCGTTCCTCCTGCAGCCGGGCTGGCAGGTCCGGACATACTGAAGCATAACAGTTTCAGAACGGTTTTTGCGGAGGTGGACAAAGATGATAGAAGTTGAAGATCGCTTGGCGCCCCGCGACGGGTTGAACAACTACAACATCGTGCTGGCGCGGATGGACCTGCCCACCCATGGCGGCGCACAGTTCACCTTCTCGGTCACCAACTCCATGCTGCCGGTCGCCGAGCTGGTGGTGAGCGTGCCGAACGTTGGCCAGAGCCTCGATCGCATGACGGTGGAAGCGCACGACTTGCTGATAGACGTTCTGAGACAGCTCACCTTTCGCGCCGAGAAGGCGAGGCTGAACCACGACCGCAACGCGCGCCCGGCGCAGCCGCCCGCCAACGATCTCACGATCGACAGGCGCGGCCACACGGAGCATCGGGAGTTCTCGGCGGACAGCTTTGTGGAAGCTGACGCGGAGTAGAAAGCAGGCAGTCCTCGTAAGAAATTGGAGATCCACGTTTCGGAACAAACACCCCGGCGGCCTCAGAGGCTATCTCCTATGCGGGATTGGTAGATAACACTGCCCCGAGTGCTGAAGATGTTAATTTTGAACTTCGAGCCCCGACCGAAAGACTTGCTTCCTTTCGCGACGGCAAAAGCTAGGTGCCCGAGAACAAGTCACGACGGCTGAAAGCGCAACGGAACAAGAGTTCCTTGCTTCTTTTCTTCAAGAGCCAGGCCATCTTTTGCATTAGCATTCCAGGCGTCTTCCGTCTTGGTGCAGAGTTCCCGCCACCCTGCAATGTCAATTCCCAGGGCGTCGCCAGTGTTGTCTTTCATGAACCGGCTAATGTAGCCGATATAGAGGCCACGGCTAACTTCCCTCAGCGTGCCTGCGGGATTGCCTTCATCGGCCTTCGTGACACAGAGCAGCGCATGGTCGCCGAAAGCCTGTAGGGCCTTCAACAGGCGATACAGTTCGGGTTCGATGACCCGGCCTACGGCCTTGAAGACGATGATCCGCTGTGCGGCTTTCAGGTCGTCCATCAGTTTGCCGGCCAAGAACTTGAACCGGCGCCTGCCCTGCGCAAGTGCTCGCTCGGGAGGCATGTCCTTCACCTTGATGAACGTGTGTGCGCCGAATTTATGACGCGTGTCGTTTATCAGGTACTCTTCGTTTCCTGCGGCGATCCGGACAGTCGTCAGAGTGGTTGTCTCGACAGACCCGATGTCGGCGAGCTGATTCTCCAGGATTTCCGTGACCGTGCCGATCGAATAGGTGCTCCATTTGAGCAAGCCTACCGAACCGGCATTGCACCCTTGCTGGACCATGCCGAACTCGCAGCCGAACACGGTACCGCCCAGACTTTCGAAGCGGTTCAGAATGTCCTCCTCGGCGTCCGGCGGTGCTTCGTTACGCTCGCAGAGCCCCTGGTTGGCGATCTGGCCTCGTATCGAACGTAGTTCCTGGCCAATTGTGTTGTCGCCGGGACGCTGGCGTTCGGCCTCCAGCCAGCGCTCCAGCGCGAGCTGCAAGTCTCCCTGGCGGACGGCGATGCGGGCAAACTCGCGCAGCAGGCCCCTATTTGCCGGGAACTCCGCCAAGCCTGCGTGCGCGGCAGTCTCGGCGTCGCCGTAGCGCTCAAGGCCGGCCAGAACGCGTACCAGGGCCGAATCGAATGCGGGGTTTGGGGGCAGCATCGCGCGCGCCTGTTGTATCTGGACAAGCGCGTCCTCCCAGGCGCCGCGTTCTTCGGCCACCCGAAGGCGCGAGAGCACGAAAATGGGCTTGCTGCCCCATCGCGGCGCCCACCCGGCTGCGAGCGCCTCCGCCTGCTCAAAGCCGTCGATCTCGCGCAGAGCGTCAAGGGTGGCGGTGTAACAGCCCAGGTGGTCGGGGAAACGGAGCCGCAGGCCCTCCAGCCGCGCCAGCACGTAGCCGATGCGCCGCGCCCTGCTCCGCTTCTTGACGAGCAGGGCCAGGGCCGCCTTGACAGCGGCGGCCGCATCATCCGGAGTAAGCGCCGCAAGTTGCGCAAGCTTCTCGGCGGCAAGGTCGGGCTGGTCGGCGGTGGACGCCGCTTTAGCCGCGGCGGCCAGGGCTGCCGGATCGTCACCGGCGGGGGGCGTTTTAGACGTTTCGGCAAGCATACGGGCGGCATCGTGGCGACCGAGTTCGGCCGCTGCCGTTATTGCGTCATAGAGGTCGTCCTTTGAGGCGGTGGGCAGTTCGGCCAGCTTGGCGAGCCGGTCTGCTGCGAGCTCTCGCTGCCCGTTTTTCCTAGCGATGGCGGCAGCCTCGCGCCAGGCCTGCTCAGACTCCGGAAACAGCGCGGTCCAGCGAGCCAGGACCGTGTCGGCCTGATCCAGCCGGTCGGCTTGGCGCAGCATGCGGGACGCCAGCAGCAGGCCCGTGCCGTTGCGATGTTCCGCCGCGCACAGGATGGCGATGAAGCGGCCGGTGGCGTGGTCGTTTCGCGTGAGTATGCCGAGCCTCAGTCCCGACAGCATGAACCAGAGTTGTGTGTGGAGCTGGGCGGGAACGCTGTGAAACAGGCTCTCGGCTTCCGCTAGCCTGCTTTCCGCAAACAGGGTGGCAAGCTGCGCGCGGTAGAACGTGGCGGGCTTGGCTTCCGGGGACTGGACGAGCGGCGCCTCCGGCTCGGCGCTTGTCGGCATCACGGCCTCGGGAGGCGGCGACGGGAGCGAGGCGGCCTGCTTGAGCGTGAGGATGTTACGCATCTTCGATATCCACGTCATGGAAGACTCATTCGTTGGCGTTCAGAAAGCCTGAGGGTTGTCGGTGCCGAGGTGTTTTGCAGCTGTTTCGGCAGGCGGGTTGGCCGAAGCCGCGCGCAATCAGGGCAATGGAGGTGGCGCGGTGACCCATCCGGGACGTCGGCGATCGCGGTGTCATGTTCGCTTAACCAGTAGATATTCTCACGCGATGACGTCTGTCCGGTAGCGGCGAGCCCCGCCTTCCCCTCGGACCTGCCGCAGGCAGGGTTATACCCTGCAACGAGCGCGCTTTGCCATGAAAAACCGCCTTTAGGCCAGGCGGTCCAGGGCGCGGTAGTACCAGGATCCGGCGATTGTCAGCGGGAGGCGTAGGGCGCGGCCGCCTGGGAAGGGGAGGTAGGGGAGGCTGGCGAAGGCGTCGAAGCGGGCGGGGTGGCCGAGGGTGGCTTCGGCGAGGAGGCGGCCGAGGAGGTGGGTGGTGGTGACGCCGTGGCCGGAGTCGCCGTGGCTGAAGAGGGTGGTGGGGGTGAGGCGGCCGACATGGGGGATGCGGGGGAGGGTCAGGGCGAAGTTGCCGCTCCAGGTGTAGGCGGTTTCGACGTCGGTCAGGCTGGGGAAGGTTTTCAGCATCAGGGGGCGGAGTTTGGCCTCGATGCTGGCGGGGTCTCGGCCGCCGTAGACGGTGCCGCCGCCGTAGAGGAGGCGGTGGTCCGGGGTGCGGCGGTAGTAGTCCAGGAAGTAGTTGGCGTCCTCAATGCAGTAATTGGCGGGGAGTAGGGCGGCCAGGCGGTCCGGGTTCAGGGGAACGGTTGCGAGGATCTGGCTGCTGACGGGCATGATCTTGTTGGCGATTTCGGGGTGCAGCAGGGGGGAGAGGTAGGCGTTGCCGCAGACCAGGATGTGGGTGGCGTGGATTTCGCCCGTCGCGGTTTTGACGGTGCGGGCGGTGAGGGCGGTGGCGGGGGAGTGTTCGTGGATGGTGCCGCCTAGGGATTCCAGGGCGGCGGCTTCGCCCAGGACCAGGTTCAGGGGGTGGACGTGGCCGCCCAGGGGGTCAAGCAGGGCGCCTTGGTAGCGGGTGGTGGTTACGTATTTGGCGAGGCCGGGCTTGTCGGTGATCTGCAGGGTGTGGTGGCCGTGTTTTTCCCAGGTTTTCTTGGCGTGTTCCAGGCTGCGGAGCTGGCGGTGGGTGAAGGCGGCTATGGCGTTGCCTGGAGTGAGCGCGCAGTCGATCTGGTATTTGGCTACGCGGTCCCGGATGATCTGGCCGCCTTCGAGGGCCATGCTGCCCAGGTTTTCGGCGGCTTCTTCGCCGTAGCGGCGGGCTATCACGTCCAGCTCCCGGCTGTAGCCGTTGACGATCTGGCCGCCGTTGCGGCCTGAGGCGCCCCAGCCGACCTGGGCGGATTCCAGGACCGTTACGCGGGCGCCTTGTTCGGCGAGGTGCAGGCCGGCGGAGATGCCGGTGAAGCCGGCGCCTATGATGCAGACGTCGGTTCGCGCCTCGCCCTGGAGCGGGGGGCGGGGTGGGGATGGGTTTGCTGTGGCGGCGTAGTAGCTGGGGGCGTGCGGGGTGAGCATGCCTGGGTGGGTAGCATGATCCTTGGGGCGGGGGTCAGTCGGGGGGTTCCGGGGGGAGTTCCTGGGCGAGTTTTTCGAACAGGTTGGCGTAGACGGGGCCGGGCTGCAGGTGCGGCGGGAGGCCGATGTCCGCGGCGACCTGGGCGAACAGGGCGGCGAGCGTGGCGAAGCCGTGTTCCCCGTGCTCCGGCGCGGCCAGGCGGGCGGCGAGGGCCCGGCTGGCGTCCTGCTGGCTGATCTGGAGGTGGGGGTTGAGCTGGCCTACCTCGGCAAAGGCTTCCTCGAGGAATTGGGCGCGGTAGTCCGTCTCTGGCTCCTCCTCGGCGGTGGAGCGGGTGCGCAAAGCGGGTTTGGGGCCGGCTTCGAGCGCCGCGTGCAGGGAGATGGCGGCGGTGACGATGCGGGAGACGCGGGTGAAGGCGAGGATGTGCTCCGGCCGTGTGGGGGTGCGGGGGCGCTCGGCAGGAGGGTGCGGCTGGGGTGCGGGCTCGGAGGTGGGATCCGCGGCTGCGGCGTCCTCGGCGGCGATTTCGGCGAGCGACATGCCGAGCTCGGCTAGGCGGCAGAGCATGCGCATGTGCTGCGCGGCTGTCTCCGACGGCTGGTGGCGCGGCGGCTGGGGTTGGGTGTAGGCGTTCATTGGTGAGAACATAATAGGAACTCTGTGGGTTCAGTGGCAAGTTGTTTCGGGGATGCGATGGTGGTTTGATGCGCAAGCGGGGCGGCTGACCGGTTGCAACCGGGCCGGGGCGCGCTGCGTTGCGAAAACGGAAGGATTGCCATGCACACGCACACTGTCCGCCCGGGTGAGACGCTTTCCGTCATCGCGCATCATTACAGGACCACGTGGCAGGCCATTGCGAAGCTGAACGGGATGGCCAACCCGAACGCGCTGAAGGTTGGGCAGCATCTGCGTCTGCCCGGGCACGCAAGCGGGCATCCGGGGGCGCCGCACGTGCCTGGGCAGGGCGGTGCGCCTGCGGGGCACCCGGGTGCGGCGCCGGCGCCTGGGGCGGGGCAGCCGGGGGCGGGCCAGCCTGGCGCGGGGCAGCCGGGGGCGGGACAACCTGGCGCAGGACAGGCGGGGGCGGCGGGCAGCGTGACGGAAGCGCAGCTGCGCGCGATCATGCCGCGTGCGGTGACGCAGGCTGGCACGTTCGCGGCACCGCTGAACACGGCGATGGCTGCCAACGGCATAGACACGCCGGAGCGGCGGGCGGCGTTCCTGGCGCAGATCAGCGTGGAGAGCGGGGATCTGCACAACACCGAGGAGAACCTGAACTACTCCGCGGAGCGGCTGCATGCGGTCTGGCCGCGGCGGTTTCCCACGGTGGCCTCGGCACAGCCCTACGCGCACAACCCCGAGGCCTTGGCCAACCACGTATATGCCAACAGGCTGGGCAATGGGGACGAGGCGAGCGGGGACGGCTACCGGTTCCGCGGGCGCGGGCTGATGCAGGTGACGGGGCGGAGCAATTACCGGGCGGCGGGGTTCGAGAACCGGCCAGAGGCGCTGGCGGAGCCCAATACGGCGTCCGACACGGCGGCGCGGTTCTGGTCCAGCAACGGATTGAACCCGCGCAGTGCGACCGTGCTGGGGCATGGCGCGTTCGATGGGATAACACAGACCGTCAATGGCGGGATGAACGGGAGCGAGGCGCGATGGTCGGCTTACGGACGGGCGGTGACGACTTTTGGGCTTACGCCGGCGCAATGAGGCGGGTGGGGCTGGTGGCGGTGCTGGGGCTGGTGGGGGCTTCGGGGGCGATGGCGGCGCCCGCCACACCTTCGATGTGCGACGCTGGGGCGACGGCGCTGTTCACGTGCGCGGTCGGGCACAAGGTTGTCTCGATCTGCGGCGAGGGGGGAAAGGCCACGTATTATTATGGCGTTCCCGGGAAGGTGGAGATGTCTTCCCAGGCGCTGGTTTTGGCCGAGCGCATGTTTTCGGGTGGGGGGGAGACGCAGATCTCGTTTGCGAACGGGGCTTACAGCTACGTGGTGTTCGACAAGACGGTGCGGACGTCATTTTCCGCGGACGGGCATAACGATCCGGATTCCACGAGCGGGCTGGTGGTGCTGAAGGGCGGGAAAACACTGTCCGCGAAGGCTTGCGCGTCCGATGCTTCGATTTCGGCCGATGCGAGCAAGATGATTCAGGCGGGGGCTTTCGTAGAGCACTGACCGGGCGGGTTCGGGCCTGGGTTATTGGGCGGCGGGGGCTTGTTCCGCCGGCCGGGTTCTGGCGCGTGCGAGCAGGAGCAGCGCAGTGGCGGTGCAGAGCAGTAATTCCGGCAGGCCGGCTTCCGGGCCGAAGGCGCCGCCTGTCATCCAGGCTGGGCCGCTGAGGCTTGTGGCCAGCAGGCCGGCGAAGCCGTGGCCGGAGACGTCCGCGCCGAAGACGCCGCCTTCGGTGGCGTTCCAGGCGAGATGGATGCCGATAGGGAACCATAGGGAGCGCGTGAGCGCGTAGGCGGCGCCTAGCAGCAGGCCGGAGGCGAAGATGGCGAGGGCGGCCATGAAGGCGGCGCCGGGGTTGCCGCCGTGGGCCAGCGCGAACAGGGCGGCGGAGAGGAGGAGTGCCGCGGGGATGCCTGTGCTGCGCTCCAGCAGGCGGAACAGCATGGCGCGGAAGAGCACTTCCTCGAAGATCGCGGCTGCGGCGGCACTGCCCAGAGCGAGGAGCGCGGGGCGGATTGCGCCGGTTGCTGTGAGGTGTGCGTCACCGGCGGCCAGAAGGATGGCTATTACGGTTGCGAACAGGGTGGCGCCGGTCAGGAGGCCGGTTGCGAACTGGGCCAGCCTGCGGGTGCCGGGGATCTCGACGATGCTTCGGCGCTCGAAGATTTTCACGGCTGCGTAATAGAGGGCGAGGCTGATTGCGGCGCCCAGGGCGGCGACGGCGTCGCCTTCGGCTGAGCCGATGGCTGGTTGGTGGTTGAGGATTTGGGCGGCGGCGAGGACGACGAGTTGGGCGGTGAGGACCATGGCTACGGCGAAGGTGGCCAGCTCGGCGAGGTCTCGGCCGAGGGCGCCGCGAGGAGCGTGGGTGGATGGAGGAGTGCGGCGGCTGAGGCGGCGGGGGTGGCGATTGTGGTGGCGATCAGCCAGGGGGTGATGGTTGGTTGGGTGCCGGTGGCTGCGGCCAGGGCGGCTAGGGTGGTGAGCGCGGCGATGGCGGCGGCGGGGCGTAGGGTTCTGGTGGCCCAGGGCGTGTAGGCGGCGAGCGAGGCGGCCCACCAGGCGAAGGGGAGGAGTAGGGCCCAGTATAGGGGGGATGTGCGGTCGGCGGTTTGGGTTGGGGGTAGGAGGAGGGCGATCAGGGCCAGGAGGGCGGCTATGCCGGCGGTGATTACTAGGAGGACGGTTAGGGCGGAGCGTTTGTCGCGGCGGAGTATTTGCCAAGCTTGG
>CAXTJZ010000050.1:10412-17724 GCA_964244695.1 uncultured Acetobacteraceae bacterium
GGCGAGGCGGACCGTCAGGGCGGGCCGCTTGCGGCGGCTGAGCCGTGGCCAAGGTGCGAGGGCGCGGCCGACGCTCACTTTACTTCCTGGGCTTGGCTGATTGTCTGGACGACGACATCGTTGCACGGGTGGCGTTGCGGGGGGTGGTGGGGTGCCCAAGCGCACCCCACCCTACGATGGAGGTGGGGGATGCCTGAGTATCGGCGGTTGCGGGTGGCGGGCGGGTGTTATTTTTTCACCGTGGCGCTGGCGGATCGGGGGAGTGATTTGCTGGTGCGGGAGATTGCGGTGCTGCGGGCGGCGGTGGCGCGGGTAATGGTTTTGCGGCCGTTCCGGATTGAGGCTTGGGTGGTTTTGCCGGAGCATTTGCATGCGTTTTGGACGTTGCCGGAGGGGGATGCGGATTTCTCGGGGCGGTGGCTGTTGATCAAGCGTGGGTTGTCTTTGGCGGTGGCGGGTGGGGAGCGGCGGTCAGCCTCTCGGGTGGCGAAGGGGGAGCGGGGGATTTGGCAGCTGCGGTTTTGGGAGCATGCGATTCGGGATGCGCGGGATTATGCCGCGCATGTTGATTACGTGCATTTCAATCCGGTGAAGCATGGGTTGGTGGCGCGGGTTGGGGATTGGCCGTTTTCGATGTTTCGTCGGGCGGTGGCGCGGGGGCGTATGCGGCTGATTGGGGGGATGGGGTGGAGGTTGAGGGGGTGTTCGGGGGGGGGCGGTAGGGACGGTGGTGCAGCGGTTTCAACGTTGGTTTGTGAGATGGCGACGGGGTTTGTGGTGTCGGTGTGATTGGTGGGGTACCCAGGCGCACCCCACCCTACGCTTGCTTCGGCGATGGTCGGCGGGCAATAATGTCGAGATAAGGTGGTGCAATGAATGAACGAGATAAGGACGACTTTTGCGACAAGTTTGTTAGGGAGCTTAGGGAAGACAACGCTGCAGTTTTTATCGGAGCCGGCCTGTCCAAGGAAGCAGGATATGTAGATTGGCCCGGCCTGTTATCTAACATAGCTGATGAGCTTGGGTTAAATATTCTAAAGGAAAACGACTTAGTCGCCGTCGCGCAGTATCACCTGAACTCAAACTCGGCCAATCGAAATCAGCTTTCGCAACTCCTCGTAGACGAGTTTGCCGATCTCAAGCAACCCACAAAAAATCACGAGATACTTGCGCGATTGCCGATCCGGACATACTGGACCACTAACTATGACCGACTTATCGAGAAAGCCTTAGAAGGCGGCGGAAAGAGAGTCGACGCAAAGTACACGAGAGAACAATTAGCAACAACACGACGTGGGCGAGATGCTATCGTCTACAAAATGCATGGCGATATCGAGCATCCCGACAAAGCAGTATTAAGTAAAGATGATTATGAAAATTACTATAACACACATGCCCCGTTTATAACGGCGCTATCCGGCGAGTTGATTGAGAAAACCTTCCTTTTTCTTGGCTTTAGTTTCAGCGATCCCAATCTGGATTTTATCCTGTCGAGAATCCGCACAACATTCACTAACCATCAGCGACAGCATTTCTGTATCATGCGAAGCCGAAGCCGTCTTCCAGGCGAGAGTGAACAAGACTTCAGTTACGCACAAGTTAAACAAGCTCTTGCAACTCAAGACCTGCTCCGTTTTAACATAAGGACGCTTTTTGTCGATGATTTTTCTCACATAACCGATATCCTTCAAACGATAGAAAACAGGTTTCGCCGCCAAACGATTTTCATTTCAGGTAGTGCAGCAGATTTTGGGGATTGGGGAAGGGAGGCAACAGAAGATTTTGTATCTACTCTTGCAAGATGCTTAATCGAGAAAAACCTCCGCATAAGCAGTGGCTTTGGCCTGGGGATTGGGAGCGCTGTTGTAACCGGTGCAGTTCAGCAAATCTATTCTACACGAAAGCGAAGTATTGAGGAACAGTTGATACTGCGGCCTTTCCCAATCGGGATCGCGGACGAAACCGAAAAGCAAGCAACTTTCATCCGTTATAGAGAAGAGCTTATCGGACAGGCGGGTATTGCAATTTTTGTTATGGGAAACAAGAAAGTTGAAGGAAGCATAATTAATGCGGATGGAGTAAGACACGAGTTTGAACTTGCAAAACGTTCAGGCGTCCACGTAATCCCGATTGGTGCCTCCGGCTCAATGGCTGCTGAGCTGTGGAACGATGTTGTAAGTGATTTATCTTCGTTCTATTCAATGAGTCTAGAGACCATAAGACCTATCTTTGAAGAGTTAGGTCGGCCCACGGCAAAACCTGCAACTTTGATCAAGCCCATTTTGAACATAATAGATTATCTCTCGAAAGGCTAGTTAATGGCTAAAATGCTCACAAACGATGGAGTCGCTCATGCCGCGCGCTTGTTTTTTCAGTTTTCATTATAGGCCCGATTCCGTTCGGGCGGCCAGAGTAAGAAATATCGGTGCGATTGAAGGGAACTCGCCCGCCTCGGACAATGATTGGGAGGCGATTAAAGGAGGTGGTGATGACGCGATAAAACGTTGGATTAACGGCCAAATGGACCGAAGAACCTGTGCTATAGTTTTGGTCGGTATGGAAACAGCAAACCGAAAGTGGATAAACTATGAAATTGTAAAAGCTTGGAAAGACGGTCTCGGCATTGTAGGCATTCGAATACACGGATTAGTCGATTTCAACGGCCAGGTTGCTACAAGGGGTTTGAACCCGTTTGACTACATTGGTTTTGGAACTACAGGGGCAAAACTCTCATCCACCGTGAAGTGTTACGATCCCCAGGGTTCAACTAGTACAGACAGATACAATTGGATACGCACTCATCTGGCGAATGCGGTTGAGGAGGCCATAAAGATTCGAAAAGATGCAGGTTAATTTGTAGTGGGGTCTGGGGCCGACTGGCCCCAGCGGGGTCGAGGGGCAGAGCCCTCGCCTTGCCTTCCCCTACCCCAAAGCGGGCGCCCCCTGCGCTTACACCGACTGCAAATACGCGTCGTATTCCACGTCCGTGACGCGGCGGCGGAATTCGGCTTGTTCCTGGCGTTTGCAGGCGCTGAAGAGGTCTTGGTAGTCCAGGCCTAGGTGTTCGCCCATGACGTCGCTGGCGTCGAAGGCGTCTATCGCGTCGTCCCAGTTTACCGGGAGGATGGGGTAGCCTTCGCGTTGTTCGCCGTCGATGGGGGGGCCTGGGTCGATTTCGTGGGTGAGGCCGTGCAGGGCGCCGGCCAGGACGCCGGCTACCGCGAGGTAGGGGTTGCAGTCCGCACCGGCGACGCGGTGTTCGACGCGGGTGGCCTGGCCCGCGGTGATGACGCGTATGGCGGCGCTGCGGTTGTCCAGGCCCCAGGTGACGTTGGTGGGGGCGTGGCCGCCTGGGGTGAGGCGGCGGTAGGAGTTGGCGTGGGGGGCGAGGAGCAGCATGCAGTCCGGCAGGGTTGCGAGCATGCCGCCGGTGACGTGGTGGAGGCGCGGGGCTGGGGCGCCGTTGGGTTCGGCCATGATGTTGCGGCCGAGCTCGTCGAGGATGGACATGTGGACGTGCATGCCGCTGCCGGCGAGGTTGCCGTAGGGTTTGGCCATGAAGGTGGCGTCCAGGCCGTGCTGGCGGGCGACGCCCTTGACGATGCGTTTGAGGAGGAAGGCGTGGTCGGCGGCCTGGAGGGGGTCGGGGACGTGGTTGAGGTTGACCTCGTACTGGCCGGGGCCGTTTTCGCGCACGACGGTGTCGGCGGGGAGATTCTGGCGTTCGCAGGCATGGAAGATGTCGGCGAGGAGGGGTTCGAAGCTGTGGAGTTCGGCGATGGAGAGGACCTGGGTTTGCCAGCCGTTCCAGCGGCCTTCGTGGGAGCTGGGGGGTGAGACGGGGTCGCGGGGGGTTCGGCGGCGGTCGATGATGTAGAATTCGAGTTCGGTTGCGACGATTGGGGTGAGGCGGAGGGTGGCGAAGCGGGCGCAGACGCGGGCGAGGACCTGGCGGGGGTCTGCGTAGAAAGGGGTTCCGTCCTGCTGGCGCATGGAGAGGAGGACCTGGGTGGTGGGGCGGGTTAGCCAGGTGACGGGGAGGAGTGTGCCGTCGACGGGCATGCAGATGCCGTCCGGGTCACCGGTGCCTACGGCGAGGCCGGCTTCGGGGACGTCGCAACCCCAGACATCGAGGGCGTAGACGCTGCGGGGGAGGGCTACGCCGTTGGCGAGGACTTCGGGGATGCGTTCGGCTGGGACCCATTTGCCGCGGGCGATGCCGTTTACGTCGACGACGAAGGCTTCGAGGACGGAGGGGGCTTGTTTGCCGGGGATGAGGGTGTGGGCGTGGGGGCTGTAGGTGGAGGGCGGCGGCGGGGCGGTGAGATCCAATTAAACTTGCTCCGTTGTTGTGGGGTCAGGCGTGCGCGAAGGCGGGGGCGCGGTGGTGTTGGTGGGCGCGGGCGGCAGTGCCGAAGGCGCGGAAGATGACGGTGGAGAGGGGGTCGTCCGCGTGGAGCCATTCCGGGTGCCATTGGACGCCCAGGAGGAAGGTGTCCGCGGATTTCAGGCGGATGGCTTCGGGGAGGCCGTCGGGGGCGGTGGCGTCTATGGCGAGGGTGGCGGCCAGGCGGTCAATGCCCTGGTGGTGGAGGGAGTTGACCTGGGCGGTGTCCATGCCGGTGAAGCTGTGGAGCAGGCCGCCTGGGGTGAAGGTTACGGCGTGGGCGGGGGCGTATTGTTCGGCGAGCGTGCCTGGGGGGTCTCGGTGGTCGGCGAGGCCGGGGGTGGTGTGGATGGATTGGTGGAGCGTGCCGCCCAGGGCGACGTTGATCTCCTGGAAGCCGCGGCAGATGCCCAGGGTGGGGAGGCCGCTGGAGACGGCGAGGCGGATCAAGGGGAGGGTGGTGGCGTCCCGGGCGGGGTCCGACGGGGAGGCGGGGTCTTGTTGGGGGGCGTTGTAGCGGGCGGGGGCTACGTTGCTCAGGGCGCCGGTGAGGAGGAGGCCGTCCAGCGTGGCGAGGAGTTGGGCCAGGTCGGCTTCGGTGGTGTTGGGGAGGAGGGCCGGGATGATGAGGGGGAGTGCGCCGGCGCCTTCGGTGAGGGCGGCGAGGTATTTGTGCTGGACGGTGTGGGTGGTGTGTTTGGACGCGGTGTTGACGTCGGCGACCACGCCGATGACGGGTTTCATGGATGCGAACTCCTGCAACGGGTGTTGTAGCCGATTGCGGGGGGACAGGGGAAGGTTTGACACGGTTGGTTGATGAACAGGGAAGAAAGGAAGGGGGGTTTCGTTTGAGAAAGCAAAAAACTTTCGGGTTTTGTCGCGGGTGCTGAGAGAGGTCGCCGACAGGGAGCAAAAGTTTTTTGGTTCTTTTTTCCAAAAAAGAACTGCTTGCCTTACTCGATTGGAGGTTTCGATGCGTGATTCCGACCGGCTGCGGGCGATCGATGCGCGGCATCACATTCATCCGTTCAGCGATACGGCGGCGTTGAATGCGGAGGGGACACGGATCTTCGTGCATGGCGACGGCGTGTGGCTGACCGATGTGGACGGGCGGCGGTATCTGGATGCGTTTTCCGGGTTGTGGAACGTGGCGGTAGGGTATGGGCGGCGGGAGATTGCGGATGCTGCTTACGCGCAGATGACGCAGTTGCCATTCTATAACAATTTCTTCAAGTCGACGACGCGGCCGGCGATTGCGCTGGCGGAGGTTTTGGGCGGGTTGGCGCCGGGGTTTCGGCGGAGTTTCTTTACCAATTCAGGATCGGAGGGAAATGACACGGTAATCCGGATGGTGCGGCATTACTGGGCGCTGCGGGGAACGCCGGGGAAGAGCGCCTTTGTTGCGCGGGTGAATGGGTATCATGGAAGCTCGATCGGCGGGGCGAGTTTGGGCGGGATGGGGTGGATGCATCGGCAGGGGGGGCTGCCGATACCGGGGGTGATCCATGTGGCGCAGCCCTGGTGGTGGGGCGAGGGTGGGGGGATGAGCCAGGCGGCGTTCGGGGTTTGGGCGGCGCGCGAGGTGGGGCGGGCGATCGATGCCGTGGGGGCGGAAAACGTGGGAGCGTTCATTGGCGAGCCGGTGCAGGGGGCCGGCGGGGTGATCATGCCGCCGGATGGGTATTGGCAGGAGGTGGAGCGGATCTGTCGCGAGCGGGATGTGTTGATCGTGAGCGACGAGGTGATTTGCGGGTTCGGGCGGCTGGGGGAATGGTTCGGCTGCCAGCATTACGGGTTTTCGCCGGATCTGATGACTGTCGCTAAAGGGTTGACGAGCGGGTATCTGCCGATGGGCGGGGTTATGGTGGGCGACGCGGTGGCGGATGTGCTGGAGGCTGGGGGGGATTTCAATCATGGATATACCACCAGCGGGCATCCGGTTTGTGCGGCGGCGGCGCTGGCGAATTTGGCGATATTGCGGGGGGAGGGACTGGTGGAGCGGGTGCGTGGGGTGATCGGGCCGTATCTGGCGCGGTTGTGGTTTGGCCTGGCGGAGCATCCGTTGGTGGGGGAGGCCCGGATGGTTGGGTTGATGGGGGGGCTGGAGCTTACGCCGGACAAGGCGTCGCGGGCGCGGTTCGGGCGGGTGGGGGAGGTGGGGGTTTTGTGCCGGGATTTTGCTTATGAGGCTGGGCTGATCCTACGGGCTACGGGGGATTGCATGCTGGTGGCGCCGCCGTTTGTTCTGAGCGAGGGCGAGGCGGATTTGTTGGTGGCGCGGGTTAGGGGGGCGCTGGACCGGACGCTGGAGGTGGTGCGGGAGCGGGGTTGGATGTAGGCAAGGAAGCGCCGATTTATTTAATCGAAGACAGGACTGGTTATGCGAAGGTATGGCGTAAGCGCGCGTCTGGCAGTTGCCCTTTCCCTGTGGGTTGTGTGTGTAAGTGTTTTCGTAACTGGGGCCATAAGATATAAGAATTCAATCACTTCATCTTTCTATCAGGTCCCAACAGATCCACCGAAGTCTGCCCAAGCTTCCACTGCGCGCGCCCCGGTAATTGGTCCCGCATTCGGCGTGCCGGCCCGAAACATCGTTCCGGCGGTCATCTCGCTTCGAGTCGAACAACCCGCCTATGTCGGCATGCCTGTCTGGTTGCATCTGCTTACCCGGGATGGGTGCTTCGAGCATTCCGATCCCAACACATTTCCTTGGTTCGAGTATCTTTGGCTCCGCAACGACGGAGCAGATGTGAGACGCGGAGCGCGACTGGTTCCGAGAACCCCCTTCACCGACGTGGACACAGACAACATCCTTCAACGGCCAGGGCTACTTTCCTGTCCGGATGAGCCTCTCTCCGCAGACCCGCGCGACCATCGGTTTGCATTGAGCGGTGCCTACATGTTTGATCACCCTGGGCACTACAG
>CAXTJZ010000050.1:17734-19174 GCA_964244695.1 uncultured Acetobacteraceae bacterium
ACTACAGGGTACGTTGGACCACGATGGGGAATGGTCTTCGGTCAAGTGAGCTTGACGATCAAACGGGGTGGGTCGATTTCGATGTCGAGGACGCCACCGTAAAGCAGCGCTCATCCTGGCTCGACGGTATGCTGTCAAAGGCGTTGTTCTATCCCGGCGGTGCGGAAAAAACTGAGATTATTTACACATACATTCCCGAATTGCTTTCGGGCTGGCGGGATCCAAGGGTGGCGCGGAAGCTGCTGGACCTGGCTTGCTCGGGCGTGAGAGACGTCAACGTCGCTGCCGGAGAGGCGCTGCATTATGACCTTGACCAGGACGCGGCGGTGTATTTTGCCGATTTGATTGAAAAAGGCTGCCATTGGCGCGATAGCCTCATGGCCCGGTTCATCTTAAGGCACTCACATGAGCTTGGCGCCGTCCGCTCAGAACTTCTGCATGGACTGGCTGCACATTTCGATAAGCGGAAGCCTGATGGCGCGGAACTCGAGGACGCTATCCGGGCGATGGCAGTTGTTCGGCGAGACGTGCCTGGAGGCAAGGATGACGCCGGACTGAATGCCTGGGCTGATGCGGACATTGTCCGGATCAGCCCGATCCTGACAGCGCCGCATGACGATGCCGGGATGAACTACACGCAGATTTCCACTGCGGGGCTGGTCGGCTATCTGTCTCGTGAGGACTTGACGCAGCCCGAGCACGCGCTGCTGCGTTCGATGGCTTTTGACCAGCACGATGGCCTTGGGGCATTCGAGACGTTGATTGCGCGACAGGACCCCAGCGATTTGCCAACCATCGCCGATGTCCTCGCTGACCTGCCTTACTTACATTGGGGCAACTACACGAACGATCTGAAGGCAGTTGCCAACCACTTTGGCCCAGCAGCCATTCCTATGCTGCAAAAGATCGCTCTGCACGGCAAAGACTTGCAAGTGCGGATCGCTGCCGCGCTCGAGCTGTTGAAGCGCGGGCACACCGAAGCCAACAGTGTCCTGGCCCAAGCGACGAACAGTTCCTACTGGCGGGATCAGATGGACGCCCGGGCAGGATTGGATGATCTGCTTAAGCAACAGATCTCAATAGGGTCACTGGCATCTCTCTGCCGCAGCTCTGTAGTGGGCGATCCTTGCGCACTGAGGGGAGTGGCCATCCCATTCCCGATGGATCCGTCTCAACGACACTAGGTTGCGATCAAGCGCTGGGTTGGGCCGCCCCCTTCCCGCCAGACTCCTGCTTACTGTCGCCACACGGCGCCCTCGGCCCTGCTGCCAGGCGCTCTCACGAGCCGGTTGGCTCAGGACAGATCTGAGCGCCGGAGGAGCGGAAGGAGCAAAAGTTTTTGCTTCTTTTTTTCAAAAAAGAAGGCCTTGCTTGCTTGACCCGTCATACCAGCGATCCTAACAACTGACCTGTTCCAGGTATGGGTAGGTCGTTAGTGAC
>CAXTJZ010000051.1:0-19005 GCA_964244695.1 uncultured Acetobacteraceae bacterium
CAGGGAGCAAAAGTTTTTTGCTTCTTTTTTTCAAAAAAGAAGGCCTTGCTTCCTTTCACATCCGCCCGTGCTCATCCCGCTCAGCCACCCGCTCCGTAGGCCCGTTCACGCTCAGTGAATCGTCCAGGTTCTCCTCAAGCCCGGCCAGCTTGTCCACATCGGTGCCCTTCTCGATGTTCGTCACCTTCGGCTGCTCCACGTTCTCCGCACCCTGGCGCTGACCGCCCGGGGTGTGATGCGGCGAGCCGGGTGCGGGGTGGTTTCCGGTGTCCTGCTCGCCGTCCGTGTGGTCCAGCGCGTCCTCGCTGTGTGGCTGCTTCATCGGTGTTCTCCCTTATCCGGACGATGAACGCGCGGCGCCCGCGGGGGATCGTTCAGCCGGGGGCAAAACTCTGCGTCAGGCTGCCGCACACCAGGCGCCAGCCATCCACCATAACGAAGAAGATCAGCTTGAACGGCAGGGACACGCCGCTGGGCGGCAGCATCATCATGCCAAGCGACATCAGCACGCTGGAGACCACGAGGTCGATGATGGTGAACGGCAAATAGAGCAGGAAGCCCATCTCGAAGGCGCGGCGCAGCTCGCCGATCAGGAAGGCGGGGATCAGCGCGCGCCATTCGGCATGGTCCGCATCGGGTGCGGGCGGCAGGTGGCCGATCTGCTCGAACAACGCCAGGTCCGGCGGCCGCAAATTGGTGGCCATAAAGTGGCGGAACGGCTCGGCCGCCAGCCGCAGCCCGTCCATCTGGCCGATGGTGCCGGCCTGCATCGGCTGGATGGCATGCACCCAGGCGGCATCCAGCGTGGGCTGCATGACGAAGAAGGTGAGGAACAGCGCCAGCCCGATCAGCACGATGTTCGGCGGCGTGCCCTGCGCGCCCAGCGCGCCCCGCAGCAGGGACAGCACCACGACAATGCGGGTGAACGCGGTGACCATCACCAGCAGGCTCGGCGCCAGCGACAGCACGGTGAACAGCGCGGTGATCTGCACCAGCCGGCCGGTGGCGCCGGCATCCCCCGCATGGCCGAGGTCGATGGCGACGGATTGCGCGCTGGCGGCAGCCGGCAACAGGCACAGCGCCAGCAGGATGGTGAGGCGGCGCATCATGGCCGTGCCGGCAGGCTGATCATCACGTCCGCGCTGCCCCCGGTGAGCACGAGCGCCTGGTGGCCGGCGGCTTCCACCAGGTGCAGCCGTCGACCGCGCTCCAGCGCCAGCGAGCCTTGAAGGAGTATGAGTTGTCCCGGCTGGGCAGCCAGGCGCAAGCTCGGCAGCCGGCGTGCCAGGCGTCCGGCGCCCAGGATCAACAGCAGCACCGCGGCGAGGCAGGAGACGGCCAGCAGGCCTTGCGCTGGCAGGCCGCCCATCATGTTCGTGGCGCCTGGGCGTCTTGCGCTTCATGCAGCGCGGCGGTCAGCGTGTTTACCTGCTGGAGCACGTCAGCCAGCAGCGGCAGCAGCGCGCGGCCTTCCTGCACGGGCAAGTCCAGCGTCTGCGCGCACAGCATGCCTATGCCGTCATCGAGGCCCGTGAGATCGACCGTCCGGCCGTTTTGCGCGAGCGCGCGTGCGATGCCGATGGTGCGGGAGAGGCGCGACGCCAGTACGGTCAGGCGTTGCGGCCGGTCTAGCGGGATGCCTTGCGGCTGCGGTTGTGCCATGCGCGATAGTTGCGGGAAAATGGTTAGCCAATCGTTTTGCAAACTGTATGCGATACGAAATTGCCGTGCGTCGGGGGGCAAGGAGGGAAGTGCGTCCACCACCAAGGACACCAAGAACGCAGGCTGCCTTTCTGGAATACGCGCAGCCGGAAAGACCGAAGGCGCGTTGCCGGCGCTGATGCAAACCCTTGGTGGTTGATCTTCTTGCTTTGGCTCGCCTCGGCACGCCGCGGCAACGTCTGCAGGCTAGTTTGCCGGCATGAGCGAGCCCGCACTCTTCGATCTGCTCGAAAGCAAGCTGAGCTGGATTTCCGCCAGACAGCATGTCGTGGCGCAGAACATCTCCAACGCGGACACGCCCGGCTATCGGCCGAAGGACCTGTCACCATTCTCGGCTATGCTGGACCAATTCAACGTGGCGCCGGTGCAGACAAATCCGCTGCACCTGGCCGGCTACGCACCATCCGGCACCGCCCACCAGCAAGCCCTCACCGAGCGTGCGCCGGACGGCAACGCCGTGGGCTTGGAGGACCAGCTGACGAAGGTGGCCGACAACGAAAACATGCAGGCTGTCACTGGCAATTTGTGGAAGACCTATATGGGCATGTTCATGACGGCGCTCGGTCATGGCTGAGCGGGGCTGATCGCATGGACCTGGCACAAGCCCTATCCATATCCGCCGCCGGCATGGACGCGCAGACCAAGCGGCTGCGCGTCATCGCCGAGAACCTGGCCAACCAGGACAGCACCGGTTCGTTTCCGGGTGCCACGCCGTATCAGCGCAAGACCACGGTGTTCGGCAGCGTGCTGGACAGCAAGCTGGGCGCGGAGACGGTGCAGGTGAAATCCATCGTGCCCGACCGCAGCGCGTTCCCACAGAAATACGACCCCTCGAACCCGGCGGCCGACGCCACCGGCTACGTGCGCACGCCGAACGTGAACAGTTTCGTGGAGATGATGGACATGCGCGAGGCCGAGCGGTCCTACAGCGCCAACCTCAACGTGATGACGGCCTCGCGCTCCATGCTGACGCGCGTGATAGACCTGCTCAAATGACCAACATCCCGTTGTTGCGTGTGGCGCAGCAGGCGCTGTCCGCATATCAGAACGTCGATGCCGGCAATGCGCCATCATCCGGCAATGACTTTGCGAGTCTGCTTGGCCAATCGCTGAAAAGCGCGGTGCAGACCGGCCAGCAGGCGGAAGCCCAAGCCACCTCCGCCGTAAGCGGCGGCAGCGCGGACCTCACGCAAGTCGTCACCGCCGTATCCCGCGCGGAACTGGCCCTGCAAACCACCGTCGCCGTAAGAGACCGGGTCCTGCAAGCCTACCAGGACATAATAAAAATGCCCATCTAGACACCCAAGCCACCACAAACCCGCGACAGCGGAGTCAAAAGTCCTTCGCTTCTTTTTTCGCAAAAAAAGAAGTCCTCACTTTCTTTTATCAGGGCGCAAATGCAGGAACTAGACACCGCCCTGATCCTGCACTCCGCCATGCTGGCCACCCTGAAAATGTGCGCCCCGATCCTGCTGGCGTCGCTGGCCGCCGGCCTGATCGTGGCCATCCTGCAAGCGGTCACGCAGATCAGCGACAGCACGGTCTCTTTCCTGCCCAAGCTGATCGCCACCGGCGCGTCGCTCTGGGTGTCCGGGCCATTCCTGCTCCGCGTGCTGACGGACTACATGCACGAGATGGCGGACAAGATCGTCGCCATAGGCGGGCAGTAGCCTTGCCGGCACCGAGCCTGGATAGCGCCGGCCTGACCGCGCTGGCGTTCGCGTTCATGCTGGTGCTGTGCCGCTGCGGCGCCGCGGTGATGCTGCTGCCCGGCCTGGGCGAGGAGGAGCCGCCGGTGATGCTGCGCGCAGGGCTGGCGATCGGGCTGGCGGTGCTGCTGGTGCCAGGCCTGGCACCGCTGATGCCGCGCGCGCCGGAAAGCTTCCTGCGGCTGGCCGGCATGGTGGCCGCCGAGCTGCTCGCCGGCGGCCTGTTGGGCTGGCTGGCCAGGCTGCTGGCACTGGCTTTGCCCGTGCTGGGCCAGGTGATCTCGCTGACCACAGGCCTGTCGAGCGTGCTGCAGCAGGATCCTACGCTGGGCGCGCAATCGGCGGTGGTCGGCCGGCTGTTCAACCTGCTCGCGCCGGTGCTTATCCTATCCAGCGGGTTGTATGCGCTGCCCCTGGGTGCGCTTGCCCGCAGCTACGCGATCTTTCCGCCAGGCGGCGCGCTGCCGGCGGACGATCTGGCGCAGGTGGCGGTGCAAGCGGTCTCTGCCAGTTTCGCACTGGCGTTGCGCCTGGCCGCGCCGTTCGTCCTGGTCTCGCTTATCTGGCAGGTCGCATTGGGCCTGCTGGCCCGCCTGGTGCCGCAAATACAGGTGTATTTCCTCTCGCTGCCAGGCCAGGTGCTGGGCGGGCTGCTGCTGCTGGCAATGCTGGGCGCGCCGATGCTGCGCGTGTGGCTGGAAGCGGTGCACGAGGGCTTCCTGGCGCTTCCTGGCGGGTAGCCCGGCATGTCCGGGGAAAAGACCGAACAAGCCTCCCAACGCCGGCTGGAAAAGGCGCGGGCGGATGGGCGCAGCCCGGTCTCGCGTGACGCCTCCATGCTGGCCGGCTTGTCGGCCGGGCTGGTCGTGCTGGCGGCCCAGGCGGACAGCACAAGTGTCGCACGATGGCTGACGACGGCATTGCAGCAAACCCGCTACGAAGGTGCGCAGACCTTCTCCTCCGCCGGCCGCGCCGTGCTTATGGCTGCCGGTCCGCCGGCCGCGGCGGGGCTGGCGGCGTTCGCCGCGGCCACGCTGCTGCAGACCGGCTTCCTGATACACGGCGCGGCGCTGCAGCCGGATCTCTCGCGCATCAGCCCGCTCTCCGGCATCAAGCGCGTGCTCAGCCCGCAGACGCTGGTGCAGCTCGGCAAGTCGCTGGTGAAACTGGGCGTGATGGCAGCCTGCCTGTACACCGCCTTCAGACGGCTGGTGCCTGAACTGCTGACAATGCCGGGTGCCACGCCGGGCGCCATCCTGCACCATGCCGCCTCGCACGCACGCAGCCTGGTCTTCCTGCTGCTCGGGGCACAGGCGGTGATAGCCGGCGCGGACGTCGCCTGGGAGCGGCTGCGCCACATGCGCCAACTCCGCATGAGCCTCCAGGAGCTGCGCGACGAGCACAAGGAGAGCGAGGGCAACCCGCAAATCAAGCAGCGTCTGCGCCAGCTCGCCCGGTCAAGGCGGCGCCGGCGCATGATGCTGGCGGTGCCGAAAGCCTCCGTCGTCATCACCAACCCCACGCACTATGCGGTGGCGCTGGCCTATGAGCGCGGCGCGCAGGGGGCGCCCAGGATCGTCGCCAAGGGCGCCGACGAGGTGGCAGCAAGAATACGCGAGCTGGCCCGCGAACATCGCGTGCCGATTGTGGCCAATCCGCCTCTTGCACGCGCGCTGTTCCGGGTGGAAATCGATACGGAGATACCGGCGGAGCACTTCAAGGCGGTGGCTGAGGTTATTGCGTTTGTCTGGCGGCTTCGGACACGGCCGGGGCGGTTGTGAGAGGAGGAAAGGCCTTCTTTTTTGAAAAAAAGAAGCAAAAAACTTTTGCTCTCCCGCCTGCACCACCGCGCGCGCCGGTTTTGCCAATGCGCAAGCTGGCGGAACCAGGCAAGGCCTCCGTGCAAGCGCGGGGACAAAAGTTTTTTGCTTCTTTTTTTCAAAAAAGAAGGCCTTCCTTCCTGTGAAAGTCGGCCGCCTCTTCCGCCGGGACGCCGCCATAGCCGAGACCGTCTTCCAGGACCAGGCAGACGGCGTGGCCGCGCTCGATTCCGACGGCCAGGTCCTGCGCGCCAACCCGCGCTTCACCGCGCTGACAGGTGCCACCGAAGGCGAGGCCGCCTGGGCCACGCTGCCCAGGCAGGCCAGCGTGCTGCAAACCAAACTCCGCGACGGCCGCCAGGAGCAGATCACCGTCTCACGCACCGCGGACGGCGTGCGCCGGTCCTTGCGGCTGTCCCTGCTGCCCATACCGCCCTCCGGCGCGCTGCTGCGGGTGACGGACATTACACGCGAATGCGACATGGAGGAGCAGCTCGGCCAAGCCCAGCGGCTGCAAGCCGTGGGCGAACTTGCCGGCGGCATCGCGCATGATTTCAACAACCTGCTGACCGCGATCATCGGCGCGACGGAGGACCTGCAATCCCGCGCCGGCGACCACGCGGAAAACGCCGCGGATTTGCGCATGGTGCGCGACAGCGCCGACCGTGGCGCGGCGCTGGTGCGGCACTTGCTGGCGTTCAGCCGCCAGCAGACTCTGCAGCCACAAATCCTCTCGCTGAACGACGCCATACGCGACACGGCCGCCTTGCTCCGACGGCTGCTGGGCGCCGGCATGCAGCTGGAAGTCGACCTTGAGGAGCCGGGCCGTCAGGTCAAGATCGACCCGACGCAGCTCGGCCAGGTGCTGACGAACCTGGCGGTGAACGCGCGCCATGCCATGCCAGGCGGCGGCAAGCTGCGCATCAGCACCGGCCATGACCTGAAGCTGAGCCCGGAGAGCCTGGGCGGCGAGACCGTGCCGCCCGGCCGCTACGCGCGGCTGAGCGTGGCCGACACCGGCACCGGCATCCCGCCAGACGTGCTGCCGCGCATTTTCGAGCCCTTCTTCACCACGCGCCGCGAGTCCGGCGGCACAGGCCTCGGCCTGTCCACCGTGCACGGCATCGTTCGCCAATCGGGCGGCTACATGGCGGTGCATAGCGTGCAAGGCGAAGGCACGCGCTTCGACATCCTGCTGCCCCGGCATGAGGAGTCCGCGATCTGGCAGCCGGCGCCCGCGGCCGCGGCACCCGCCGCACGCGCCGCACGGCTCAGCCGCACGCTGCTGCTGGTGGATGACGAGGCGCCCGTGCGCAAACTGGCCGAGCGCGTGCTGCAGCGCGCCGGCTGGCAGGTGGTGGCCGCCGCGTGCGGGGAAGATGCGCTGGAGCTGGTGGAGGCCGGCGGATTGCGCAACGCGCTGGCCTGCGTGATCTCGGATGTGGTCATGCCTGGTCTGGACGGGCCGGCGCTGGTGCGCACGCTGCGCGAGGGCCAGGCGGGCCTGCCGGCGATCCTGATGTCGGGTTACGCGGACGCATCCTTGCGGCGGGATCTGCAGGCGGCGGACATCCGGTTTTTGCCTAAGCCGTTCGGGATGGGGGAGTTGACGGGGGCGTTGCGGGAGCTGCTGGCGGCGTAAGGAAGAAAGGCCCTCTTTTTTGGAAAAAAGCAAAAAAACGTCTGTCTCCGCTGTCGCGAAGCTGTCCTGCAGCTACCGACAGGAAGCAAAAGTCCTTGCTCCTTGTCTTCAGGCGGATGAAACTTTGAAACGCATAAAGGGTAGGCGTCCCGGCGGCCACTCAGCGGGTAAGAAAACCTCATTGGGTGTCGTGTAGCCGAGAAGCGCCGACTGCTGCTTACGCGGAGAACGAAAGCTTCTGGTCCTTTCAAAGAGGACAGCTTGCTTCCTGCTAGCAGTCCCACGTGAACGCCGCCTCTGCCTGTAGGCCGCGCGATGATGCGCACGGCAGTGGCAGAAGCGTCCAAGCGGTTGCGCGCCTCAAAAATCGGCCCCGAAGCGGATTAGCCAGAGGAGTAGTCAAACAATGTCTCAATCACCACAACCTGACCCTAAGCACCCACAGGCACCCGCCCCGGACACGTCCAGGCCGCCGTCCGATCAGCCCGACCCAGACCCAAACGCCCCCGTAGCCCCCACCGCCGACCCACCACCAGAAGCCGACTTCGCCTAACCCCCAGCCCCGCCCAAAAGCCGCACCCCCCGCTCCGCCGCCACCACCCACCCCGCCCCATCCCAAACCCGCCCCTCGATCACCGCACTCCCATCCCCCGCCACCGTGATCCAATTATAAGCATTCGCCTCCCCCCGCAGCCGAACCGACGTCGCCGACCCGCCCTGCAACACCACCGGCCCCGCGCCAGCCGCCCCCACCCGCGCGTAACTCCTGTGCAGGTGCCCCGCCAGCACCAGCCGCACCTTATGCCGCGCAAACGCCGCCAGCGCCCGCGCGGACCCCCCAGCCACCTGCCGCGACACCTCCCCCTCAGGCGCCAGCAGCGGGTGGTGCGCCCCCACAATGCGCATCAGCCCCGCCGGCACCGCGTCCAGCAGCGCCACCAGGTGCTTCAGCCGCAGCGTACTGACCCGCCCCCGCGACCAATCCAGATTCGGCCCCATACGCCGCGCCGTGTTCAACCCCAGCACAGCCACCCGCCCATCCTGCCAAACCGGCTCCGTCTGCGGCGAGATCTCCTGATGCCACCGCGCATAAGGTGCGAGGAACCGCTCGAACAACCGGTAAGGCGTGATGTCATGGTTGCCAGGCACCGCCAGCGTCGGCACGCCCAGGCTCTCCAGGAACGCCCGCGCCGCGCGGAACTCCCACCGCCGCGCCCCCATCGTCAGATCCCCGCTCACCACCACCAGGTCCGGCGGATCGGCGCGCAAATCGGCCACCAATCCCGCCACCACCGCCGGGTCCGTCGCCCCGAAATGCACGTCCGTCAGATGCGCGATCCGCGTCACCCCGCCGTCCATCACGCCCCGCGCCGCGGCGCCACCACACGCAGCGCCCCCGGCCGCACCGTGTAGCGCAGCGGCGGCACCAGCACCCGCATCTCCCCATCCGCCAGCACGTGCAGCCCGCGGCGCCGGGACGTGATCTCCACGGCGTCCGTCTCGATCACCTCGATCTCCCGCGCATGCAGCGTCCCGCTCACCACGGTGCGCAGCAGCAGCCAAACCTGCCGCAACGCCGAAGCCCGCTGCACCACGTACAGAACCAGCTTGCCCTCATCCAGACACGTCCGCCCGAACATCCGCCCCGCATCGTCGTCCAGCCGGTTCACCGTGATCGTCAGCGAAGGCGTCCGCCGCTCCAGCACCCGCCCGTTGCAGCGCAGTACCAGCCGCAGCGAGTGGTTGGCCCACAGCGCCCGCGCCGCCGCCCGCCCGAACCCCCCCCCGGCCCGCACCCCCCCCCCATGGCTGCGCCCCGCCTCCCGGTGCCGGCTCAGCTTCGCCGGCGTCCCCAGCATCGAAGCGCACAGGAACAGGTGCTCTTCCCCATCCGCCCCAACCACGCACCCCGCATCGATCGTCCGCACCTCCCCCTCCGCCAGGGTCCGCACGCAAGCCGCATGATCCGCCGGGTCCAGCCCCAGATCCTTCGCCAGCAGGTTCATCGTCCCGCACGGGATCATCCCCAAAACCGTGTCCGTGCCCGCCAGCGCCGACGCGGCACACGCGATGCTCCCATCGCCCCCCGCAACCACCACGCAATCCGCCCCGCTCTCCAGCGCCAGGCGCATCCGCTCCGGCAAACTCCCCGCCTCCGCCGCAATCACATCCAGGGATGCCGCCTCCTCCCGCAGCATCGCCTCCAGAGACCCCGCCCCGCCATCCTGCCCAAGCAGCGCCCCCGCCTTCGCGTTCGCCACCAGCGCCATGCGCCGCGGCAACGGTTCGCCCTGCACGCGATCGATCTCTGTGGTAGCCGCCATTCGAAACCCGCAACCCTCATTACATGGACAAAACGCAGCGCACCCCCGATGGTGCCGCCCAAATCCCGCCCACCCGGCCGGCAACACATCAATCAACACGCACCGGACATACCGGGCGGCCAACACACAGCCTCAGGACACCCCCACATGGACATCTACACCGGCCCGTTCTTCGAACAGGCGCGCGAAAACTTCGCCGTCATCGCCGACTACCTGGAAATCCCCACCCACCAGCGCGACCGCCTGCTCCTCCCCAAACGCGCCATCATCGTCTCCTGCCCCATCCACCGCGACGACGGCACCGAAGCCGTCTTCACCGGCTACCGCGTCCAGCACCACCTCACCATGGGCCCCACCAAAGGCGGCACCCGCTACGCGAGCAACCTCCACCTCGGCGAAGTAGGCGCGCTCGCCATCGCCATGTCCTGGAAATGCGCGCTGGCCGGCCTCCCCTACGGCGGCGCCAAAGGCGGCATCGCGCTGGACCCCTACAGCCTGTCGCGCCGCGAACTCGAAGCCGTCAGCCGCCGCTACATGCAGGAGATGATCCCCTTCGTCGGCCCCAAGACAGACGTCATGGCCCCGGACATGGGCACCAACGAACAGGTTATGGCCTGGTATATGGACACCTACTCCATGTACCAGGGCCAGACCGTCACCGAAATCGTCACCGGCAAACCCGTGGACGCCGGCGGAACCGTCGGCCGCCGCGAAGCCACCGGCCGCGGCGTCGTCCACCTGGTCGGCCGCGCCATGGAACGCCTCCACCTAAACCCGGTCGTATCCACCGCCATCATCCAGGGCTTCGGCAACGTCGGCAGCGTCACCGCCGCCAGCCTGGTCCAGCAGGGCGTCAAAGTCCTGGGCGTCTCCGACCACACCTCCTGCTATTACGACGCCCGCGGCCTGGACGTCCCCGCCCTCATCCACTGGACCGAGAAACACGGCACCCTCGCCGGCTGGAGCAACGAAGCCGCCTTCGACCCCGCCCAGCTCCTCACCCAGAAATGCGACATCCTCGTCCCCGCCGCCATGGAACAGGTCATAACGGCGGACGTAGCCCGCGCCCTGCAATGCCGCATCCTCGCCGAAGGCGCCAACGGCCCCACCACGCCCGACGCCGACCGCGTCCTCAACCAACGCCCCGAGATCTTCGTCATCCCGGACATCCTGTGCAACGCCGGCGGCGTCGTCGTCAGCTACTTCGAATGGGTCCAGGACCTGCAACAACTCTTCTGGACCGAACCGGAAGTCCGCGACCGCCTGAACCGCGTCCTGGAACGCGCCTTCCAGGCCGTAATGGCCCGCGCCGAACGCGACGGCGTCCCACACCGCACGGCCGCCCTGGCGATTGGCGTGGAACGCGTGCAGAAAGCGAAGATTACGCGGGGGTTGTTTCCGTGAGGGAAGGCAAGGCAAGGGGAAGGCAAGCAGTCCTTTTTTGAAAAAAAGGACCAAAAAACTTTTGCTCCCTCGCTTGCATCAAAGGCCGCATTGTTCTGCCGACAGGCACGCTGGCAGCACCGGGTCGGCCTTGATGCACCCGGCAACAGGGGTTTGTCCGAAGCCGCCGAGTGTGATAGATACTTTTGCTACATCTCACAGGTGACGTGTTGGAAACAGCAAAAGTGTTCTGGTCCGGGCGATCGCAAGCCGTTCGCCTACCGAAAGAGTATCGTTTCGATCAAGACGAGGTCCGTATTCGCCGTCATGGCCAAGCCGTGATCCTCGAGCCGATCGCCCATGACTGGGCCTGGCTGGAAGCCCTCGTTGGACAAGTCGACCAGGATTTCGAGCAGGCCGCCCAAGAAGCGCCCGATGATCAAAAACGCCCGGAGCTGGACTTTTTCGAGTGAAATACCTGCTCGACGCTAATGCAGTGATTGGTTTGCTGAGAAATCATCCAAGAATGACCGCCCGTCTGCGGCAATTCCTGCCGCAAGACTTCGGCGTCCCAGCCGTGGCGGCCCACGAACTGTTCTACGGCGCCTACAAAAGCCAGCACATAGTGCAGAATTTGGCTCGCGTGGATGACCTGCAGTTCGAGGTGCTGGAGTTCGACCGCGAGGATGCCAGGCAAGCCGGCGAAATCCGAGCCGAACTCGCCAGGGCCGGCACGCCGATCGGCTCCTATGACGTCTTGATCGCCGGCCAGGCGAAGGCCCGCGGCCTGACGCTGATCACTCATAACACCAAGGAGTTCTCCCGTGTTAAAGGCTTGCAGATCGAAGACTGGGAGGTGAGCTAGCTCAGGCAGCAGATTACCGGGCTGGAATTCCGCGATCGCCTGACCCGTGTCCTGGAACGCCCGCACTAATTCAGGTCTGCCAAGTTCTGCCAATATAAACGCCGGCAGAACGACGATTAACCTTGGTAGTGGCAGAAGTCGCGCTCGGGTCAACCATCCACTCTGAGGCTGAATTATGCCCTCTAAGCTAGCCCGGCGGCTCGGCAGCCCTTATGGCCTGTCGAATGCCCTGGCCGCTCTTGCCGCAATCCTGACGGTTATGTTCTTTGTAACCCGGGCTGCGCACGGAATCTGGTTTCGGTCATGGGGTGACGAACTGGAACACCTGCTCGGCGGCTGGGCCCTGACGAGCGGTGACCGCCTATACGTCTCGTTCGTCGATCTGCACGGACCTTTCATATTCTTTCTGGCCAAGAGCTATGGCGACCTCTTTGGCTGGGCACAAGGTAACTACATCAGAATCATCCCGATCTTCTTCCTCCTACTTTCCGCGATGGCCGTTGCGACTGGTCAAAGCCTATGCAATTTCCGCCAGCGATGCTGGGCTGTTACACTTTTCATTGGACTATCGACCACCGTTTGGATCGTCCAGGGTCTATATCTCTTTGAGTATTACCTTATATCCGGCGCACTCCTCTCGATCGTCCTGGCATGCTACGCCGTCCCTGCCTGGCTAGACCATTCGATTTCCCGACGAACAGCTTTGCTAAGCGGAGTAGCCGCGACACTCGCGGTTTTCACTTCGCACGCGTGGCTCCCCACCGCGGGCACCTTATTCCTCAGTACCCTTCTACAACCGCGCAAGGGCGGCAACAGAAAGGCCTCCGCAGTAGCTTTCATTTCAGCTTCCGTAATAACAGCCGCCGCCTGCCTTGCATGGCTGTCCGGGTACGGAAGTCTTCGCGGGTATTTCGTCTATCATATTATCTTCGCTCACACCGTGTACCTGCAAGTCGTCGGTCCGGTTAATCCAGAACTTACTCTTGCAAAGTTCGCTCAAAGTCTGCTGCCATCTCTTGCGCCAGATAGACTTGTGCAGACCCTGGGCGATCTATTGCTTCTGGTGTCCGCCATTGTGGGATTGCGCGTCTACAGGCCGGCCGCGCTGGCAGTCGGCGTAATCGCCATTCTAGCCGCAGACGCTCGTGGAAACGTTGGCTTCCAGGACGGCACCTTTCTCATCCTGTCGATCGCCTTTTTCGCTCTAACTATGACGCTGGTGCTTGAACATGCGGCCGAAAACTGGCGCGGCTCGATCCTCACAACTTTGATCTGCGTATCTCTTGTAGGGGGAGCGGAAAAGACGATGCGACGCGCGTTGTCCAGTCCAAACAGTCTTACTCGGCAGATGATAACTCACGATCAACCAGTCCGAATTACGGCCGTATCAAAAGCGGCAGAGTTTTCGTTCATCAGGACAATCGTGCGGCCGAACGAACGGGTTCTCTCGCTTATCTACAGACCATACGACTACTGGCTTATCGGCCGTCTTCCAATGAGAGGATTCTACGAGTACCTGCCAGACGATGCCTTGTACGCTGGCCATCCTATCCTTGGGATAAAGCGTGATCTTTGCAAGGCGCTGCATAGCGATCCTCCCCCGGTCGTAATCTTCGATGACTGGAAGGTTTGGGACTACTACGCGCCCGAAGACTACATGCCTTGTGTAGTCAAGGCACTACATACCGAGTATGCACGGTCCTCGGTTTACCCAATGCTTTTCGTTCGCCACGATAGGGTCGTCCCGCCGCTCCAGTGAGGTTGTTAAACTGGAAGACTTGCCAGGAATGCCAGCGGGTCCCGGATTTCGCGCACGTTTAGTTTAGCAATGACCTCCTTGGGAGGGTCTTGATCGTACGGGTACCCCCAGTGCCTACGCACTTCAAGTGAACCGTCAGAGTCGAGGCGAAACTGGTAGCGGGCCGGAAGGAAATACCGCACGTTGCTGAGCCTAGCGTTCTCCCCCGCTACGCCCACCTGTTCTACTGGATCAAATGCAAGCCGATCACCTGGCACGTCGAAAGATGGCGGGAAGATCACCCGCACTCTCCCGTCGTTGTAGTCCCTCAATGCTTCGCGAAGCCACGACCAGTCCTCATTAATAAGAAACTCACTGGACCGAAAATCCTCGGGAATGTGCTCATAATCGAAAGTATAGCGGATTTCCACCGTTGAAGCCTTTCGCTGCTGAAGCAAGTAACCCACCAGATCCGGAAGTTCACGCAGGTTGGATTTATAAGCCATTGCGATGTAACGTATTGGAGTCGGATCCTCGCACTCTTCGCACGCGGACATCAGGTTATCCCAATTTTCCTTAAAAACTTCGAAACGAGCCCCCTTGCGGAAGCGCTCAAATACCTGGGGTTGTAGTGACTCGACAGAGATATTTACGTTTTGGAGCCGTGCCGAAGCCAGTCGCATGAAATACGAGTGCGGCATCCGCTTCGATAAATTGGTTGTGAAAAAAGCTTTTTTCCGCAGCGGGGTGGGAATACGCTCGACAAAATCCATAAACATCGGATGAAGCGTCGGTTCATGAAGACAGGAAAACCAGAACGAGCCATCAGGGACGAACCTGAGAAAGACTAGCGCCGCATCCAGTGTCTCGTCCGACATCGTATCGGTCCGCCTTACATTCGTGTAGTCATACAAGCAGAATGGACAGCGCAAGTTACAATTATCGACAATATCCATGGAAAACGAAACTATCGGTTCATAGCTCGGCGACAGCCATGGGGCGTTCTCGAGAGGCACCCCCGTCGTCACCGGAACTACGTCAACCTGATCAACATCGTCATCTGCCAATGCCTGAGCGAAACGTAGATAAAACGCATTACCGCCATCGCCAATGCCGGCACCAGATAGGCCGTACCGGAAGTGATCTGCTTTCTCCGTAGCAAGAACGGTTCCGCTTCGGCGCAACTTGACTTGATATGCAACGCGAGCACCTCGCTCCTGAGGATCGTGGACCCAGCCAGAGACATGGAATCTGCTACGCTGCTCGACAAAGCCGACCAGACTCGGCTTCGCTTTTGGCGAGACACTCGCCTGTATCGAACCTGGCAGACTTTCCTTTAACGAGAGTCCCGGCAGCAATCTCAGGATTTTCGAGAAAAACATATCTGATACACTACATGCCTAAATGGTGGCGGCGGTAACGCAATCTGTCGAAGACGTTCTGCCTCGTGGATTTGTCTTTCATCCACGTGGTTGCGTCCTGATCTGCTTCTCTCATTTTTTAACCTCGCCATCCACCCCCAGCGCGGACACCCGTCACTCAACACGAAAGCTTGGCGTCCCAACCCGAGAAACACCTTGCCCAGCTCCCTCCAAAGTTCCTACTATGTTCCCCACAAATGCCAACCCACCCCACCCGGCCATGAACGCCATCTCCGCCCCACCACCCGCCCACCAGGAAACCGCCGCCGAGCGAGACGCACGCCACATCAGCGTCTGCTGCATGCTGACGGACCTGGCCGCCGAACTAGCCCAGGCCGCGGCCGCTGTCGCCCTGCGGGACTTCGCCCAGATCCCTCCAACGCCCGACCAGACACCCAAACCCCAGAAGCAAGCCAAACACCCGGCCAGCCTCTTCGCCATCCTCGCCGCCGCCGCCAGGCAAGCCATCGCCCTGGAGCGCCGCATCGTGAACGCCGCCGCGCGCCGCCCGGCGCCGCGCCCCATCTTCCGCGCGCCAAACCCGCGCCGCCCCATCATCACCCGCGCCCTGCACCAGGCCGCCAATGATCACCCCCAGGCCCCCGCCCTCCGCCACGAAATGGAGGCCCAGCTAGACCGCGAACTCGCCGCCACCCCCGAAGCCCCCACCCCGGACATCATCCGCCGCATCTGCAACGGCTTCGGCATCCCCATCGATCCGGACCCAGGCCCCGGCCACCCCCGCCGCCACCTCTACGCCGCCCTGAACACCAGCTGACCCCACCCACCACGCCGCAAACCCCAACCCCGCAACCTCCAACCCCACCCCAAACAAGGCAACACCCGCCCCCAGCCCCGTTTCCCGAACACCGCGAACCTCTCTAAAAGCCAGAACCCGGCCCCCGCCGGCGAACCCGCTTTGCCCGAGGTCGCCCCATGCTCGCCAGAGTCCTAGCCCTCACCTTGCTGACCGTCCCGGCCACCGCCGGCACGCTGGAGGACGCGTATCAAACGCTCCACCAGGCAAGGATCGTCGACCTCACCCACACCTTCGCCCCAGGCATCCCGCACTGGAAAGGCTTCCATAACGAGCAGGTCCAGACCCTCTACACGTCTGACAAGCCCGGCTTCCTCGCCCAGGAATTCATCCACCCCGGCCAATGGGGCACCCACATAGACCCCCCGGCCCATTTCCACGCCGGCCTGCGCACCGTGGACCAGATCCGCCCGGACGAGATGCTCCTCCGCCTGGTGGTCCTGGACATCCACCAGCGCGCCGCCGCCAACCCGGACACCACCGTCACCATGGCGGACGTCCAAGCCTGGGAAAGCCGCCACGGCCCAATCCCCGAAGGCGCCTTCGTCGCCCTGCGCACGGACTGGTCGCACCGCTGGCCCAGCAACGAAGCCATGCAGAACGCCGACGCACACGGCACCCTGCACTATCCGGGCTGGAGCCTCCCCGTCCTCAAATACCTATACGAGACCCGCCACATAACCGCCTCGGGCCACGAAACAACAGACACCGACCCCGGCCTCGCCGTCACCCATGACGATTACGCCCTCGAAACCTACGTCCTCGGCACCAACCACTACCAGATCGAGATGTTGGCGAACCTGGACCAGGTCCCCGAAAGCGGCGCCCTGGCCATCATCTCCTTCCCCAAGCCCCTCGCCGGCTCGGGCTTCCCCGCCCGCGTCCTGGCCGTCCTGCCATGAAGCAAAGCCGGCAAGCGCCTCACGGATTGATCACCAGATCCCAGAACTTGCAGTGATGCTCCGCCGTGAAATTCGTCTCCTGATGCGCCGAGGGCGGCTGGAATGACTGTATGTCGTCGCGCGCCGTCGCATACGCCGCCCAGGCCGGAGCGCTCCCGCCATTCGGCGTCTTCCGCACCGCGAAATCCGTCCAGTATTGCCGCATCACGCCCGAAAGCGAACGCTCGCTCGCGTTCAACGGCCGCGTCCCCGCGATCTTGGGCACCTCGAACAGGAACTGCAGCTCGCTGGCATGCGACGCGCCATAATTGTAACCGGCGTAAGGAAGGAAATCCTCCGGCGCGTTCAAATCGTTGAATTCGTAGGCATACACGGGAACATACGCCGAAGCCCACTGGTCGATGAGCTGCGCCGGGCAGGAGAAACTGTAATCCGTCAGCGCCGCCGCAAGCGCCACCACGGGCTTCTCGTAATGCGCCGGCGGATACAGTACGGCGATCTCGGCCGCCAATGCCGTCCCGAACATGTCCGCCAGCACCTCGGGATATTGCTGCGCCGTCAGCATCCCCTCAGTCGCCAGGAACTGCCGGAATTCGTCGTGGTTCGTCCCGTTGAACAGCGGCACCCGGTTGAAGCTGCCGCTTTTCAGCGCCGTGTTGATCGATTGCGGCAGCAGCACGCCATCCACGATCGTCGTCAGCGTCAGCGCGGAATTGGTCTCCTGCGCCAGTATCTTCGAGACGGGTGCCGCCCGCAGACAGGCCGTATCGGTCGGCGCGCAGCCGATCCCCGCGGCGATCTCGTCGCCCGACACCTCGGATTGCGCCAGGCTCGGCAACTGCACCGAATACGACCCGCTCTCCACCAAAGCCTGCGAGAACAGCCCAGCCACCGCCGGCGAGATCAGGTTGGACAACGTGCTCAAGCCGCCCGCGGACTCGCCGAACAAAGTAACGTTGTGCGGGTTGCCGCCAAAGCTCGCGATGTTACGCTTCACCCAGCCCAGCGCCGCCTGCTGGTCCATCAGGCCGTAATTCGCCTTCAGGTGTGGTTCCGCGTCCAGCCCGGTCTCCGCCAGATACCCCAGGTAACCCAGCCGGTAGTTCATCGTCACCACGATCACGCGCTGCGTCGCCAGCAGCGGTTCGGGGTCGTAATCGTCGCTCTCGCCCAGCACCAGCGCGCCGCCATGTATCCACACCATCACCGGCAGGGTCTCGCCGGCACGCACGCCCGGCGGCGTGAACACGTTCAGGTAGAGGCAATCCTCGGACGAGCTGGCGATCCCATACGGCGAGGCGAGCTGGGCGCAATGCGGGCCGAACGCCGTCGCCTCGTGCGTGGCGAGCGCTGCGGGCAGCGGCCGGGTCGGCGTCCAGCGCAGCGCGCCCACCGGCGGGGCCGCGTAGCGTATGCCCAGAAACTCATCCATCCCCTCGCTGGCTTTGCCCGTAAGCACGCCCGTCTCGATGTGCACGGTAGGCGCCGCCATGGCATTGCCGCACAGCAAAGCGAGCACGGAGGCCACGCACGGCACACCCCGTATGGTCGATCTGGTCATGGCACGTTCCTCTTGGACTTATTGTTGTTCAACGCGAACTTGGATTGCAGGCAGCACGATCCCAACGAAGCTGGCAATTGCCGCAGCCGCTGCGCCCTCCGCACTACCTGGAATTTGAAGCCCGCAAACCCCCGATGCGCCGCCTGCCAGACCATGCGCAGCCAGCCTGTCCACCACCGCGAGCCAGCCGCCGCCTGGCGCGGCCACCCCGCTTGAGGGCCACGACCGCCCATGCGCTACACTCCCCCAATGCCCCCCGAATCCCACACGAGAACCCTCTGGCTGATGGGCGCCTTCGGCTTCCTGAGCGGCCTCCCCCTCTCGCTCACCGCCTTCACCCTGCAGCTCTGGTTCACCACCTTCGGCATCTCGGTCCACGCCATCGGCCTGACCGCCTGGCTGGGCCTCCCCTACACCCTCAAATTCCTCTGGTCCGGCTTCTTCGACCGTCTCCCCCCATCCCCGCTAGCCCGTCTGGGCCGCCGCCGAGGCTGGCTCCTCCTCGTCCAACCCCTGCTCGCCGCCGCCGCCATTGCCATCGCCCTCAGCAACCCCGCCCAAGCCCCCGCCACCACCATCCTCGCCGGCCTGGCGCTCGCCTTCTTCTCCGCCAGCCAGGACATCCTGATCGACGCCTGGCGCATAGAAACCTTCCCGGAACGCCTCCAAGGCTCCGCGCTGGCCACCTACGTCTGGGGCTATCGCGGCGCCATGCTGACCTCCACCTCCGGCGCCCTCTGGCTGGCCCACGCCTTCGGCTGGCGCACCGCCCTCCTGAGCCTGGCCGCCCTCCTGGCCGCCGGCGTCATCATCACCCTCCTGGCCCCGGTCGCCGCGGCACTTCCCCGCCTGGCCCGTCTCCCCGGCTGGCGCGCCAGCATAGAAGCCGCCTTTCTGGCCCCGCTCCGGGACTTCCTCACCCGCCCCGGCGCCCTCACAATACTGGCCTTCGTCATCCTCTTCCGCCTGGGCAAGGTCTTCGCCGACGGCACCGCCGCCGCCTTCTACCGCTACGGCGTAGGCTTCAACGCCCAGGCCATCGGCAGCGCCAATTTCTACGGCTGGTTCGGCACCCTGGCCGGCGCCGCCGCCGGCGCCTGG
>CAXTJZ010000052.1:0-18936 GCA_964244695.1 uncultured Acetobacteraceae bacterium
CCGGATCAGGCCCGGCGCCCAGAGCACGCCGACCATTAAGGCGGTGGCACCGCTCGTCGAGAACATCAACCGCACCGGCATCCTACCGCCCGGCGTGCACATCGCGCGTATCTACGACCGCTCGGACCTGATCCGCGTGACCACGCACACCGTGCTGCACAATTTGGTGGAAGGCGTGCTGCTGATTTTCATCTTGCAGTACATCTTCCTGGGCAACGTGCGGGCCGCGCTTATCGTGGCGGCCACCATTCCCTTCGCGCTCTCGTTCGCCATCGGGTTGATCCTGCTGAAAGGCGAATCGGCCAATCTGCTGAGCGTGGGTGCGATCGATTTCGGGCTGATCGTGGATGCTACCGTGATCATGATGGAGAACATCATTCGCCGCATGTCGCAGCCGCCATCACAACGGTTCCGCAACTCGAAGATTCATCGGGACCGTTCGGATAGCGGGCTGCGCGGCAAGGCACTGATCATCGCAGGGGCAGCCACCGAGGTGAGCCAGGGGATCTTCTTCTCGGCGGCGATCATAATCGCGGCCTTCGTGCCGCTGTTCACGCTGAGCGGGATCGAGGGGCACATCTTCGGGCCGATGGCAAAGACGTATGCCTATGCCATCGCCGGCGGGCTGATCGCCACCTTCACCGTGACCCCGGCGCTGAGTGCCATTTTCTTGCCGGCGAAGATGGAGGAGCGCGACACCTGGTTCGTGCGGCGGCTGCACAGGGCGTATGTGCCGCTGATGCGCCTGGCGCTGGCCAACCGTTTGCTGACGCTTGGCGGGATGGCGGTGCTGCTTGTGGTGTGCGCGCTGTGCACGCGCTCGCTGGGTTTGGAGTTCCTGCCCAAGCTGGAAGAAGGCAATCTGTGGATACGCGCCACCATGCCCACCTCGGTGTCGCTGGAGGCCGGCGACGGGCGGGTGAACGCGATCAGGCGAATCATCGGCAGCTATCCGGAGACGATCACCGTGGTCTCCCAGCACGGCCGCCCCGATGACGGTACCGACGCCACCGGCTTCTTCAACGCTGAGTTCTTCGTGCCGCTGAAGTCGTTCGACACATGGCCTTCCGGCGTGGACAAGGAGAAGCTTGTCGCCACCATGACCAGGCAGCTTGTCGTAGCTTTTCCTGGCGTGGACTTCAACTTCTCCCAATACATCGAGGACAACGTGGAGGAGGCGGCGTCCGGCGTGAAGGGCGAGAACTCCGTCAAGTTGTACGGCGGCGACCTGAATGTGCTGGAGGCCACGGCAAACAAGATGGCCGATGTGATGAGCAAGATCCCGGGCATCACGGATCTGGCCGTGCTGCGCTCTCTGGGCCAGCCGACGGTGCGTATCGACGTGGACCGCGTGCGGGCGGCGCGCTACGGCCTGGCGCCCGGCGACATCAACACCACCGTGCAGGCGGCGATCGGCGGGCAGGCCGCAGGCAATGTGTACGAGGAAGGCAGCGACAGGAACTTTCCGATCATCGTGCGCCTGTCGCCGCAATACCGGCAGGACCTGGATTCGATCGGCCACATCGTCATCAACGCGCCCAACCCGAACGGCAGCGGCACGATACCGGTGCCGCTGGTGGATGTGGCGACCGTGAAACTGGCGTCCGGCGCGTCCTTCATCTACCGCGAAGGGCAGGAGCGCTACATCCCTATCAAGTTCTCTGTGCGCGGGCGTGATCTGGGCACCACGGTGCTGGAGGCGCAGCAGAAGGTTGCGCAACAGGTGGTGATCCCCGGCGGCTACCATACGGAATGGGTGGGCGAATTCGGCAATTTGCAGGAGGCGATCGCAAGGCTGTCTATCGTGGTGCCGCTCGCCTTCGTGCTGATCTGCCTGCTGCTGTACGTGAACTTCGGCTCGATCGTAGACATGCTTCTGGCAGCTAGCGTGATCCCGATGGCGCTGATCGGCGGCATCCTGATGCTGTTTATAACCGGCACGCCGTTCAGCGTTTCGGCGGCCATCGGGTTCGTGGCGCTGATGGGCATTGCGGCGATGGATGGGATCATCATCGTCACCTACTACAACCAGCAGATCGAAGGCGGGGCAGAGCGCTACGCCGCTGTCGCGCGCACCTGCACTGTGCAGTTGCGGCCCGTGGTGATGACGTGCGTGGTGGCGATGGTGGGGCTGCTGCCTGCGGCGGTATCCACCGGCATAGGCAGCCAGGTGCAGCGGCCGCTGGCGCTTGTGGTGGTGGGCGGCATATCGCTGGCGCCGTTCCTGTTCCTGACGGTACTGCCCGTGCTGCTCGACATGTTCTCCCGCAGGGTGAGCCAAGAGACCGACGGTGCGATGCAGGCGCGCGGACGATGAGGCACGCCATCTGCATGGTGACCGCGTGCGCGCTGGGCGGGTGCGCGGTGGGGCCCGACTATCATCGGCCTGCGCCGCCCGCCGCACAGGGTTACGCGCCGGCGAAGCTGGCCGCGCGCGACGATGCGCAAACATACGTGCGTGGCCTGGACATACCTGGGCAGTGGTGGACGCTGTATCATTCACCGCAGTTGAACGCGCTGATACAGCGTGCGTATGCTGGTAACCCCACACTGCAATCCGCACAGGCAGCGCTGTTGCAGTCGCGCGAGAACCTCTACGCGCAGGAAGGCAATTTCTTTCCCAACCTGAGCGCCACATTCGAGCCGACGCGCAACAAGACGGCGACGCGCAGCGTCTCGGTGGCCTCCGGATATCAGCTGAACGGAAATCCCTACTACCCGCTGATCACCGCCGAACTCGCCGTCTCCTACTCGCCGGACATCTGGGGCCTGAACCGGCGGCAGGTGGAGAACCAGGTGGCGCAGACTGCGCAGCAACGCTTCCAGCTGGAGGCGACATATTTGACGCTCACTTCCAACATCGTGAACGCGGCGATCACCGAGGCGTCGCTGCGCGCACAGATAAAGGCCACCGAGCAGATCGTCGCCGCCGAGCGCGAGCTGCTGGCGGTGCTGAACAAGCAGCTTGCGGTGGGACAGATTGCGGGCGTGGACCAGCTGGCGCAAGTGACGGCGCTGGCGCAGGCCGAGGCGACGCTGCCGCCGTTGCGCCGCCAGCTCGATCAGCAGCGCGACGCGCTGGCCACGCTCCTGGGCGTGCCGCCGGACCAGGTGATCCCCGAGCAATTCGTGCTGGACGACATTGCCTTGCCACGGCAACTGCCGGTGAGCCTGCCGGCGTCGCTGGTTAATCAGCGGCCGGATGTGCGCCAGTCGGAAGCTAACCTGCACGCGGCCACCGCCAATGTGGGCGTGGCCATCGCCAACCGCCTGCCGTCCCTGACGCTGTCGGCGCAGGGCGGCTCGCAGTCCAACTTCTTCAGGCAGTTGTTTGCCAGCGGCAACGGGTTCTGGACGATTGCCGCCTCGGTGACGCAGCCGCTGTTCGATGGCGGCATGCTGCTGCACAAGGCGCGCGCGGCCCGTGCGGCGCTGGCGCAGGCGACGGCTGACTACAAGAACACCACGCTGACCGCCTTTCAGAACGTGGCCGACACGCTGGCCGCGCTGCAGTCCGATGCGGACACGCTCGCGGCGGCCGCCCGCGCGCAGCAGGCGGCTGCCGAGACGTTGCGCATCGTGCGTTTGCAGGTCTCGTTGGGCCAGGTGGCGTATCTGGGAATCCTCAACGCGCAGCAGGCGGCGTTGCAGGCGGAGCTCACCTTGATACAGGCGCGCGCCGCTCGGCTGGCGGACACGACGGCGCTGTTCCAGGCGTTGGGCGGCGGCTGGTGGCATCGCGACGATGCGGGCGTGCGAGACCTGCGCGGGGATGATCCGCTCGCGATTGTTGGGGTGCACTAAAGCAAGGCCATCTTTTTTGCAAAAAGAAGCAGAGAACTTCTGACTCCGCTGTCGCGCGCTTATCCGTCAGCCGCCGGCAGGGCGTAAAAGTTTTTTGGTCCTTTTTTTCAAAAAAGGACTGCTTGCCTTTCTAACGCCGTCCCGATTTGTCGGAAGAATGTCCTGGGCGTCCGAGAGTCACTCGCTATGTTCTGACCATGCCTGTGCAACCTCGCTCCCGGCCCACACCCGCACGCATCGGGCTCCTTGGCTTTGACAGCGTAGCCGCGCTTGACCTGACATGCGTCCTCGAAGCGTTCTCCATCGCCTCTCAACTCGGCGGCGCTCCGGCACTCTACGAGACCCTGGTCGTAGGCTTGTCGGACGCGGCGTTCACGTCCGAGTCCGGCCTGCGCGTCATCCCTGACGTGGGATTGCCCGGCTGCCCCGCCTTGGACACCATCGTGATCCCGGGAGCGCTCTCCTCCGGCGGCCAGACGTGGCTGAACTGCTTGGCACCTGGCTGCGCGGCCGCAGGAGCCAAATCCGGCGCTTCGTGTCCGTCTGCACTGGCGCCTACGGACTGGCGGCCAGCGGGCTGTTGGACGGCAGGCGTGCGACCACACATTGGCAGCATGCTGCACACGCCGCGCAAAGCTTTCCGAACGTCGCCTTCGTGCCGGACGCGATCTTCATCAAGGACGGCCCCTGCTACAGCTCGGCCGGCATGACGGCCGGGATCGACCTGGCTCTGGCCCTCATCGAGGAGGACCACGGTCCCGCTCTGGCGCTCGCCACCGCAAGGCAGATGGTGGTGTACATGAAGCGGTCAGGCGGTCAGTTGCAGTACTCCGAGCCGCTGCAATCCCAAACCCGCGGCAGCGATCGTTTCGGCAATCTCATCACGAAGATGCTGGGCGATCTGAGCGCGGATTGGAGCGTGGAAGCCATGGCCGAACTGGCGGGATTGAGCCCGCGCCAGTTTGCCCGCCGGTTCAAGGCGGTCTTCGACACCTCGCCCGCGGCCCATCTTGATGCCCTGCGCCTGGACGAAGGCCGTCTGCGGCTGGCGAGCGGCCGGGATAACATGGCGCGTATCGCTCATGCGATCGGCTTCCGCAGCGACGACGCTTTCAGGCGCGCCTTCGAGCGGCGCTTCGGCGTGACTCCCACGGCTTACCGCAGCCGCTTCATCACCGGTAACACCGCACAATCAGGTTTTGATCATGTCCGTGCTTCGTCCTTTTAGTGTCGCTTTCGCCGCCATCCTGCTTCTGGGCACCACTACGCCAGAGTTGCCGGACGGGAGCCCATCCTACGACGGCAGCGGACGCATGCTGTTTCCCGCCAACTACCGGGAGTGGGTGTTCCTGAGTTCTGGACTGAACATGAGCTACAACGCCGATGCGGCGAAAACCGGGCATGACGTGTTTGGCAACACCTTTGTTCAGCCCTCGGCCTATAAGGCCTTTCTCAAATTCGGTGTGTGGCCGGACAAGACGGTCATCGTGCTGGAAAACCGCGGTGGCGCCAGTCACGGCTCGATCAACAAGCACGGGTTCTTCCAGACGACGGACTACATGGGCGCCGAAGCGCACGTGAAGGATGAGGCCCGGTTCCAAGGCGGCTGGGGGTTCTTCGCCTTCGACAAGGACGGGCGGACAGCCAGCCAGATCCCATACAAGGAGACCTGCTATTCGTGCCACCAACAGCACGCGGCAGTGGACACCACTTTTGTTCAGTTCTACCCGACCCTGCTGCCTGTGGCCACGAGGCTTGGGACGTTGAGCAAAGCTTACCTGGCGGATATGCCGGACTTGAAGCGTTAGATCAAAAGGAAGGAAGCAAGGCCTTCTTTTTTGAAAAAAAGAAGCAAAAAACTTTCGCTCTCCCGCTGCTCAGCCCCATCTGTATTTCCTGAAAGCTCCTCTGCTGCAGATGCGAGGGAGCAAAAGTTTTTTGCTTCTTTTTTTCAAAAAAGAAGGCCTTGCTTCCCTTCGCTTCGATCACCGAGCCCGGATGCCATCAATGTAGGCGAGCGGAGCAAAAGTCTTTGCTCCATTCGATCAATGCGCGTCCAGACTGCGGCGTAACCGGCTAAGCGCGCCAGGCAGGCCGCGCAATTTCAGCACCCTGCCGGACTCGTCATACTCCTCGGACAGGACACGCGCGCTGTCATATACCTCGCCGATCAGGCCCTGTTTCGCATAGGGCAGCACCAGAACGTCTTCCACCATCGCCGACTCGAAAAATGCTACGATCATGTCCCGCAAGGCCAACACGTCATCTGGCGCGTGCGCCGATAGCATGATGGCGTCAGGATGCTTTTCCATCAGGCTGGCGCGGTCGGCGGCGTTGAGACGATCCGCCTTGTTCAATATCAGGCGGGAGGGCACGGCATCCGCCCCGATCTCGTGCAATGCGCTACGGCTCACTTCAAGCTGTGCGGCGTATGTCGGGTCCGATGCATCAACCACGAACAACAGCAGCGAGGCCTCCAGTGCTTCCGCCAAAGTGGAGCGGAACGAGGCCACGAGGTCATGCGGCAGCTGCTTGATGAAGCCGACGGTATCGGACACCAGCACGCGTGGCCTGGTTTCCGGCTGCAGGGTGCGCACCGTGGTGTCCAGCGTCGCGAACAGCTTGTCCTCTACCAGGACCTGGCTGCCGGTGAGGGCACGCATCAGGGAGGATTTGCCGGCATTGGTGTAGCCGACGAGTGCTACCCGAAGCTGGTCCCGCCTGGCGGAGCGGCGCTGGTCGCTGTCGCGCTGCACGGCCGCAAGCTGCTCCTTCAGCTCGGCCAGCCGGTCGCGTATCTTGCGCCGGTCCAGGTCCAGCTCGCTCTCGCCGGCGCCCGGGCCCTGCTGCCGCCCGCCGCCGGCCGAGGACTCGCGCAGCCGCGGCGCCACATATTTCAGGCGCGCCATCTCCACCTGCAGCTTCGCCTCGCGCGTGTTGGCGTGGCGGTGGAAGATCTCGACGATGACGCCGGTGCGGTCCAAGACCTGGGCGCCGGTGGCACGCTCCAGGTTGCGTATCTGACTGGGCGAGAGTTCGTGGTCGACGATGACGAATTCGGGCCTGCCCGCGACGTCTGCATCCGGCTCGGCATCTTCGGCCGTGGCGGCGGCGCCTTCGAAACGCTTCCTGGCCTTGGATTTCGCGGTCGGCGCCAGGGAGCCCGCGACGCCGGTGCCGCCGGTCAGCGCCGCCAGTTCGGCCAGCTTGCCGCTGCCCAGCAGCAATCCCGCGCCGGTGCCATCCCGCTTCTGCGACAGCTTGCCGGCCACGTCGTAGCCAAGCGTCCTGACCAGGCGGCCCAGCTCCTCGAGGCTGGCTTCGTGCGTTGCGTCATCGGTGTCCGGCGTCTGTATGCCGACGAGAATGGCGCGCGGGGTCGGCGGTTTGGTCTCCATCGGCGTGGACTAGCACGGATGACGCCGAAGAAGTCACTCGCACCCGTCCAGGGGGTCGGAAACGTCGTGTCGCGGCGCGGAAGCGCGTTTAGCCGCATGTCGCTGTTCGTGAGTGGCTCCTGCAGGCTGTTGCGACGGATGGACCTGCATCGATACGCGGTCAGGTCGGCATGTGGCGGAGCTGGTGCCTTGCAAAATCAGGCAGGGGCACAAGCCGTCCGGCACGCTTTGCCTCTCGGCATGGTTTGCCACGCAAGATGCACAGTCGCGGGGCGCCTACCTGCTCCGGCCGCGGAGCCAGGCCTTACTTCTTTCGCTGACTCTCCGTCCGCAACTGCCCGCAAGCCGCAAGAATATCCTGCCCCCGCGGCGTACGAATAGGCGAGGCAAACCCCGCCTCCATCACGATCTTCGAGAACCGGTGCAGCGCATTCCCGCTGCTGGCCTCATAAGAGCTGCCAGGCCAAGGATTGAACGGGATCAGGTTCACCTTCGCCGGTATCCCCGCGATCAACCGAACCAGTTCGCGCGCTTCCGCCTCGCTGTCGTTCACGCCGCGCAGCATCACGTATTCGAACGTGATGCGCCGCGCGTTGGTGGCGCCGGGGTAGCGGCGGCACGCGTCCAGCAGCTCGGCGATCGGGTATTTGCGGTTCAGCGGCACCAGCTCGTCGCGAAGATCATCGCGCACCGCGTGCAGCGATACGGCGAGGTTCACGCCCAGCTCGGCGCCGGCGCGGTCCATCATCGGCACCACGCCGCTGGTGGACAACGTGATGCGGCGGCGCGACAGGCCGATGCCTTCGCCATCCATGACGATGCGCATCGCCTTCGCCACGTTCTCGTAATTATACAGCGGCTCGCCCATGCCCATCAGCACGATGGTGCTGAGCAGACGCGGCGTCTCGCCCTGCGGGCTCGGCCACTCGCCGTAGCTGTCGCGCGCGGCCATGAACTGGCCCACGATTTCGGCAGGGCCCAGGTTGCGCACCAGCGTCTGGGTGCCGGTGTGGCAGAAGCGGCAGGACAGCGTGCAGCCGACCTGGCTGCTGATGCAGACGGCGCCGCGGTCCTGCTGCTGGTCGGGGATGTAGACGGTTTCCGCCTCCTGGCCGTCGCGGAAGCGGAACAGGAACTTGCGCGTCTCGTCCGTGCTGGTCTGCACCGTGGCGGCCTCGGGGCGGCCGATGACGAAGCGCTCGGCGAGCTTGGCCTGCAGCGGCTTGGCGATCGAACTCATGGCGGCGAAATCTGTGGCACCCTGGTGGTAGATCCAGTGCCAGAGCTGCTTCACCCGGAACGGCTTCTCGCCTATGGCGGCGATCTCGCCTGCCAGTTCCTCGCGCGAGAGGCCGACCAGGTCCCGCCTGCCGTCGGCCAGCACGTGTGGCGGCGGGTTGAAGAGCGCGGACTTGGCGAGGATGCGGGTGCGCTCGGCCTCGGTCAGCTCGGCGCTGGCAGGTGTTCGCGAGAACACGACGCGGGGCGGCACAGCATTCCCGCCGCGGGGCGGCAAGGCGTTCCCGCCGCGGGGCGGCAAGGCGTTCATGCCGGGCAGGCCTTGGACATGGCGGCCAGCGCCTCCCCGAAACCCTTCAGGCTGAAACGGTCATTGGCGGTGATGCCGCGCGGGCCGGGCAGGCGGGCATTCACGCTGGCCTCATGACTGAAGGTGGTGATGGCGGCGGCGTTGTCGTGCGCGAAGGCGGAGCGGCCGGCGATGTAGAACAGCATGCGCGTGGCTCCGGCCTGCAGCGGCGCGTCCTCGTGGCCGGACAGCAGGAAGCCGGCGCTGATCGCCACCACATCGTGGCTTCTCGGCCGGCGGGTGACGCTGAGCACCACGTCCCCACGGCCGGGGATGCGCTGCGGGCTGGCCTCGGGGCGCGTGAAGGCGAAGCAGGTGGTGCCGCCGTCTTCGGCGTGGGTCGCCGCCTGCCACTGGCCGAACTTGCCGATGGCATGGGGGCGCACCGGCTGCGCGATAGCTTGCGTGGCGAGGCAGAGGAGGAGGGCGGGCAGGACGGCGCGCATTGGCGGGAGAGATACGGCTGCGAGACGGGTAGGGCAAGGAAGGCAAGGCAAGGCCTTCTTTTTTGAAAAAAGAAGCAAAAAACTTTTGCTCCTCCGCCTGCACGAAAGCACGGCTGTTTCTGCCAGCGCTCGTCTTTGCAGAACCAGCGCGCCTCGATGCAGGCGCCAGGAGCAAAAGTTTTTTGCTTCTTTTTTTCAAAAAAGAAGGCTTTCCTTACCTTCACTTCCAATCCGGCTGCGTGCGCCGGAACACCGGGTCCCCATGCCGCCCCGGCTCCGCCGCCTGCGCCGCCCCGCCGCTCGCCACCGGCCGGTCCGCGAAGCGCCCGTGCTGGATCAGCCGGTCATACAGCACCAGCGCGCCCGCCACAGACAGGTTCAGCGCAAACCGCGTGGGGATACGCACCACGTGGCGACAGCGCGCCAGCATCGCCGGCGAAAGGCCCGCGCGTTCCGGGCCCAGCACGTAGGCGGCGCGCAACGGATGCCGGAAGCTCGGCAGATCCGCCGCGTCGTCCAGCAACTCCACCCCCACCAGCGCGCAGCCGCCCGGCAGCGTCATCTCGTCCAGCGCGGCGAAGCGGTAGAACGGCACGTGCTCCGGCGTGTCCGCGGTGTCCGACGTGCGGCCGGCGCGCGCGTCCCACCCTGCGCCCACGGAGAAGCAGAACGCGGCGCCGAAGGCGTGGGCGGTGCGGAGCAGGGCGCCGATGTTGGCGGATTTGGAGACGCCCTCGGCGCCTATGCCGAAATAGCCGCGGTTGTGTTGCATGAAGGAAGAAAGGCCTTCTTTTTTGAAAAAAAGAAGCAAAAAACTTTTGCTCCTGACGCCGGTGCAGACGCGCGCGCCAGCAGAACCAGCGCGCGCCATGGTGCAGGCGGGGGAAGCAAAAGTTTTTTGGTCCTTTTTTTCAAAAAAGGACTGCTTGCCTTACTTGCTTCCTCATGACCGACGCCACCGACGCCCATCTTGCCGCGCAATACGAAGCCCTCCCTTACCCGGCCCGCGACCCGCGCGCCGAAGCCCGCCACCTCAACGTCGGCAGCCCCAGCCACCTGCGCGAGATCGACCACTGGCTGTTCGGCGGCGCGCGCCCGCTACGGGCGCTGTTCGCCGGCGGCGGCACGGGGGATGGCGCCATCATGCTGGCCCAGCAGATGGCGTGGGCTGGCCGCCCCGGCCAGGTGACCTGGCTGGACCGCAGCCAGGCGGCGCGGCGCATCGTGGAGGGGCGGGCGGAAGCGCGTGGGCTGGGCAATATCGGCTTCGAAAGCCGTTCGCTGCTGGACCTGGCCGGGTCCGGACTGGGCCCGTTCGACTACATCGATTGCTGCGGCGTGCTGCATCATCTGCCGGATCCGGCGGAGGGCTTGCGCGCGCTGCTGTCCGTGCTGGCGCCAGGCGGCGGGATGGGGCTGATGGTCTACGCCCCGCATGGCCGCACCGGCGTGTATATGGTGCAGGACGCGCTGGCCCGGCTGGCGCCACCCGACGAGCCAGCCGCCGCGCGGCTGGACACCGCGCGCCGTGTGCTGCGCCATCTGCCGCGGACCGCCTGGCTGGCGGCCAACCCCAACTTCACCGACATCACAACCGGCGGCGATGCCGGGCTGTATGACCTGCTGCTGAACCCGCGCGACCGCGCCTACACGATCGATGCCTTTGCCAGCCTGCTGCACGGCGCCGGCCTGAAGATCGCCTGCCTGGTGGAGCCGGCCGCCTACGACCCCGCGCTGCTGCTGCCGGACCCGCGCCTGCGCGCCCGTGTGGCCGCGCTGGACCCGATCGCCCGCGCTGCGGTGGCCGAATCGCTGGCCGGCAACATGGCCACCCATATCGTCTATTGCGTGCGCGCGGACACGGCTGTGCCGGCGCGCGACCACCGCGACCCCGCCTGCGTGCCGGTGGCCCGCGAGACGCCGATGGGCGTGTTCGCCGACCGCATACGCCCGGACGGCACGCTGCCCGCGCAGTTCAACGCGCTGACGGTGCGGCTGCCGATGCCGCGCCTGGCGGCCGCGATACTGCGCCGCGTGGATGGCATGCGGACGCTGGCGCAGATCGCCGAGCCGTTTGCGGCGGGTGCGTTCGACCGAGCCTGGGATGAAACATATCTGGCGCTGAACGGGCTTAATCGGTTGTTGCTGGCGTGAGAGGCAAGGCAAGGCCTTCTTTTTTGAAAAAAAGAAGCAAAAAACTTTTGCTCCGTACGTCGGCATGGATGCGCGCGCCGGTTCTGCAAATACGCGCCTTGGCAGAACCTGCACGCGCCTCGATGCAAGCGAGGTAGCAAAAGTTTTTTGCTTCTTTTTTTCAAAAAAGAAGGCTTGCTTCCTTACTCCCGCCGAAACGTAGCCACCAGCACATCCCGATACGCCGGCACCCCCGCCACCAGCGGCTCGATCGCCGTCACCCCGTGATACACCCGTCCGTCATCCACCAGCGCCGACTCCAAGGGCGTCGCCAGCGTGAAACTTCCCAGACACCGCTGCTGCAGATCGTAGATCGACGTCACACCGCTGGCCACGTTCTCGCGCCGCACGAGCAACACCAGCACCCAGTCCACGCCATCGCGGTGCAGTCCCTCCGGCGTCGGCTGGCCCAACTCGCCGGGTTGGGCCTCGATGCGGAACTGGTGCGTCTCCACGTGCCAGGCGGCCGGCCGCGTGGCGGCGGGCGTGGCCGCGTTGAAGATGGCAAAGCAGGTTTGCAGGATGGCCTGCATCGCCGGATGTTCCGCCACGGCCGGCTTCACCGGCTCGAACCACCGCGCCAGGCCGCCGTTCAGCGCGTTGTAGTCCCGGCTCTGGTAATGCGGCTGGTGGGGTTTCCGCTTGATCCCACCGGCATCGATGGAAAACGCAGCATGACGCCGCCGGCGGTAGCGGCCGCCGTCGGCCATGTAGGTGTCCATGCCGAGATCGTTCCAGCTCTCGGCAAACCCGGCCCAATCCGCAAGGCCCGCCTGCGTCAGACGCGCCGCGAAATCGTCCGCGGCCACGTGCGCGTAGCCTTGCTGGGCGAGTTCGGCTTTAACGTCCTGTGTCATGCGACATCCTTGAGGGAAGCAAGGCCTTCTTTTCTGAAGAAAAGAAGCAAAAGACTTTTGACTCCGCTGTCGCGGACTTATGCGGTGAGTCCGCGACAGCGGAATCAAAAGTTTTTTGGTTCTTTTTTTCAAAAAAGAACTGCTTGCCTTGCCTTAACTGGTATTCCCCAGCGCAGCCGGCGGCGGAGACACCGCCAGCTGCCCCGAAGGCGTATCCTGCGAAACCTGCGCCGAAGCCACAGGTGCCGTCTCGTGCGCCACATGATTGAACACCGTCGTCACCGGCGTCGCAATCCGCAACCCGAGCTCCTTGAAGCGTATCGTCAGCCGGCGGTTGAACTCGCGCTGCACCGCCCAGCGCCCGGCATCCGTGCACACGATCTGCCCCACGATCGTCACCACGCCGGAGTCCACTTTATCCACGCCCCAAAGCTGGAAGTCGCTGCGCATCATTTCGGCGAAGCGGTTTTCGCCGCGCATCTCGCGCGCGATGCCGGACAGAACTTCGCTGACTTGGTCGCTGTCTTCCGCGATCGGCACAGCCACGCTGATGGCCGCATTGCCGATGCCGCGGTTCACGTTCGTCACGGTGGAGACGGAGCTGAACGGGATGATGTGCACGCTGCCGTCGCCGGCGCGCAGCCGCATGGTGCGTATGGACAGGTTCTCCACCGACCCGGACAGGCCGGCCACCGTCACCCAGTCGCCCACCTGCATGGCGTTCTCCACCAGCAGAAAGATTCCGGTGATGAAATCCTGCACCAGCTTCTGGCTGCCAAAGCCGATCGCCACGCCCAATATGCCCGCGCCGGCCAGGAGCGGCGCGATGTTCACGCCTATCTCGGACAGCGCGGTCAGCCCGAACACCGCGATCAGCACCACCAGCAGCAGCGTGCGCAGGATCGGCTGCAGCGTGCGCAGCCGCGCGGACCGGGCCAGTTGCGCCTGCTGCTGCAGCCGCGCCACGTTGTTGTCCAAAGACGCGTTCACCGCCTCCCAGACCGCCACGGCGAGAGCCGCGGCCACCACTATGGTCAGCACGGCGGACGCCAGCTTGCCGCCCAGCGTGCTGCGCTGGGACCAGCCCCAGATGTCGAGCCCCCAGGCCTGCAGCAGCGCCAGCCCGGTCAGCACGACCAGCACGAAGGACGCCGCCCGCCGCAGCAGCGGGTAGTAGCGGTCCGCGCGCTTCTCCAGCCCGGGATAGCGCGCGCGCGCTTCCGGCGAGACCCGCAGCGCGCGGTCCAGCCCGCCCAGCATCACGATGCTCAACAGACGTGCGACCACCAGCACGCCGATCGTCAGCAGGAACACGTGCCAGATACGCACGTAGCCATGGCGGACCTCCGCCGCCCACACCAGCCACAGCGCCGCGATGTAGAAGATGGCCATCAGGTGCCAGATCGAGGCCAGCCGGTTGCGCACCCGGCCGCCCACGCCGGGGTTCGGCCGGTGCGAGCGTATGCGCGCCGCCACCGCCTCCCGGCATTGCAGGACCATCACGATCACGCACAAATGCACGATCAGGAACACGGCCTTCAGGAAGGCGTCGTTCGCCGGGATGGGCAGGCCGAACAGCGCGCCGATCTGCGAGGCCGCGTAGCCGAACGCCGCGATGGCGAAGATGCGCCGCACCCACACCACCGCGTAGGACGCACCCTCGTCGCTGACATGCACCAGGCGCAAATTCGGCACGCCAGGCGAGAAGAACATCCGCGTGATGGACGTGGCCAGCCGGCAGAGGGCGTAGGCGCTGACGGCGGCCTGCAGCACCGCCGCGATGGGCGGCGTGGCGAACAGCGTGCCCGCATAGCCCACGCCGATGAACACCCCGAGCGGCAGCAGGTCCAGCAGGAAGCACAGCAGCACGAAAGGCAGCCGCTTCAGCATGGCCAGCGTGCGGGCAAAATGCCGCCGGCGCAGCACGTGCTCCACCGCCACTGATTCGCGGTCCTCCGGCGCTACGCCATCCAGCTGCACGCCCGCCAGCTCCTCCTGTGTGGGTGCGGCGGCCCCGTCGTCTGTCGCATCGGCTGCCTGCACGGCGGCGTCCACCCTGGCTTCGGCGGCGCTCGCGGGTTTCAGGGCCACGCCCGCCGGCTCCGCCCCAGGGGCCAGCCGGGCGATCCCCGCCACCGCGCGGCGCAGCAGCCGCCACGATGCCCACTCGCCCAAGCCTGCCACCGCCAGCACCAGCGCCAGCCGCCAGGCCGCATCTATCGCGCGCACGCGCAGCACCGGGTTCTGCGCCGTGCGCAGCGTGAACGCCCACACGCTGGGCAGATCGCCCAGCACGCGCCCGAAGCTGACGAACTGGCCGGACAGGCCGGACGCCCAGGCCGTCCCCTCCTTCAACAGCTGCGCGCCCACGCTGTCCGGCGCCAGCTTCACCGGCGCGTCCGCCGGCTTGGGCGGGTTCACCACCGCCGTGGCCTTCTGCAGCGTCTCCAGCGTGGCGGTGAACGCCGCGCGCTTCTGCGGATCGTTCAGCAGGTCGATCATCTGCTTCGTCTCAGCCGGCGTCAGCGCGGGAGCCGCGGGCGGCTTTGCCGCCGCCGCGGCCGCGCCCGGCGCCGTGTGCGGCAGGGCAAGCGCCGGTACCTGCGCCCGGGCCAGGACCGGCATCCCTGCCAGCAGCAGCACGGCCAGCACGGGCCACGCACGGGGGTGCACAAGCCTGCGCCAAGCCTTATGTCCGAACGATGACGTCAATCCTGATGATCCTCTTGATCGTGACCATGCTGGGCGTGGTCGTGGTGCTCGGCCTGGGCATGGTGGGCGTGGTGCGCGGCGGAGATCCGCGCCGTTCCAATGCGCTGATGCGGGCCCGTGTTCTGCTTCAAGGCGTGGCCCTCGCCTTGATGGTGTTGATACTGTTGCTCCGCCATAGCTGAGGAGGCTGCCCCACCATGCCGCTCGACACTACGGGAGACCTTCCCGGCTCTAGGCTGAACGTGCTCGGCGGCAAGCTTGAGTCCTGCTCCACGGACCCGATGACAGGCTTCAGCCGTAACGGGTGCTGCGAAACCGGCCCCGGCGATGTCGGCAGCCACACGGTATGCGCGGTGATGACCGCCGAGTTCCTGACGCATAGCCGCCTGCGCGGCAACGACCTCTCGACACCGCGCCCCGAATACGGCTTCCCTGGCCTGCGCCCCGGGGACCAGTGGTGCCTGTGCGCACCGCGCTGGCAGGAAGCGTTCGTAGCCGGCTGCGCGCCGCGCGTGGTGCTGAAGGCCACCAGCATGGCGGCGCTGCTGCATTGCGATCTGGCGGATTTGTCGTTGCATGGTTGAGTGAGCAAGCCAGGCCTTCTTTTTTGCATAAGAAGCAAAGGACCTCTGCTTCTCACTGGTCTGGCGATTTCGTTTGATCCGGGTTTGCGGGTTTCGCTGACATGTCGGGCGATGCCTCTCGCCACGGCCGGGCATCAGGCATACTCCCGCCAAATGCAGAGGGGGCAGGTGCGACATGACGAAATACGAGTTGTTGGGCGTGCTGCTCAGAGTGGCAGGCGTCTTGAGCGCGCTTGGACTTCTTTCGGACGTCGTGCGCCTCGTATGCGACGTGGCGCATCTGCCGCTGACAACAGGCGACACATGGCCCAGGGCGCTTATCGGTTCACTTATCTACGCTGCCTTCGCCTGCATCCTGATGTTGGAAGCTGACAGAATTGCTGGATTAGTAATCCGGATGCTGCAAATCGAAAGAAGAAGCATCCACAGCGAAGGAACAAAAGTTTTTTGCTTCTTTTTTTCAAAAAAGAAGGCCTTGCTTTCTTCCAGTATCAAAATCACATTACTTTCCAGGCGTGGGTATCGTGCTTACCGTCCCGCTAGGCCCGATAACAGTGCTGGTCCCGTTGCCGTTCGGCACCACAATGCTGCCGTTCCCCGTGGGCCCGTTCAGCGACTTCACCTCGCCGCCGCCGCCCGTCAGCACCCCGTGCCGCCCGTTGGGCAGGTTCACCACCCCGCCGGGGAACGTCGTGGTCGGTGGCGCCGCGTGCGTCTGCTGCTCAGGCACCTCGTAACCAGGCAGTTGCGGCAGCGGCTGCAGGGGCGCGTAGTTCTGCCCGCCCGAGCCGTTGTTGGAGATCTCCTTGGCTTGCTGGTTCTGCAGGTCCTTCAGCGTCGGCGGCGCCTTGGGGGCGGGCGGCCACACGTCGCCGGCCTCGTAGAGCATCGGCTTCGGCTCGTCGTTCTTGCCGCCGCGTATCTTGGCATAGGTCTCGTCGGCGTAGCCGGTGGACGGTGCAGGCGTGATGTTGGGATTGTCGTGGAAGGGCAGGCGGAACGTGTCACCCCAGTAGGAGTACACCCCGGAGCCGGCGCAGCCTGACAGCAGGCCGGCAGCCAGCAGGGTGGCCGCGGGCCTGGCGCCGCGCCGAAGTGGTCCAACCGTATCCGTCATCAGGCAACACTTTCCAGCAAGTGGGGCGCAACATGCCTGTAGGCACGCTGCTTCTCAAGCCGCCGCATCGGGCTGCCTCACGAAATCCGTGATCCAGCGCGCCACTGCAACAGGATCATTCAGCGGCAGCAGCACAGGCACGCTGTCCAGCTCCGTGTCCGCGGCAACAGCCCGCACCGCCGGCGCATTAGGCCACAAAGGTGGTTTGCCGAGGCTTAACCGATGCACCTCGATTTGCGGCAGGCCGGCCGACTTGAAGCCTTCCACCAGGACGAGGTCCACCGGCGCCAGCCGGGCGGCAAGCTGGGCGAGGTCCGGCATCTCCGGCGCACCGGTGGACGGCGTCTCGCGCAGCAGCGCCCAGCGCTGGCCGCCCACCACCAGCACCTCCTCGGCGCCCGCTTCGCGGTGACGGAAGCTGTCCTTTCCGGGTTTGTCGAGCTCCAGCCCGTGATGGGCGTGCTTGATGGTGGAGACGCGCAGCCCGGCCGCGCGCAGCAGCGGCAGCACGGCCACCAGAAGCGTGGTCTTGCCGCTGCCGGACCATCCCACCAGCCCAAGCAGCTTCAGTGCGGCACCGCCGGTGAGCTGCCGGGCGCAGGGCGCAGCTTTGGGCGCATGTGGTCCAGACCGGCGCGCAGGTAGTCCCACCCGGTGATCATCGTCAGCAGCGCCGCAGCCCACAGCATGGCGGTGCCGATCACGCCCACGGGCAGGAAACCCAGATGCAGCACGGCAGCACCGTCGTCGCCGGCCAGCAGCGTGCCCAGGGCGGCCATCTGCAGGCCGGTCTTCCACTTCGCCAGCCGGGTGACCGGCAGCCCCACGGCCAGGCCGGCCAGGTATTCGCGCAGGCCGCTTACCAGGATCTCGCGGCACAGGATGACGATGGCGGGGTACAGCCCGTGATACGGCAGGCGCCCATGCCCGGCCAGGACCATCAAGGTAGCCCCCACCAGCAGCTTGTCGGCGATCGGGTCCAGCATCCGGCCGAGGTCGGACGACATCTTCCTGTTGCGGGCAATCCGTCCGTCCAGGTAGTCGGTGATGCCGGCCGCCCCGAACACCAGCATGGCGGCCACATCGCCGCCCGGCGTATGCAGCGCCACCAGCACCACGAGCACCGGAATGGCGGCGATGCGGGAGAGGGTCAGCAAAGTTGGCAGGTTTGGTATCATGCGCCATCCACGATAGCCCGAAGTGCCGGCCGGGTCAGCCGCTATCTCGGCACCATGGCCGCGTTGTATGAAAACACCATCAGGATAAATGCAACCAAAAGTTGCTTGCGAAATAGCATCGATCGTGTCAGGAGTCGGCTCATGGAAGAAGAACCCGTACTACGCGAAGCCCTCTCCCGCCGAGACGCAGCGCTTGCCGAAGCGCGCCGGCTAGACGAGTTCGTGCGCATGTATAACGAGCTGCGCGGCCGTCCCGCATTGAGCGTGGTCACGGACAGCAGGCCCGCTACCGACACGCCCGCCGGCGAGTTCATCCTGGATAAAAGCCGGCCCAACGTCAGATAGGCGGGCCGCGCCACCAGCCCCGGGGACAACAGGAAGCCCGTTTCCGGACTCCCGCGGCGCCCTTGTGCGCGACGCCGTGCCTACCTGAGAAAGCCCGCGTCGTGCGGGCGGTCGCGTATGTCGTTGCCCTGCTCGCCATCCTCCTGGTCGGTATCGTCCAGCGTGTCTGTCGTGAAATTGCGCTCGCCGTGGTCTTGCAGCGCCTCCTGCTCCAGCTTTCCCGCCGTGCGATCGACCACGTAGACGCGGCCGAGCTTGCGCCGCTCCGCCTCCGCTTCCGCAGCACTTACCGCCTGGTCCAGGCTCATCGCGTGGCCGTCCTTACCTATGGCCGGCACCGTCGCGCCCTCCGCCCCGTAGAAGACGATTTCAGTGACGACCGCGCCAGGGTCGTCCTCGCCCATGCGTCGCAGGACCAGCACGTGGTTGCCGTAATCGGGCACCGGATCGTGCGGGGCCAGGTGGATCGTTTCTACCATGGATGGTCTCCTTTGCCTCACGAACGGCGGCGCGGCTGGGCGGGTTGCGCTTGAGGAAAGAAAGCAAGCAGTCCTTTTTTGAAAAAAAGACCAAAAAACTTTTGCTCCCTCCGCCTGCACGGGCGCACGCCCTGGTCCTGCAAGCAGGCAGGCCGGCAGAACCCGCCGCTATGCTGGGGCAGGCGGGAGAGCAAAAGTTTTTTGCTTCTTTTTTTCAAAAAAGAAGGCCTTCCTT
>CAXTJZ010000053.1:0-18543 GCA_964244695.1 uncultured Acetobacteraceae bacterium
GCGGTTGCCGAGGTTGTCGATGTCGTCGATCGTGCCGCGGCCGTCCTTCAGCTCGATGAGTATCTTCACCGTGCGCAGCACGTCTTCCTTGCGCAGCGTGCGGTACTGGTCGTCGCACTCCACGCTGAGGCGCATGTTCATCTTCACGCGTCCGACCGCGGAGAGGTCGTAGCGGTCGGGATCGAAGAACAGGCCGCGGAACAGCGCCTCGGCCGTCTCCGGGGTCGGCGGCTCGCCGGGACGCATGACGCGATAGATGTCGATCAGCGCGTCGTCGCGGCTGGTGTTCTTGTCGATCGCCAGCGTGTTGCGTATCCACGGGCCGTTTGCCTGGTCGATCGCCAGCGTCGGCAAGGACGTGATGCCGGCCTCTTCCAGCGCGGCCAGGCGCGCCTCGGCCAGTTCCTCGCCGGCCTCGGCAAAAATCTCGCCGCTCTCTTCGTTGACCATATCCACGGCCACGAAACGGCCAAGCAGGTCGGCGCGCCCGATGAGCACGTCCTTGGTCTTTTCGGCGATCTTGCGCGCGCTGCGCGCCGTCAGCTTTGCATCCGCGTCGGCCACGACCTCGCCTGTGTCGGCATCGATCAGCGGCTCCAGCAGCTTCAGGCCGCGGAACGCGTCAGGATCGAACGGCCGCGCCCAGCCCTTGGCGGTGCGCGTGAATACCACCTGGCTGTAGAAATAATTCAGTATGGATTCCGAATCCAACCCGCGTATCTCGAGCGTGTCGGGATCCTCGCCGGCGGCGATCTTCTCCGCGCGGCTGGCTTCGGACGCGTCGCTCTCCAGCGCGTATAGCAGCGTGGTGACAGGCAGCTTCCGCTTCCGGTCGATGCGGACATAGACCATGTCCTTGCTGTCGAACTCGAAATCCAGCCACGATCCGCGATACGGTATCACGCGCGCCGCGAACAGGAACTTGCCGCTGCTGTGTGTCTTGCCCTTGTCGTGGTCGAAGAACACGCCGGGGCTGCGGTGCATCTGGCTGACGATGACGCGCTCGGTGCCGTTGATGATGAACGTGCCGTTATCCGTCATCAGGGGCATGTCGCCCATGTAGACGGGCTGCTCCTTGATGTCGCGAATCGAGCGGGAACCAGTATCCTCGTCCACATCCCAAACGATCAGGCGCAGGATCACCTTGAGCGGCGCCGCGAACGTCATGCCGCGCTGGATGCACTCCTCGACGTCGTATTTCGGCTCCTCGAGCTCGTAGTGCACGAACTCCAGCCGGCCGCGACCGGCGAAGTCGTTGATCGGGAACACCGAGCGGAACACCTCCTGCAGACCCGATGGCGTGCGGCTGTCCGGCCGCACGTTCATCTGCAGGAACGCCTCGTAGGACGCGCGCTGCACGTCGATCAGGTTGGGCATCGGCGCCACTTCGGGGATGCGGCCGAAGCTCTTGCGTATCCGCTTGCGCGGCGTGAATGTCTGAGTGATAGCGTTCATCAGATCTTCGCCCTTCCTGGTGACACAGCCAAACCGGCCGCATCCAACTAAACTCCGGCAACACGCCCGGGCCGTCCGGTCTGCAAAACGCCTGACGGGGCGGGGATCATGGCGATCCCCACCCGCGCTTCAGCTCAGTGCCTGCACGCAGCCCCGAAGGACATCATGCGGACGGTCGGCCTTACTTGATCTCGACAGATGCGCCCTGCTCTTCCAGAACCTTCTTGATCTTCTCGGCCTCGTCCTTGTTGACGGCTTCCTTCACCGTCTTCGGCGCGCCTTCGACCAGGTCCTTGGCTTCCTTCAGCCCGAGGCCGGTGATGGTGCGGATTTCCTTGATCACGTTGATCTTCTTGTCGCCGGCCTTGGCCAGGATCACCGTGAACTCGGTCTGCTCTTCAACCGCAGCAGCAGGGGCTGCGGGGCCGCCGGGGGCAGCGACCGCAGCAGGCGCCGCGGCGGAGACGCCCCACTTCTCTTCCAGCATCTTGGAAAGCTCGGCGGCTTCCAGCACGGTCAGGGCGGACAGGTCGTCCACCAGCTTGGTCAAATCAGCCATTTCTACGTCCTTTAATTAGCGTTGAGGTGGTTTCATGCAAGGCCGGTGCCCGGCCCTGCCACTCAGGCTGCTTCAGCCTCGTCCTTCTTGGCGTAGGCCGCCAAAACCCGCGCAAGCCCTGCGGCCGGTGCTGCAACAACGCTGGCGATGCGGCTGGCCGGGGTCTGTATCATCCCCACCAAACCGGCACGCAGCACGTCGAGCGACGGCAGCTCGGACAGCGCCTTCACGCCAGATGCATCGAGCATCTGGGCGCCAAGGGCACCACCGATCAGGACCAGTTTCTCGTTGGTCTTGGCGAACTCGACGCACACCTTGCTGACAGCCACGGGATCGCGCGCCCAAGCCAGCGCGGTCGGTCCCTTGAGCATCGGCTTGATGCCGTCGAATCGGGTCCCATCCAGGGCGAGGATGGCCAGCCGGTTCTTCGCGACCTTGAAGTGCGCACCCGCCGCCCGCATCCGTTGACGCAAATCGGTCACTTCGGCCACGGTCATCCCATTGTTCTGGGTGACCACGACCATCGACGTTTCTGCGAAGACGGCCGCAAGCGTCGAGACGAACTCTCGCTTCTCCGTACGGTCCAAACTCCGTCTCCTTTCTGGCCCGCGACGGCAAAACCGCCTCGGGCCGGGTTTCCCTCAGGGCCTGGTGTCACCACCGAAAGCCCGGTCCGCCTGTCCGTAAAGCAAGCCGGAACCACCAAACGCCTCGCGGCATCGGGCTTCTCCCGTCTCCCACCCGCGATCCCGACTTCTGAAAAGCTGGGGGATCATTATCGCCTTGCGGCTACGAGTGGTCTTGGACAGGTTTCGGGATGTCCTCGCGGCCACCCCTGCCCACCTCCGCCCCATGCAGGGGAAGGCGTATTCCTTGTTCAGCCAGCCAGGCTGGACACATCCACGCGTATGCCCGGGCCCATCGAGGAGCTGAGCGACACCTTCTGCAGATACGTGCCTTTGGCGCCCGTCGGCTTGGCCTTCTGGATGGCATCGACGAACGCGCGTATGTTCTCCAGCAGCTTGTCCGTCTCGAAGCTCGCCTTGCCTATGCCGGCATGCACGATGCCGGCCTTCTCGGCGCGGAACTCGACCTGGCCGGCGCGTGCGGCGCTGACCGCGCCCTTCACGTCCATCGTGACGGTGCCGAGCTTGGGGTTCGGCATCAGGCCGCGCGGACCGAGTATCTTACCCAGCCTTCCGACCAGGCCCATCATGTCCGGGGTCGCGATGCAGCGGTCAAACGCGATCTCGCCAGCCTGCACCTTCTCGGCCAGGTCGTCGGCGCCCACTACGTCTGCGCCGGCGGCCAGTGCCTCCTCGGCCTTGGCGCCACGCGCGAACACGCCGATGCGCACCGTCTTGCCAGTGCCGTTCGGCAGGCTGATCAGGCCACGCACCATCTGGTCGGCATGGCGCGGATCGATGCCGAGGCGCATGGAAATCTCCACCGTCTCGTCGAACTTGGCTTTGGCGTTGGTCTTCACCATGCCCAGCGCTTCGTCCAGCGCGTAGTTCTTGGAGCGGTCGATCGTGGCGGCGGCCGCCGTCAGGCGCTTGTTATGTGCCATCGTATCAGCCCTCCACCACGGACAGGCCCATGGAACGGGCCGACCCTGCCAGCATCTTCACCGCCTTCTCCACGTCGCCGGCGTTCATATCCACCATCTTGATGGCGGCGATCTCGCGCAGCTGCGTCATCGTCACCCGGCCGACATTCGCACCCTTGCCGGGCGTGGTGCTGCCAGCGGTGATGCCGGCCGCCTTCTTGATGAAGTAGGTGTTCGGCGGCGTTTTGGTGATGAAGCTGAACGTGCGGTCACCGAAAGCTGTGATCACCACCGGCACCGGCATGCCGGGCTCCATGCCTTGCGTGCGCGCGTTGAATTCCTTGCAGAACTGCATGATGTTCAGGCCGCGCTGACCGAGCGCCGGGCCCACGGGCGGGGAGGGGTTCGCCTTGCCAGCCGGTATCTGCAGCTTGACGTAGCCGACGATCTTCTTTGCCATGCCTATCCAGGCTCCTCGTTCAGGGCCGGACCGCGGTGCAAACGACATGCGCGCCGACGAGGCCGCACGGGCCAGTCAGGTTGCGTGTCTTCCACGTTCCAAATGAGGGGCGTTGCCTAGACGGGGTTCGTTAACCTGTCAAGGCGGGGGGTGGATTGGTTTCATTGAGAAAGCAAGGAAGGCCTTCTTTTTTGAAAAAAAGAAGCAAAAAACTTTTATCCCTGCGCCTGCACGGCAGTATTTAACTTTGCTGCAGTTCCCGCCCTTGCAGAAGCGGCACGCCAGCTCGTGCCGGCGGGGGAAGTAAAAGTTTTTTGGTCCTTTTTTTCAAAAAAGGACTGCTTGCTTACTTCTGGCTGATCGTCTGCGGCAAAGCATCATGCGTGTTCAGCCAGATCCCATGCGGCGAACGCCCCACGGTGATCCGCTCGATCGACCCCGTTGCCGGATCCAGCACCGCCACCGACTGCGCGAACCGCAGAGTCGCCCAGATCTTACCGTCGGGCGCGAAATCCATGTCGTCCGGCCCGCCTGGCACCTGGATGGTGCGCACAACGCCCAGTGTCACCGCATCGATCACCGTCACCGTGCCGTCCACACGGTTAGTGGCGTAGATCAGCTTGCCGTCATGGGTGACGAACATCACGTGGGCGCCGCGCCCAGTGGGCACGGTGCGCTCCACATGGCCGTCCACCGGATCGACCACGGCGAAATGCGCCTCGCCCATGATCCCGACCAGCAGGCGCCCGCGGTCCCACAGCACGCCGGCCGGCGTGCGGCCCACTTTGCTGTTCCACATCACCCGGCCGGTGGCGGTATCGATGGCAATCAGCCTGTCCGTGCCTTGCAGGCTGACGAACACCTCACTCGAATCGGGCGCATAGTTGATGTGGCTGGGCAGGCTGCGCGCGGGTATGCGATGCAGCAGCTTCAGCGTGGCGGCGTCATAGATGTCAATCTGCGCACGCGCCAGGCCGGCGACGGTGAGATAGCGGCCGTCCGGGCTGTATTGCAGCTGGTAGGGGTCGCTGATCACCGCACGCCGCTGCACGGCGCCGGTGGACGGGTCCAGGAAGAACAGCGTGTTGCCCGCCGTGTCGCCGATCACCAGCGAACGGTGGTCCGGCGTCAGCGCCATGTGGTGCGGCTCGCGCAGCATCGGGATGCGGCGGATTTCCTGATGCGTGTCGAGGTTCAGCAGGCTCAGGCTGGCGTCGTTCGAGTTGATGACGAAAGCCATTCCGGCTGCCTGCGCCAGGGCCGGAGCGGCCAGGCCAGCCAGGACAGCCAGAGCACGGATCAGCATTACGGGCGCCCTCTGAACGATGGGCGAATCGTAGCGCAGATCACGCTCTGGCCGCTAGGGACGGAAGCCAAGGTCTTCTGTTTTAAAGAAACAGAGCGTCGGCCCCGACAGTCAGATCACGTGGAAAAGATACAGGATGATGATCACTGGGATCGGGATGCCGAGGAACCAGAGGAGTGCGCCGCGCATGATTTGCGTCCTGTGTTGATGCCGGTCAACAAACGCAACGACCGAATCCCGGTTGCAACGAATAGTCAGGCCGCGAACCTGGCGCGCAGCTTGCCCAGTTTGGCCACACCGGCCAGCCGGCGATCCAGAAACGCGAGCGTCTGGTCCCTGTCGCCCGAGCCGCTCAGCCAGTAAAACAATGTCGTGCTGTACACCCCGGCCAGGATCGCCCGCTTGGTGTACCAGCTGAAATCGGCGCTGGTGTCGCCGGCGGCGGCCCAGATGGCATCCACCGTCCGCGCCGTGCACCTGGCCGCGACCAGGCCGTTGCCCGGACGGGCCAGCACGGCCGCGGCACGCCTGACCGCATCGCGGTGCGGTTCCGCCTGTTCGAACCGCGTGGCGATCAGGGTGCGCACGCGCCGGGAGAGTTTCTGTTCGGCCAGCGCGGGTGCCGCTGCCTCCGTCATCTCGCGGTCCGCCAAGTCGATATACGCCTCGACAAGCTCAATCGGGCCGCCCGGGAACAGCAGGTCCGCGTTGCTGCCGGCGGCCAGCCTTACCGCGGGCAGGGTCCAGCCGTGCTGCGGCACCAGCGGCAGCAGCGCGTGTATCGCGTCGTCGCGCGCGACCTGGCGGGTGTAGCTGTCGCTCATGCTGTCTTTTCCAAGGCGGACTTCTCCAGGGGGGGCGTCTCCGGCGGTGGCACGCGGGCGAGTTCCTCGATGAAGCCGAACTGCGCGAAATCCGTGATGCGCATGGGGTAGAGGATGCCGTCGAGATGGTCGTATTCGTGCTGCACCACGTTGGCGTGCAGGCCGTCCACCTCGCCGCCCACGGCTGCACCGTCGCAATCGACGCCTTCGTAGCGGATGCGCACATGGCGCGGCACGGCGGCCCGCAATCCGGGTATGGACAGGCAGCCTTCCACCCGCAGCACCGTCTCCTCGCCGAGCAATTTAAGGACCGGGTTGATGACAGCGCGAGGCGGCACAGCCGGCTCGCCGCTGCGCGCGGCGGGCAGATGGAACACGAACAGCCGAAGCGGAATGTGCACCTGCGGTGCAGCCAGGCCGATGCCTGGCGCATCCAGCATCGTCTCGATCATGTCGGCTACGAGTTGGCGGATTTCCGGCGCGCCCGGGTCGGTCACCGGCGCTGCGCGTTGCAGCAGGACCGGGTGTCCCATGCGGGCTATCTTCAGGAGGGCCATAGGCGTGATATGGGAAGGGGAAGAAAAGAATGCCTTCTTTTCATAAATAGAGGCTAAAATTTTTTGCTATCTTCGGACGGCTGCTGACCGGCTGGCTTTTTTTGAAAAAGGACGGCTTGCCTTCCTTTATCCCCCTTACGGTCCAGCGCACGCCTGTGCTAAGCACCGCGCCTCGCCGGCCGAATGCCGGATGATCTGCCACGTTTGCGCTCCGGGCTGGCCGGACATAAGGGCAAGCTGGCACACAGGCATTAAGGAGTAGGCGACCAAGTGCAGGTTCTCGTCCGTGACAACAATGTGGATCAGGCGCTGAAGGCGCTGAAGAAGAAGATGCAGCGCGAGGGTATTTTTCGCGAGATGAAGCTGCGCCGCCACTTCGAGAAGCCGTCCGAGCGCCGCGCCCGCGAGGCAGCAGAAGCCGTCCGCCGTGCCCGCAAGCTGGAGCGCAAGCGCCTGGAGCGCGAAGGCTTCTAACCAGCAGTCTGCGACAGCCCGGCAGAAATCTTTGCTTCTTTTTTCCAAAAAAGAAGTCCTTACTTCTTGTCTTGCTCTTTCGCAACAAGCCCCAACTTACGCAGGCTGGCTGTGCTGCACTGCGAAACTAACGTTCTTCAAACCTGTTTACCCGTATAGACCTGCGTAGTCGTCCAAGCGGGAGAACATTGTCGATGCGTATTGCCCAGATTGCCCCTCTGCACGAGGCCGTTCCGCCGAAACTCTACGGCGGCACGGAGCGCGTCGTCTCCTTTCTGACGGAGGAGCTGGTCGCCGAAGGGCATGACGTCACCTTGTTCGCCAGCGGCGACTCGGTGACCACGGCGAAGCTGCATCCCGTTTGGCCGCGCGCGTTGCGCCTGGACCCGTCGATCCGGGACCCGATCGCCCCGCACATGCTCCTGATGGAAGAAGTCTACCGCCAGGCTGCCGATTTCGACGTGCTGCATTTTCATATGGATTACTGGTCGTTCAGCCTGTTCTCCCGCCAGCCCACACCCTTCGTCACCACCATGCATGGAAGGCTGGACTTGCCCGAGCTGCAGCCGGTGTTCAACACCTTCCCCAAGGTGCCTGTGATCTCCATAAGCAACTCCCAACGCCGGCCGCTGCCGCAGGCCAACTACGCGGCCACCGTGCTGCATGGCCTGCCGGAAAACCTGCTGACCCCGCGTGACGTCACACCGTCCTACCTGGCCTTCCTCGGCCGCATCGCGCCCGAGAAGCGGCCGGATCGTGCCATACGCATCGCACGCGCGGCTGGCATCCCGCTCAAGATCGCCGCCAAGGTGGACCGCGCCGACCAGGAGTATTTCGACAACGTCATCAAGCCGATGCTGTCAGGCGGTGGGGTGGAGATGATCGGCGAGATCGGCGACAAGGAAAAACCCGATTTCCTGTCCGGCGCCGTGGGCCTGCTCATGCCGATAGACTGGCCGGAGCCGTTCGGCCTGGTGATGATCGAGGCGATCGCCTGTGGCACGCCGGTGATTGCGTTCAACCGCGGCTCGGTGCCCGAGATCGTCGAGGACGGGCTGACCGGCTTCGTTGTCGAAGATGAGACGAGCGCTATTGCTGCTGTCAGCCGGCTGAGTGTGCTCTCCCGCGAGCGGGTGCGCGAGCGCTTCGAACAGCGCTTCACGGCGAGGCGTATGGCGGAAGATTATCTGCGCTGCTTCCGCGCTCTAGGTGCGGAGAAGTCGTTGCTGCGGGTTATAAAGTAGATAACTCAACAGCTTAGGTAGTAATATCTTTTTGGTAGTCTTCCTTAAAAAAGGACTGCTTGCTTCTCTTGCTCCACTGAGTGCCGGCCGCCCGGCACCCAGCAGATCAAATCGGCCTATTTAGGCGCGTCGGCATTCGGCGTGGTGGTGGTCGTCGTGGTCGCCGTATCACCAGAAGGTGTGGTCGTGGTGGTCTTCGTCTTCTTGCCGTGGTGCGCCGTCTTGTGGCTCGTCCCGGCGTGCGCCGTCTCCTTGGCGGCCGCAGGGGTCGCAGACGGGGTGAACGGCTTGCCGGTCTTGGCCGAGTTCAGGCTCTCGTCGTTCAAGTCTTCCACGGCCTTGTCTCCGGCCTTAGTGGCAACAAGCTTGCCCTTATGCGCCATCTTCTTGTGCATCGGCTTCTTCATCGGCTTCTCGGCCGGTGCGGGAGACGAGGTGGAAGCGTCGGGCGCGGGTGCGGACGGGGTCACGTCGGCCGGCGCAGGGGCGGGCGTTGCCGCAGGGGCAGGTGTCGGCGCGGCCATGGGAGCCGGGGCAGCCGGCGTGGTTGCCGGCGCCTGCGCGTAGCTGATGAGGGGCAGGGAGGACGCCGCCAGCGCCAGGAAGGTTGCTCCGAGTAGATTTGTCTTACGCACGGCTGACACTCCTATGGTGGTTGTTCGCACAGACCCGGGCATCCGGTCTGCGTCCATAACGAGTTACACCTGGAGAAGTCGCATCCGGAACACAAGTCACAGCACGCGGCGCTGCACAATTGCCGCAGCGTGTGGCGAAAACGATGCACACAGCCCATGTTGCCGGCATGTCTGACGAGTACCAGCGGCGCCTGTTCGTCTCCGAGCCAGCCCGGCCGCTTGCGGCGCCGGGCAGCCAGCGCCCGCTTGCAGACCGGCTGCGGCCCGCGGCTTTGGCGGACATCGTGGGACAGCAGCACCTTGTCGGCCCGTCCGGCACGCTGACCGGCATGCTCGCCCGGCGCCAGCTCTCCAGCCTGATCCTCTGGGGGCCGCCGGGCGTGGGCAAGACCAGCATCGCCCGCCTGCTCGCCGCCGCGTCCGGCCTCGCTTTCGTCCAGCTCTCCGCCGTGTTCTCCGGCGTGGCGGATCTCAAGCGCGTGTTCGAGGAAGCCGCCCGCCTGCGCCGCACCGGCCAGGTCACGCTGCTGTTCGTCGACGAGATCCACCGCTTCAACCGCGCCCAGCAGGACGGCTTCCTGCCGGTGGTCGAGGACGGCACCGTGGTCCTCGTGGGCGCCACCACGGAGAACCCGTCTTTCGCGCTGAACGGCGCGCTGACGTCGCGCTGCCAGATCCTTGTGCTGAAGCGGCTGGACGATGCCGACATGGAAGCACTGCTGGCCCGCGCCGAGGCCGAATTCGGCCACAGACTGGCCCTGACCACCGAAGCCCGGGCAGTTTTGCGCGCCATGGCGGATGGCGATGGCCGTTACCTGCTCAACATGGCCGAGCAGGTCGCGAGCCTGACGCTTACGGAGCAGCCGCTCGATCCGACAGCTCTGTCCGCGTTCGTTTCCCGCCGCGCCGCCCTCTATGACCGCGACCGCGAGGAACACTACAACCTCATCTCCGCCCTGCATAAATCCCTGCGCGGCTCGGACGCCGACGCCGCCCTGTACTGGTTCCATCGCATGCTCGCCGGCGGCGAGGACCCGCGCTACATTGCCCGCCGCCTGGTCCGCTTCGCCTCCGAGGACGTGGGCCTGGCGGACCCGCAAGCCCTGACCCTGACGCTCGCCGCCTGGGATGCTTACGAACGCCTGGGCAGCCCGGAAGGCGACCTGGCTTTGGCGCAGGCCGTGCTCTATCTTGGCACCGCACCCAAATCGAATGCCGCCTACAAGGCGCACAAGGCGGCCGCGCGCTCCGCGAAAGAGACCGGCAGCCTGGCCCCGCCCGCCCACATTCTGAACGCACCCACCAAGCTGATGAAGAAGCTCGGCTACGGCAGCGGCTACGAATACGATCATGATTCGACGGACGGCTTCTCCGGCCAGGATTACTTCCCGGAGGGCATCGAGCGGCAGGCGTTCTACGCACCGCAGGATCGCGGATTTGAGCGGGAGTTGGCGAAGCGGCAGGCGTACTGGGCTGGGCTGCGAAAAGAAAGGAAGTAAGAAAGGCCTTCTTTTCTGAAGAAAAGAAGCAAAAGACTTTTTGACTCCGCTGTCGCGCGCTGTTTCAGCTTCCGCCGACAGGGAGCAAAAGTTTTTTGGTTCTTTTTTTCAAAAAAGAACTGCTTCCTTTCTTCTATAGGCACTCAAAAGTGGAAGTCACCCAAGACGAAGCCGGCATCCGCCTTGACCGTTGGTTCAGGCGCCACTTCCCCGTCCTGACCCAGGGCATGATCCAGAAGCTCTGCCGCACCGGGCAGATACGCGTGGCCGGCCGCCGCGCCGAGGCCTCCACCCGCCTGCAGCCGGGCGACGACGTGCGCGTCCCCCCTTTGCCGGACGGCCCGCCCCCGCCGCCCGAGCGCGCGCCGCTGGACGAGAACACGCTGCGCGAACTGGAAGGCATGGTCGTCTACATGGACGACTCGCTGATCGTGATGAACAAGCCGCACGGCCTGCCCGTGCAAGGCGGCCCGGGAATCGTCCGCCATCTGGACGGCCTGATGGAAGGCTTCCGCCAGGGGGCCGCCGACAAGCCGCGCCTGGTCCACCGCCTGGACATGGACACCAGCGGCCTGCTCGTCCTCGCCCGCACGCCGGGCACCGCCGCCAAGCTGGCCGCCGCCTTCCGCAGCCGCCACGTGCTGAAAACCTATTGGGCCGTCGTCGCCGGCCGCCCCTCGCCGCAGGAAGGCCGGCTGGACCTGCCGCTGGTGAAATACGGCGGCCTGCGCGGCGGCGAACGCGTCGCCGTGGCCGAAGCCGGCGAGGAGGACAGCACCCACGCCATCACCGACTACCGCACGCTGGACGCCGCCGGCCGCAAGCTCGCCTGGCTGGAGCTGCAGCCGCTCACCGGGCGCACCCACCAGTTGCGCGTCCACTGCGTGGCGCTGGGCGCGCCGATCGTGGCGGACCGCAAATACGGCGGCGAGACCGCGCAGGTGGAGGGTCTGGCCGACAAGCTGCATCTGCACGCGCGCGCCTTGAGCCTGCCGCATCCTGATGGGGGCACGCTGGAGCTGGAAGCCGACCTGCCGCCGCACATGCGGGAGACGTTCCGCGCGATGGGATTCGAAGCGCCTGCTGCCAGGAAGCCGAGAAGAACGTAGCCACACGGTTCCGCGCCGCTCGACGTCAGCGGCATTCGTTCGCCCCAGGGCTGGTTGCGGTGCCCGGCCGAACCGGTGAACATGGCCCGATGTCCGAGCCGCTCGCTGCCTCCGTCGCGCGCTCCGCTGCCAAACTCGTCGCGCTCTGCGGGGAGCGTGGCGCCGATGCCGGGCTGGACTATTCACAAGCCAGCCTGACCATCGTCGAGAAGATGGCCGAGGAAGCAGCTCGATGGCGTTCGACGCTTCCTCCCGACCAGCTCACCAACCTTATTCAGGATACTGGCTGCTACCTGCTGGAGGTCGGACGGCGCGAGTTTGGAGGCGAAATCCTTTGGCACGAGCCGCGCGGACAGCCTGTCCTGGTGATTGGCGAGCCGATCTACCACGTCGCGCTGATGACCTGGGACAAAGTGCGAGGACGGCTTAGCGGTGACCAGGCGGACAATTTGGCTTTCTTCTACGACGGTTTTGCCGAAAAGGCGCGCCAGGCCACTCCCGGAACCCGCGCGCTCTACGGCTGAACGGCTGCCTGCAGGGAGTAGGGGTCTTTACTTCTTTTTTACAAAAAAGAAGGCCTTCCTTCCTTCCCCTTTGCCTGCCTACCCCGCACAACCCCACCCATGCGCCCGACCCCAAGACGCCGCTCTCCCTTCCGCCCCATCCTGCTCACGGCCGGCGCCATCATCGTCCTCGGCGCCGCGGGCCTGGTCGTCGCCGCCAACGCGCTGGATCCCACGCGCCTGGCGGAGGCGTTGAAGGATTCCATCCACCGCTCCACCGGCCGGGACCTCACCATCTCCGGCGGCGTGCACCTGAAGATGGGGCTCTCGCCGCAGTTCGAGGTGGACGGCATCGCTTTGTCCAACGTGCCGGGCGCCTCGCGCGCCCAGATGCTGACGGCGCGGAGCCTGACCGCGCGGCTCGCTCTGCTGCCGCTGCTCGGCGGCGACGCGGTGATCTCCTCGCTGGTGCTGCAGGACCCGGACATCATCCTGGAGCGCGGCACGGACGGCGTGGGCAACTGGCAGTTCGCGCCCGAACGGCGGCCGCTGTTCGGCAAGTCGAGCAGCGCCTCGCATGGCGGCGGCGGCCGGGTCGAGATACGCAACGTCGCCCTTGAAGGCGGCCAGGTTACCTGGGCGGCCGGGCCCTTCGCGCCGGTAACCCTGGGCATCACCCACCTGGTCTGGTCCGCGCAGGGTGTCGATCTGCCGATGTCGCTGGCCTTCCAGGGCACCAAAGGCGACGTGCCGGTCACGCTGTCCGCCAGTTCCGGCTCTCTGCAGCGCCTGCAAGGGGGCCCCACCAGCGCGCTCGCCGGCGCCTGGCCGCTGACCGCCGACCTCGCCGTGTTGAAGGCAAGTGTCCACGTGGAAGGCGGCATCAACCATCCGGAGCAGGGCCGCGGCTACCAGTTCCGCGTCACCGCCAACGCACCGGCGCTGGCGGAGCTGAACCCGCTGATCAAGGGCTCCACCCTGCCGCCATTGGCCGACGTGAACGCAAACGCTTTGGTCTCGGACAGCAGCGCCGGCGAGCTGCGCACGTCCCAGGTCTCCGTCCATGCTGGCGCGTCGGACCTCGGCAGCTGGGTGCCGGGCCTGGCGCTGAAGCAGCTGCTGCTCTCCGCCCCGGGCCCCGGCCAGCTCGTCCAGTTATCGCTGGACGGCACCTACCAGGAGCAGCCGCTGCGCGTCGCCGGCACCGCCATGCAGCCGGACGTGGTAGGCAGCGCGGGCCCTATCCAGGCCACCCTGACCGCACAGGCGGCGGGCGCCAACTTCGCCGCCCACGGCACCGTGCCCCCTTCCTGGAACACCGCCGGGCTGGACCTGACGCTCAATGCCCGCGCGGCGGACCTGTCCTCGCTCTCTCCGCTGATCGGCCACACGCTGCCGCCGGCGCATGATTTCAGCCTGGACGCGCAGATCGGCGACGCCGGCGTGAAGCTGCGCGGCGTGGCCATTCGCAACCTGGCTGTCGCCTCCTCGCTGGGCGACGTCTCCGGCGAGCTCACCGTCCAATGGGCGCCGCGCGCGGCGCTGACCGGCACGCTCACCTCCCGCGTGCTGAACCTGGACGCGATCGGCGCGCCGGAAGGCGGTCTGCTCCCGGCGATCTGGCCGCTGCCTGACACCAGCAGTCAGACGATCGTCGCCCAGCCCGTGCCCACGCCCACCACGCCGCAGACCACCGCCGCCCCGCTGCCAACCGACACGCCTGTCGCCAACCCGCTCCCGCTCGCCCGCCTGCGCAACACGGACGCCGACCTCAAACTCTCCATCGGCGACCTGACCTATGGCGGCCAGAAGCTGTCCGACCTGCAAGCCCATCTGCAACTCACCGACGGCAAGCTGGCGCTTAATCCGTTCCGCGCGCAGACCGCCGAGGGCGCGATCATCGGCGGCGCGTCCATCGACGCCAGTTCCGACGACCCGCCGATCGCCGTCACCCTGCGCTCCCCGTCGATCTCCGCCGACGCCGTGGCCGGCCTGGTTGGCTACCCGGGCGGCGCGCACGGCACCATGCAGGTCGATGCCCAGCTCAACGGCGTGGGCCAGACCGTGCAGGCGATCAAGTCCAGCCTGGACGGCCATCTCGGCCTGGCCATGGTGAACGGCCAGGTGGAAGACAGCCTGGTCCAGGGCCTGCTCGGCGCCGCGCTGGACACCGCCGGCGTGCCCAGCTTCGGCGGCGGCACCAGCCAGGTGCGTTGCCTCGCTTTGCGCATGAACTTCACCAACGGCGCCGGCACCGTCACCGCGCTGGCGGCCGACACGTCCAAACTTTCCCTGGACGGCACAGGCGAGGTGGATCTGCGCGCGCAGACCGCGGACCTGCATCTGCGCCCGCGCATCCGCCTCGGCCCTACCGAGGTCGCCGCCCCCGTCTGGCTGCATGGCCCCTTCGGGGACATGAAAGCCACGCTCGATCCCGTGCTGGGCGGCGGGCGCGTCGGCATGTCCATCGGCGGCGCGCCGGCCGGGCCGTCGGCGTGCGCTGCCAAGCTGGCGCTGGCACGCGGCGGGCTTGGCGGGCCGCTGCCTGCGGTGGCGCCTGCTTCTGATGCGGGCGTGTTCTCGATACGTAAGCCTAAGGATCTGCTGAAGGGGCTGTTCCACTGAAGCGAGCAAGGCAAGGCCTTCTTTTTTGAAAAAAGAAGCAAAAAACTTTTGCTCCCTCGCTTGCACTGGGGCGTGTTGTGTTTTTCCGATGCGCGCGCTTGCAGGACCGGGGTTCTTCGTGTGCGGCGAATTCTATGGCGCCTGTCCTCTCGCGGTAGGAAGACTGGACGACAGGAAGACTGAAGGGCCGAAATCGCCAAAGGGTGCGTAGGTCGAGCGTCCGCCGTACGGCGGCTTCCTCAAACGAGACCTCTTGGCGGCCTGGGCGTTTGATGTTGCTGCGCGACTAAAACCCCACTCCGCCGATCGCGAGTACGAAGAGGACCACCAGCCTTGCCAATGAAACGCTTCTGGACCGAAGCGACCGTCACCGAAGACGCCGGCCGCTACGCCATCAAGCTCGACGGCCGGCCCATGCGCCTGCCAGGCGGCCCGGTGCTGGCGTTGCAGAGCCGCGCGCTGGCGCACGCCATCGCCGAGGAGTGGCAGGCGGCAGGCGAGACGCTCGCCGCCGAACACGTGCCGCTCACCCGCATCGCCGGCACCGCCCAGGAACGCGTAGCCCCGGACCCCGAGCCCACCATCGCCGCCATCGCCGCCTATGGCGAGACCGACCTGCTGTGCTACCGCGCCGCAGCACCGGAGGCGCTGGTCCGCCGCCAGGAACAGCTCTGGCAACCCTGGCTCGCCTGGGCCGCCCGCGTGCACGACGCCCATCTGCGTGTCACGTCCGCCATCAGCCACGTGGCCCAGCCGCCGGCAGCGTTGGCCGCCTTGCGCGCGGCCGTGGCGCGCCGCCCGGCGTTTGAACTCGCAGGTCTCGGCATACTGGTGCCTGCAACCGGCAGCCTGGTCCTCGGCCTGGCGGTGGCGGACGGCGCCATGGACGCGGCTCAGGCCCACGAACTAGCGGCGTTGGACGAGCTGTTCCAGGCGGAACAATGGGGCGAGGATCACGAGGCGGCCAAGCGCCGGCACCACGTGGCCGAGGACATCGCCATCGCCACGCGTTTCATCCGGCTGTCGTCAGCACCGCCTGGCTGAGCCGGATCACGCGCGGGATCTCTGGCCACAGATCGTAGTCGGCCAGCCTGTCCAGCTTCGCCCAGGTGACCGCCGCCGCGTCGCCGCCGGCCACCGGCTCGGCGCCCGTCCAGGCCGTGCAGAAATCCAGGATGGTGTAGTGGAAGCGTATGCGCCCGTCCGCGTCCGGGTGGATGCTGTCCGCATGGGCGGCCAGGTGCAGCACGCCGGTGGTCAGGCTGGTCTCCTCAACCAGCTCGCGCCGTGCAGCCTGCTCGGCGGTCTCGCCCAGGCGCTGCGCCCCGCCCGGCAGGCTCCAGGCACCCTGCGCCGGCGGCCGCGCGCGGCGTACCAGCAGCACCGCGCCTGGACGGATCACCGCTATGCCAATTCCGACTAAGGGCCGCGTGGGGTATTCCCTGGGTGATGCTGGCAACCGGCGAAATCCCGAAGAAAGCAAGCAGTCCTTTTTTGAAAAGGACCAAAAAACTTCTACTACCGGCGCCTGCTTCAGCAGTCGCGTGCTTCTGGATGAACCAAGGCTGCAGCAACAGCGCCAATAGCAAAAGTTTTTTGCTTCTTTTTTTCAAAAAAGAAGGCCTTTCTTCCTCCTACCCAGACCCCAGCGTACGCAAAGCCGCCCCACGCTCGAACAACCGCAGCAGCAGCCGTATCGCCCTGCCGCGCTCGCTCTCCAGCTTCGGGTCCCGCTCCAGCAGGTGCATCGCGTCCCGGTTGGCCATGCGCAGCAGCCCCTCATGCTCCACCGGGTCGGCCATTCGCCACCCCGGCTGGCCGGACTGCCGCTTGCCCAGCAGGTCCCCGCCGCCGCGTATGCGGAAATCCTCGTCGGCGATGATGAAACCGTCCTCGGTGTCGCGCAGCAGCACCAGGCGGCGCCGCGCGGTCTCGCTCAGCCCGTCATCGTGCAGCAGCAGGCAGTAACTGGCCGCCGAGCCGCGGCCCACCCGGCCGCGCAACTGGTGCAGCTGCGCCAGGCCGAAGCGCTCGGCATGTTCCACCACCATCACGCTGGCCGCCGGCACGTCCACGCCCACCTCGATCACCGTGGTGGCCACCAGCAGGCGGGTGCGCCCGGCGGCGAAATCGGCCAGCGCGCCCTCCCGCAGTTCCGTCTCCATCTGGCCGTGCGCCAGGCCGAGCCGGGCGCCGAAGCGGGTGCGCAATATGCGAAACCGCGCCTCGGCGGCGGCCACGTCCAGCATCTCGTTCTCGGACACCATCGGGCACACCCAGAACACCTGGTCGCCGCGGTCCAGCGCGCGGGCGATGCCGTCCGTCACGTCGTCTATGGTGGCCAGGCTGTGCAGCGTGGTGCGTATCTTCTGCCGCCCGACGGGTTTTTCCGACAGCCGGCTGACCGCCATCTCGCCCCAGTGGGTCAGCAGCAGCGTGCGCGGGATCGGCGTGGCCGTCATCACCAGCACGTCCGTCGCCTCGCCTTTGCCGCCCAGCGAGAGCCGCTGGTCCACGCCGAAGCGATGCTGCTCGTCGATCACCGCGAGGGCGAGGTCCCTGTAGGCCACCCCCTCCTGGAACAGCGCGTGCGTGCCCACCACCAGCGGCACCCGCCCGCTCTGCAGGCCCAGCAGCGTGTTGCGCCGCGCCACGCCCTTCACCGAGCCGGTCAGCAGCGCCACCGGCACCGGACAGATCTTCGTCAGCGTGCGGTGGTGCTGGCGGGCCAGCGTCTCTGTCGGCGCCATCATAGCCGCCTGCGCACCGGCCTCCACCGCGCGCAGCATCGCCAGCGTGGCCACCAGAGTCTTGCCAGACCCCACATCGCCCTGCAGCAGGCGCAGCATGCGTGCGGGTGCGGCCAGGTCGGCGTCGATCTCGGCCAAAGCTTCGGTCTGCGAGCCGGTCAGGCTGTGGCCGAAGCGGCCGAGCGCGGCCTGGCGCAGCGCGCCGTCCCCGGCAAGCGCGCGGCCCGGCCTGGCGCGCTCCCGGCTGCGCATCCAGGAGATGGCGATCTGGTGCGCCAGCAGCTCGTCATAGGCCAGGCGCGCCCGCACCTCCGGGCCAGGATGCTCCCGCGGCGTGTGCAGCGCGCACAGCGCCTCGCCGAAACCCGGCCAGCGTTCGCGCTTGAGCAGCGTCGGTTCGTGCCACTCAGGCAGCGGCGGCACCCGCGCCAGGCATTGTGTCAGTGCCGCGCGGAGCGCGCTGGGGAACAATCCCGCCGTCAGTGGCCACACCGGCTCCAGCGGCGGAATCAGCTCCGGCCGCCCGACAGGGGCGATGTGGTCCGGATGCGGCATCGTCAGCCGGTCCCCAAAACTGTCCAGCCGGCCGGACACAAGGATCTTCGACCCGACAGCCAGCGCCTGCGCCCGCGCCGGCTTGAAGAACACCAGCTCCGCAAACGCGGTGCCGTCCTTCACAATCACCCGCCACGGCTGCCGGTTGGTCGCCGGCTTGTCATGCCGGACAACCTCCACTTCCAGCGTGGCGACCTGGCCAGGCAGCGCCGCCTTGATCGTCGGCCGGTGCCGCCGGTCCACGAAGCTTTCCGGGAGGTGGAACAGCAGGTCCAGCACGCGCGTCCCGCCGGTCAGCTTGGCGAGCAGGGTGGCGAGCGCGGGGCCTACGCCGCGTAGCGTGGCGGCTGGTTCAAGGAGTGGCGCCAACGGATCAGTCAAGAAAAGCAAGGCCTTCTTTTTTGAAAAAAAGAAGCAAAAAACTTTTGCTTCCCCGCCT
>CAXTJZ010000054.1:0-18522 GCA_964244695.1 uncultured Acetobacteraceae bacterium
TCCATGGCATCGTGCCGGAATGCAAGATTACAGCCGCGTACGTCAGTTGCTGCATTCCCGCCGCCCCGGCCACGCGCTGCCGCAGGCGCTGTATTCGGACGCCGAGGCGTTCGACTTCGACATGCGCGCCATCTTCTGGCGACAATGGGTGCTCGTGGGCCTGGAAGCCGAGCTGCCGCAGCCGGGTGCGGCGATGGCGCTCACTGTCGGCACTTCGCCGATCGTGGTGCTGCGGGACCGCGCGGGCGAGATACGCGGCTTCCACAATTCCTGCCGCCACCGTGGCGCAATGGTGTGCCCGCCCGGCCGCAGCCAGCGCCAGGTTCTGGTGTGTCCGTACCACCAGTGGACGTATGACCTGTCGGGCAAGCTGCTCAAGGCACGGCGCATGCAGACGGATTTCGATCCCGACGCGCATCCTTTGCGGCCGATCCATGTCGGCCGCGTCGCCGGCGCCATCTACGTGTGCCTGGCCGAGGACGCGCCGCCGTTCGACGTGTTTGCCGCCGGCCTGGCGCCGCTGCTCGCCCCGCATGATCTGGCGAACGCCAAGCTGGCGCATGAGCATGTGTTCGTGGAGCGCGGCAACTGGAAGCTGGTGATGGAGAACGCGCGCGAGTGCTACCATTGCGCCGCGAAGCACCCTGATTTGGCGCTGACCTTCCCGGCCGAGGTGCGCGCGCATTTCGAGGCCGACGAGGAGGGCTACACGGACCGCTTCAACGCCCGCATGGCCCAGGCCGGCCTGCCAATCGGCCCCACGATGGGCGACTGGTGGCAGGCGATACGCTTCCCGCTGAACGAGGGCGTGGTTTCCATGACGATGGACGGCAAGCACGCGGTACGCCGCCTGATGGTGGAGCATGAGGCGGGCGACGTCGGCTCCGTGCGCTGGGCCTGCGAGCCGAACGCGTTCTGCCATGCGGTGGCCGACCACACGTTCATGTTTCTTGCCGAGCCGAGCGGCCCGCAGGAGACGATCGTCACCGCCAAGTGGTTCGTGCACAAGGACGCGGTGGAAGGCGAGGACTACCACGTCGAAAGCCTCGTCTCGCTGTGGCTGACGACGAACCTGCAGGACATCGAACTGGTGGAGAACAACCAGAAGGGTGTGAACTCCGCGGGCTACGTGCCAGGCCCCTACTGCAAGGAAGCGGAAGCGCTGGTGATGCGCTTCGTCGATTGGTACGAGCGCGAGGCGTGCGACGCGCTGGAGCAGATGGGCTGAGATGGCGGACCAGATCGGGCTGCACCGCAATACGCTGACGGTTGCCGCCGGCTATGACGCGGCGGACCACCATGGTTCGGTGAAGCCGCCGCTGTTTGCCACCTCCACGTTCAGCTACCGCAGCGCGCAGCATGCGAAGGACATCCACGCCGCGTATTTCGTCAGCGCGCCGGCGGAGGGCAAACCTGCCGCGCCCACCTACATCTATTCGCGTCTGGATCACCCGAACGCGTCCATGCTGCAGGCCCGTCTGGCGGTGCTGGACGGGGCGGAAGATGCGGCCGTGTTCAACTGCGGCATGGCGGCGATCAACGCAATCACCCAGGCGTTCCTGCTGCCGGGCGACGCAATTCTGCACACCAGGCCGATATATGGCGGCACGGACGGCCTGCTCTACTCGCATCTCAGCAAATTCGGCATCACCCCGTTCGGCATCACGGACGCGCTCGATGCCGGCGCGATACGCGAAGCCGCCCACGCTGCGATGGCGCATGGTCGCGTGGGCCTGGTGATGGCGGAGACACCGGCGAACCCCACGAGCGGCATTGCCGACATCGCGCTTATCGCGTCCGTCGCCGACGAGATCGGCGCGCGCCAGGGCCACCGCCCGTTCGTCGTCGTCGACAACACCTTCCTCGGCCCGTTCCAGCAGAACCCGCTCGCCCACGGCGCCGATCTGTGCATGACGTCGCTCACGAAATATGCAGGTGGGCACAGCGATCTTCTTGCCGGCGGCGTCAGTGGCGCGGCCGGCCCCATACACACGCTGAAGCAGTTGCGCACGCTGCTGGGCAGCCAGCTCGACGCGCATACCAGCTGGATGGTGCTGCGCTCGCTGGAGACGATGCACCTGCGCACCGAGCGCGCCGGCCAGAACGCCCGCGCGATCGCTGAATTCCTGCTCAACCACCCCGCCGTCTCGGCGGTGAACTACATCGGCTTCCAGCAACCCGGCAGCCGCGCGCACGCGGTGTTCACCATTCAATGCCAGGGCGCAGGCTCCACGTTCACCTTCAAGATACGCGGCGGCGAGGCGGCCGCCTTCCGCATGCTGGACCGCCTGCGGGTGTTACACATGGCGGTTAGCCTCGGCGGCACGGAAACGCTGATCTGCCACCCCGCCACCACCACGCATTTCAACGTGCCCGCCGCGCGCCGCCTCGAGGTGGGGATAGACGAGGACACGCTGCGCATATCCGTGGGCGTGGAACACGTGGACGATCTGGTGGAAGATCTGCGCCAAGCGCTGGAGGCCGTCTGATGGACACGATGATCCCGCCCGATCTGCCAGTGGATCCCTGGGCGATAGACGGCAAGTTCGCCGCCCCCGAGGAACACGCGGAGCTGCTGGTGATCGGCGCCGGCCCGGCGGGCCTCGCCGCGGCCACCGAAGCCGCGCGCCTTGGCCTGCGCGTCGTCCTCGTCGACGAGAACCCCGTGCCGCTCTCGCTCATGGGCATAGACGTGCCGCTGTTCTACGGCCAGCACATGGGTGCCGCCGTGCAGGAAGAGGCGCGCATGGTGGAGCGCCTCGTGGCCGCCTCGCCTGCTCTGGAAGCCGCGTACGACGCCGGCGTGGATGTACGCCTCGGCATCACCGCCTGGGGCGCGTTCGCTTGCGGCCCGGCGCTGCACGCACTACCCGCCCGCGTGGTGGGGCTGACGGACGGCAAACGCTCCTGGATGTGCGGCTTCGGCGCTCTGGTGCTGGCCACCGGCGCGCGCGACCTGGTGCTCGGCTTCCCGGGCATCGACCTGCCCGGCGTGATGGGCGCACAGGGGCTGCACAGCCTGCTCACGCGCTACGACGCCTTTCTCGGCAAACGCCTCGTCATCCTCGGCTCCGGCGCGCTGGCCGTGGCTACCGCGCGCGCGGCGCTGGACCGCGGGCTGGCGGTGGCCGCGCTGGTGGAGGTGCTACCCGAAGCACAGGCCGACCCGGCGGCACTCGCCGCCCACGGCGTGCCGGTAATGACCGGAACCACGATCCTGCGCGCCGAATCGGGCGCTATGGGCGTAGCCGCCGCCATCGTGCAGCGCGCGGGTGCCGACGCGCCCGAGCGCCTGGACTGCGACACAATCTGCCTCGCCGTCGGTGCCGTCCCCGCGATTGAGCTGGCAAGCGTGCTCGGCTGCCGCCTGGCCTATCGCGGCGATCTGGGCGGCCACGTGCCGCTCACCGGCGCAGACGGCGCCACCTCGCTGCCCGGCGTCTTTTGTGCGGGTGATTGCGCGGGTCTTGGCACGCATGGGGAGGCGAGCGGAGTCGGGGCTGCCCGAGCCGCCGCCACGTGGCTGCAACTCCTGTCTCCGTCTGCCACGCCGGCTGCGTCCCACCCGCACACTGACTCGTCGACGCACACCATGTCCGCTGCGGAGGGGGCGCCTGTCGGGTGGGTGCCCGCCTCGCCAACGGAGTCCGCGCCCGGCCAGGACACGGCAACCGCCTACCGCCTCGCTTGGATGCGCGCGCTGTTGACCGCCGGCGACGCCGCCACCCCCGCCTGCCTGTGCGAGGAAGTCAGTCGCGCGGAATTACTGGGCATACAGCCGCCGCGCTATCTCGGCTGGGCCTCGGACTGCCAAACCGCCCGCAATGCGGGCACCCTGCTGCAGGACGGCCCCTTCAACCCGGACCAGATCAAGCGCCTCACCCGCGCTGGCATGGGCCATTGCCAGGGCCGCCGCTGCCGCGAGCAGATCGCGCTGATGCTGGCTGTGGCTTCGGACCAATCGCCCGCCGACATCCCGCTCGCCAGCTACCGCGCGCCCGTCCGCCCGTTGTCGCTATCGGTGCTGGCGGACGCCGCCGAGTCCGTGGACATGCGCACGCAATGGGACGTGTGGTTCGGCATACGCGCCCAATGGGTGCCATACGACATCATCGGCACCGACGCCGAAGCCGCCTTCCTGGCGGCCGGCAGCGGCGGGAACATGCACGCATGACGGGTGCGATCAAGACGGGCGCGCAGGTGGCAGTCATCGGCGGCGGCGTCACCGGGCTGTCCGCCGCCTGGTGGCTTGCGCGCGCCGGCCATTCGGTCAGCGTGTTCGAGCGCTTCATCGTCGGCTGGGAAGCTTCGGGGCGGAACGGCGGCGGTGCGACGCACTACCAAAGCCCGCTGTTCCACGAGGAGCAGCGCCTGTGGCCGCAGATGGACGCGCTGCTCGGCTACCCCACGGAATACCGCCGCGAACGCATCATCGTGAACCTGAACGCCGGCGAGGAAGCGCGCTACCGCCACATGGCATCGGTGTGCGCGGCGATGGGCTATCCGTCGGAAGAACTCGACAACCGCCAATTGCGCGAGCTGGTGCCGCTTGCCGGCGAGAACGCGCTTTCTGCGCAGTATTTCCATTTCGGCGGCCACGCCAACCCGCAGCGCACCGTGCAGGCGTACGCCTGGGCGCTGCAGGACCTTGGCGGCCAAATCCACCAGCACACCGGCGTGGACGGCTTCAGCACGCGCGGCGGCCAGGTGAGCGAACTACATTTGGGCGGCCGCCGCTTCGGCTGCGACGCGGTGGTGATCGCCGCCGGCCCGCATACCGCGTCCCTGCTGGCGCAACTCGGCCACCATCTGCCGCTGGCCTCGGCGCGCGCGGAGATGATCGTGACGGAAGCGTTGCCACCGATGCAGATCGGCGGCGTGGACGGCAACGGCCTGTATGGCAGGCAGACGCTGCGCGGCAACCTCGCCTACGGCGGCGGCCCGCATGAGTGGCTGGACGACGACGCCTACGACCAGCCGGCACGCCCCGCCACGCCGCTGCTGCGCAACCTCGCCGGCCGGCTCGCCACACTGTTCCCGCGCGCCGCCCACGCCCGCGTGCTGCGCAGCTGGGCCGGCATAATCGAGAACACGCCGGACGGCCGCCCCGTGCTGGCCCGCCTGGACGCGCCGGGCAACGTGACGGTGGCCACCATGTCCAGCGTGGGCTTCGGCCTGTCGCCCGCCAGTGGCCGCGCCATCGCCGACCTGGTGACCACCGGCACCTGCAGCTTCGCCGACATCTCCAAGCTCGGCCTGGCCCGTTTCGCCGGCTTGCCCGCCGACTGGCGCGAAGCGCGCGGCTGGCAGGCACCCGCCTTAGCCGACGCATGAAGTTCTCGATCCGCTCCGTGCTGTCGCAGGCCATGCAGGGTCAGACCGGTTGGAAGCCGCAATGGCGCAACCCCGAACCGCGCGCGGAATACGATGCGATCGTCGTCGGCGGTGGCGGCCACGGCCTCGCCTGCGCGTACTACCTCGCCAGCCAGTACGGCCTGCACAACATCGCCGTGATCGAGAAGTCGCTTGTCGGCTCCGGCAATGTCGGCCGCAACACCACCATCGTGCGCTCCAACTACCTGCTCCCCGGCAACATCCCGTTCTACGAAACCTCGCTGAAACTCTGGGAGAAATTGGAGCAGGAGATCAACTACAACGCCATGGTCAGCCAGCGTGGCGTGCTGAACCTGTTCCATTCGGACGGCCAGCGTGACGCCGCCATACGCCGCGGTAACGCCATGCGCCTGCACGGTGTACACGCCGAACTGCTCTCGCGCGATGAGGTGCGCGCCCGCCACCCGTTCCTGGATTACGACAATGCCCGCTTCCCCATCATGGGCGGCCTGCTGCAGCAACGCGGCGGCACGGTGCGGCATGACGCCGTCGCCTGGGGCTACGCGCGCGCCGCCGACAAACTCGGCGTGGACATCCTGCAGAACTGCGAGCTCACCGGCTTGCGCATCGAGGGTGGCCGCGTGCTAGGTGCCGAAACCTCACGCGGCTACATCGCCGCCCGCAAGATCGGTCTCTCCGTCGCCGGCAATTCATCCCGCGTGGCCGCGATGGCCGGCCTGCGCCTGCCCGTCGAAAGCCACGTGCTGACCGCCTTTGTCAGTGAAGGCATCAAGCCGCTGCTCCACTCGGTGATCACCTTCGGCGCCGGGCATTTCTACATAAGCCAGTCAGACAAAGGCGGCTTGGTGTTCGGCGCCAGCGTGGACGGCTACAATTCCTACGCACAGCGCGGCAACCTGCCCTGCGTGGAAGACACCTGCGAGGAAGCCATGGCGCTGATGCCAGCCCTCGGCCGCCTGCGCATGCTGCGCAGCTGGGGCGGCATCATGGACATGACGATGGACGGCAGCCCGATCATCGACCGCACGCCCGTCGAGGGGCTGTACCTGAACGGCGGCTGGTGCATCGGCGGCTTCAAGGCGACGCCTGCCGCCGGGCTGTGCCTGGCGCACTTAATGGCGCGCGACGAGCCGCACGAGGTAGCGCGGGCGTACCGGCTGGATCGGTTTGCCACGGGGCGGCTGCTGGACGAGACGGGCGGCGGGACGAATATGGTGTTGCATTGAGGAAGGAAGGAAGGCCTTCTTTTCTGAAGAAAAGAAGCAAAAGACTTTTACTCCTCCGCCTGCATAAACGCCTCGTCAGGTTCTGCCAGAGCGCGCACTTGCAGGACCAGAGCGCGCCTTCGTGCAGGCGCCAGGAGCAAAAGTTTTTTGCTTCTTTTTTTCAAAAAAGAAGGCCTTCCTTGCCTTGCGCCTAACCTGCCCCTTCTGCGGCAACCGCAGCATCGCCGAGTTCTCCTACCACGGCGACGCCACGCTCACCCGCCCCGGCAGTAACGCCGAGCAATCCGCCTGGGTGGACTACGTCTACATGCGCGACAACCCTGCAGGCCCGCACAGCGAGTTCTGGTATCACGAAGCCGCTTGCCGGCAGGTGCTGCGCGTGGAACGCGACACACGCAGCCACGCCATCCTGTCCGTGCAGACCGCTTGATGCAGGCGTTCCGCACCGCCGAAGGCGGGCTGATCGCGATCGCACGCGCCAGGTGCATTTCAGCTTCGACGGCGCGAAGCTCACCGGCTACGCGGGTGACACGCTCGCCTCCGCCCTGCTTGCAAACGGTGTGCGCCTCGTCGGCCGTTCGTTCAAATACCACCGCCCGCGCGGCATACTTTCCGCAGGCCCGGAGGAGCCGAACGCGCTGGTGGAACTGCGCGAGGGTGCGGCGCGCGAGCCGAACACCCGCGCCACCGTGGCCGAAATCTTCGACGGCCTGGTGTGCCGCAGCCAGAACCGGTTTCCCAGCCTCGGCTTCGACCTCATGTCCGTCACCGGCGCGCTGGCGCCGATCTTCGCCGCGGGCTTCTACTACAAGACGTTCATGTGGCCGGCCGCGTTCTGGGAGCGTGTATACGAACCGCTGATACGCCGCGCCGCCGGCCTCGGCCGCGCGTCCGGCCTGCCGGATCCGGATTCCTACGACAAGCAATCGGCGTTCGCGGACCTGCTGGTCATCGGCGCCGGGCCGGCCGGCCTGTCCGCCGCGTTGCACGCCGCGCGCGCCGGCGATCGCGTCATACTCGCCGAGCAGGATTTTGCGCTGGGCGGCCGCCTGCTTGCTGACCGCCGCACCATCGGCGGCAAACCCGCCAGCGTTTGGCTGGCAGAAACCGAAGCCGAGCTGCGCGCGGCGGACAATGTCCGCATACTCACGCGCACCACGATCACCGGCGTGTATGACGGCGGGACCTACGCGGGTATCGAGTGCGTGGCGGATCATCTTGCGTCCGCCGACGAACTTCCGCGGCAGCGGCTGTGGCGCATCGTGGCGCCGCGCGCTGTGCTCGCAGCCGGCGCCATAGAGCGCCCGCTGGTGTTCGGCGGCAATGATACGCCGGGCGTCATGCTCGCCGGCGCCGTGCGCACTTACCTGAACCGTTTCGCCGTCAAGCCAGGCACACGCGCCGTCGTGTTCTGCAACAACGATGATGCGGCAACCACGATCACCGATCTTCTGGCCGCGGGCGTGGAGATCGCGGGCCTGGTCGATAGCCGGCCGGAACTCCCCGAGCCGGTCCGGGAGCTCGCCGTGTTACTTGGCGTAAAGGTGTTTGCAAACGCCACCGTTTGCGAGGCTTCAGGCGGCACAAGCCTTAAACGCGTCTCGCTCGGCGGCCAGGCGCAGGGCACCACGCTGGCGTGTGACCTGCTCGCCGTGTCGGGCGGCTGGAACCCGGCCGTCCACCTCGGCTCGCAACACGGCGGCAAACCGGTCTGGTCCGACAGGATCGCGGCCTTCGTCCCCGGCCCGATGCCGCCCGGCATGCAGGCGGTTGGCGCTGCCGCCGGCCAGTTCCTGCTCGCCGAAGCGCTGGGCACCCAGGCCGCGGTGGACGCAGAGACCGACGCCATTACGCCGCTCTGGCAAGTCCCGGGCACGCGCGGCAAACCTTTCGTCGACTTCCAGAATGACGTGACGGCATCTGACGTGTCGCTCGCCGCGCGCGAGGGCTTCACCGCCGTGGAGCACCTGAAACGCTACACCACGCTGGGCATGGCGACCGACCAGGGCAAGACCTCCAACGTCACCGGCCTGGCCATACTCGCGGCACTCACCAACCGCACGATCGCGCAGACCGGCACAACGGTGTTTCGCCCGCCCTACACGCCGGTGGCAATCGGCGCGCTCGCCGGCGCCCATCGCGGCGCGCACTATCGCCCGACGCGCCGCACGCCCGCGCATGACTGGGCAGAGCAGCACGGCGCCCAGCTCATCGAAGCCGGCGACTGGCTGCGCGCCACGCATTTCCCGCGCGCCGGCGAAACACTGCAGGACGCTACCAACCGCGAAGTCCGCACAGTGCGCCAGGCCGCCGGCTTCTGCGACGTCAGCACGCTCGGCAAGATAGACGTCCAGGGCCCCGACGCCGCCGCATTTCTGGACTTCATCTACGCCAACACCATCTCCACCCTCGCTCCCGGCCGCGCCCGCTACGGCATCATGTTGCGCGAAGACGGTTTCGTCTTCGACGACGGCACCGTCACCCGCTTGCGCCCGACGCATTTCCTGCTGACCACCAGCACCGGCAACGCTGGCTCCGTGCTGCGTCACCTGGATTTCTGCCGGCAAATCCTTAAGCCTGACCTCGACCTGTGCATCGAGCCCGTCACGGACCAATGGGCGCAACTCGCCCTCGCCGGCCCGCACGCGCGCCGGGTTCTCGGCAAACTTGCTGGTGATGCAACGAAAGTCAGTGACGCCGCCCTGCCGTTCTTGGGCATGACAGAATTCGTGCTCGCTGGCACCATCCCCGCCCGCGTCTTCCGCATCTCGTTCTCCGGTGAGCTGGCCTACGAACTTGCAGTGCCCGCCACCCAGGGCACGGCGCTGGCAGACCTATTGTTGGACGCCGGCGCCACACCCTACGGCCTGGAAACGCTCAACGTGCTACGCCTGGAAAAAGGCCATCTGGTCGGCGCGGAATTGAACGGGCAGACCACCGCCGCCGATCTCGGCCTAGGCCGCATGCTGAAGAAGAAGCAGGATTTCGTCGGCCGCGCCCTCTCGCAACGTCCGGCGCTGCTGGACCCGGACCGCCCGGCCCTGGTCGGCCTGCGCCCGCGTGCCCCGGGCGCCACCCTGCAGGCCGGCGCCCACCTGATCCCCGTTGGCGGCGAAGCCACCGCCGCCAACGACCATGGCCATGTCACCTCCGTCGCCTTTTCCGCAACTTGTGGCCACGCGATCGGCCTGGCCCTGCTCCGAGGCGGCGCGCAACACAGCGGCAAGGTGTTCCGTGCCGTCAGCCCGCTGCAAGGTATCGATATCGAGGTGGAAATCGTGGCCCCGGTGTTCCACGATCCTGAAAACCGCGCGCTCCATGCCTGACCTGGCTCCGGTTCCGCCACGCTCGGTCGCCGGCATCGCCAGCTTTCGCGATCAAGACCGGTTGCATGATGCCCTGCGCACCGAGTTCGGCGCAACGCTTCCGACGAAAGGCGGCTTCGTCCAGGCCGGCACCGTCACCCTGGCCTGCGTCGCCCCCACGCGCTTTCTCGCCATCGGCGACTCCGGTGCAAACCTCCCGGCACGCCTAGCGAAAACGCTGGACGGCCTGGCCGCGGTCACCGACCAGAGCGACATGTGGGCAACCTGGCTTGTGTCCGGCACGGACGTCCGCGAATGCCTCGCCCGTGTCGTACCGATTGACCTCGCGGCGGAAGTCTTCCAGGTCGGTGATCTGGCACTTACGCGCGCCGGCCATCTGGACGTGCGCATTTGCCGTGTTGGATCGGACGTCTATGAGGTTGCGGTTACGCGTTCTGTAGCTGCGGATTTGTTATATGCGTTAGAGCAGGCGAAGAAAGGCCTTCTCTTCTGAAAAAGAGAAGCAAAACTTTGACCCTTGTCGGCGACGCCCAATACGCGCGCGCTCATCCGGCGAGGCCGCGACAGCGGAGCAAAAGTTTTTGCTTCTTTTTTCAAAAAAGAAGGCCTTCCTTCCTACGCATAACTATCCAGTAAAGCGGCCCTACTACAACTAACCCCACAACCCAGGAAACATCAGCGCCGCCCAGCAATCGCGCCACAACACCGCTGTAAAGCGGGTTGGAAACAAAAGGGACCTGCACCAGTATCCCCACCCCGTAGCACAGCAGAGCCGGCGCGTTATACCGTCCATACTGCCCGCCATCCGGACGGAAAAAGGCTTCCACGTCATACGTGCCGTGCCTGATCAGGTAGAAATCAACCAGGTTGATCGCGGTCCAGGGCACCAGCACATAAAGCAGCAACAGGATGAAGTTGGTGTAGTTCTCCATGAAGTTGCTGGCGGCGAACAGCGCCAGCACCACCGACACGCCCGCCATGCAGCAGGACGCGAGCACCCGGTGCATCGCCCGCGCGCGCCAGCGCGGCAGGAAAGTCTGCGCCACCGTGATGCCGGCCAGAACGCCGCAATAAATGTTCATCGCACTTCCCGCGGCGATGCCCAGCGAGAGCACCGGCACCACGAACAGTACGATGGGCCCGAGCGTGGCGGCAAATGCGTCCATGATGTCCGAAGTGCCGGCGATAACAGCCAGCAACGCGCCGAGCACCATCGGAAAGATGGACCCTAGCACGCAGCCAGCATAGCTCGCCCAGAACGCCTGCCGCGCGCCTGCCCCGGGCGGCAGATAGCGCGCATAGTCCGCCACATACGGCGCATACGCGATCTGCCACAGCGCACCCACGGACATCGCGCCGAGAAAACCGTTGATGCTGAACGCGCCTTTCGTGAAGGCCGCCGCTGGCACGCCGTGCACGAATGTCAGCCAGCCGAAGCACAACAGCAGCGCGGCACCCGCAAGCCATGACAACCATTTCGAATACAAGTGGATCAGATCGTGACCGTAAATGGCGGCCACCAAGCTCACCAGGCAGATCACCACCGCGTAGGCGTGCGCGCCCAGCCCGCCGGCCAGCAGATGCAGTGACTCGCCGCCCAGCACAAAATTTGCCGCGATGAAGCCCACATACATCAGCACCACCAGCGCTATCACCGCCACCGCGCCTACCGTGCCGAACTGCCCACGCGTCTGCACCATCTGCGGCACGCCCAGCTCCGGCCCCTGCGCCGCGTGCAGCGCCATGAACACGCCGCCAACCATGTTGCCCAGCACGATCGCCAACACCGATTGCACCAGGCTGAGGTGATAGATCGTCGGCGCCAGCGCGCCCGTCACCACCGTCAGCATCATGATGTTCGCGCCGAACCAGATGGCGAACAGATCGCCCGGCTTGCCGTGCCGTTCCTCCAGCGGGATCTGGTAGATGGTGTTTGCTTCAATTGCGGGCAGGATGCGTGTCATTCGGCACTTTCTTGGGCGTGCAACGTTTCGCAGGAACGCGTTGCCGCGCTCGATCGGTATGCTAGCCTACCGACATACCGCATATGACCCCACTCGAACGCCACGTCACCGAGGAATACCGCGCCGGCCGGCTCAGCCGCCGGCAATTCCTCTTTCATGCCGCGCGCATCGGCCTGCTCGCCGCGGTGCCGGCGCGCGCCGCACCGCCCGGCCGCCCGGGCGCCACCATACGCGTGGCGTCAAACGTGCCGGCCGGCGCGATCGACCCGATGACGGTCAGCGAGATCGGCGGACTTGCCATGCTGCAGCAGACCGGCGAGTTCCTGCTCATGGCCGGATCCGACCTGATCCTGCGCCCTGCGCTCGCCACCGCCTGGCACCCGAACGCGGACTGTTCCGCCTGGACATTCTCGCTGCGCCCGGGCGTGAAATATCACGATGGCCAAAGCTTCACCGCCGCCGACGTCGTCGCCACCATGGACCGCCTTTGCGACCCCAGGCTCGGCTCCAACGCGCTCTCCGTCCTGCGCGGCGCCCTTTCGCCAGGCGGCACCAAACGCATAGACGATTTGACGATACGCTTCGAACTGGACGCACCGAACGGCAACTTCCCGTTCTACGTCTCGTCGGACAACTACAACGCCATCATCCTGCCGGCCAACTACGCTGGTGATTTCGAAACCACTTTCAACGGCACCGGCCCGTTCCGCCTGGAGCATTACGCGCCGAAAGTCGGCGCCAGCTTCGTGCGCAACGAAAACTACTGGGGCCGCCGTGCACTCCCCGCCCGCACGGAGTTCTCCTTCTTCGCGGACCAGCAGCCGCAAATCCTCGCCCTCGAGGACGACCAGGTGGATGCCATCGTGCAGATCTCCGTCCAAGGCGCGCAAGGCCTGCTGCGAGACCCCGACGTGCGCATCATCGACATTCCCGCCGCCACCCACCGCCAACTGCATTTGCGCTGCGACGAAGGCCTCACCGCGGACCGCCGCGTCCGCCAGGCCATCGCCCTCACGCTGGACAGGCCCGGCATCGTCCACGGCCTGTTCCAGGGCCGCTCGCGACTGGGCAACGACTCACCCTTCGCCCCGATCTATCCCTCAACCGATCCCGCGATCCCGCAACGCGCCAAGAACCTCGCCCAGGCCCGCGCCTTGATGCAGGCGGCCGGCCATCCTGACGGGTTCGAAACCACACTCACCACTGAACGCGTGCAGGAAATCCCCGATTACGCCGTGCTCGTGCAGAACGCCTGCGCCGAGATCGGCATAAAGGTGGAACTGCGGATCGAAGATCCCGGCACCTATTACGGCGCGGCCCAGTTCGGCCGCTCGGACTGGCTGGACAGCCCGATGGGCATCACCGATTACGGCCATCGCGGCGTGCCGAACGTCAACCTCGCCGCGCCCTTCCTGAGCACCGGAACCTGGAACGCCGCGCGTTTTCACAATGCCGAATACGATCGCCTTGTCGCGTCCTATATCGCCGCCACGGATTTGTCCGAACAGCGCGCAACCGCAGGAAAGATACAGACGCTGCTGCTTGAGGAGACGCCTGTCATTATCGCGTATTTCTACGATTATTTGTGTGCGACCGGGCCAACCGTCACCGGTGTCCAGGTCAGCGGGATCACGCAGATATGGCTGCAGGACGCGGCGTTGCGTTGAGTGTGAAGGAAGCAAGGCCTTCTTTTTTGAAAATAAGAAACAAAAAACTTTTACTCCCCACGCCTGTGCCAAAGCGCGCGCTTGCGAAACGAGCACGCGCTGTGGTGCAGGCGGGAAGTAAAAGTTTTTTGCTTCTTTTTTTCAAAAAAGAAGGCCTTGCTTACCTCCAATGAAACCGCTCGCCCGTCGAGCCGCCCTGAGCGCGCTCACACTCATCCTCTTGAGCATGGTCGTCTTTGCCGCCGGCCAGCTCCTCCCAGGCGACGTAGGCCGCTCCATCCTCGGCCCCCTTGCGGACGCACGCGCGGTGGCCGCCCTCAACCACCAGCTCGGCACAGACAAGCCGCCGTTCCTGATGTATTTGCGCTGGGTCGGCGGGCTGCTGCACGGCAGTGCCGGCCAGTCCTACGCCTACCGCAGCCCCGTCGCCCCGTTCATCTGGCGCGCGCTTGGCAAGTCGCTGGCGCTTGCGGCGGTCACCTCCGTCATCGTCATCCCGCTCTCCATCGGCGCCGGCATCGTGGCCGCTCTAAGCCGTGGCCGGTGGCAGGACAGGCTGATCACCCTGGGCGGCTTGTCGCTCACCGTGGTGCCGGAATTCGTCTCCGGCATCCTGCTCATCCTGGTGTTCGGCGTGTGGCTGCGCTGGTTGCCGATCTCCGCCAACACGCGGCCGGGTACCGCATGGCCGGAGCAGTTGCGCCACCTCATCCTGCCGGCGCTGCCGCTGGTGCTGATCCTGTTCGGCTACATCTCGCGCATCGCGCGCGCCGGCATGGTGGAGGCACTGGATGCGGACTACACGCGCACGGCTCTGCTGAAAGGCCTGCCGTGGCGGCAGGTGATCGTGCGCCACGTGCTGCGCAACGCGCTGCTGCCCACCATCACCGTCATCGCCAGCCAGACGAGCTACCTGCTGGGCGGCCTCGTCGTGGTGGAGACGTTGTTCCGCTACCAGGGCATCGGCAGCCTCATCCTGACGGCCGCCCGCGGCAAGGACTACCCGATGCTGGAGGCGGGCATCCTGACCGTCGGCGCCGCCTATATCCTGGCAGCGGTGCTGGCGGACATGCTGATCGCCGCGCTGGACCCGCGCAGCAAGGCGGCTGCGCGATGAGGCGCCTGCTGCGCCCCGGCTTCCTGGCCGGGCTTGCCATCGTGGCGTTCTGGGCCGTGTGCGCCGTGCTCGGCCCCTGGCTGGAACCGCAGAACCCCTATCGGGACGACCTGATGAACGCCCTGGCGCCGCCATCGGCCGCGCACTGGTTCGGCACGGACCAGATCGGGCGGGACATCTTCTCCCGCATCATCGCCGGCGCCCGGCCCATCCTGTCCGTGGCGCCGCTGGCCACGCTGCTGGCCACTGTCTGCGGCACCAGCCTGGGCCTGCTCACCGGCTATGCCGGCGGCTGGACGGACGCCCTGCTCAGCCGCCTCATCGAGGTCATCCTCGCCCTCCCGCTCATAGTCGTCGCCCTCGTGGTGCTGGTCGCCCTCGGGCCATCCTCGCTCAACGTCACCGTGGTCATCGCCCTTGTCTTCACCCCGATCATCGCCCGCACGGTCCGCAGCGCCGTGCTGGCCGAGTGCAAGCTGGACTACGTCCCGGCCGCCCAACTCCGCGACGAGCGGGCGCTGCACATCATGTTCGCCGAGATCCTGCCGAATATCCTGCCGCCCATACTCGTCGAAGTGACGGTGCGGCTCGGCTACGCCATCTTCACCGTGGCCTCGCTGAGCTTCCTGGGCTTCGGCATCCAGCCGCCCTCGCCGGACTGGGGCCTGACCATCGCGGAGAATTACGGCCTCATCGTCGGCGGCTATGGCTGGACGGTCGGCTTCGCGGCACTGGCCACCGCGTCCCTTGTCGTTGGCGTAAACCTGGTCGCCGAAGGGCTGCAGGAGGCGCTGCAATGACCGACGCGGCGCTACGCTTCGAAAACCTCTCCGTCGCCTACGGCCCCACTCCCATCCTGCACGGGGTCAGCCTCGAGGTGGCTGCTGGCGAATGCTTGGGCCTGGTAGGCGAGTCTGGCTGCGGCAAATCCACCGCCGCCTTTGCCGCCCTGCGCGCCCTGCCGCGCGGCGGCCGCATCACCGGAGGCCGCATCAGCATCGACGGCCAGGACGTGATGGCCCTCCCGCCCGCCGGCCTGCGCCGGCTTTGGGCCACACGCGTGTCGATGGTCTATCAGGACCCCAGCCGCGCGCTGAACCCCACGCTGACCGTGGGCGCGCAGCTCCGCGAAGCCTTCGCCGTGCTGGGCATGCCGGCCACGGATGCCGGCGGGGAAGCCATGCTGGCGCGCGTGCAGATACCGGCGCCGTCGCGCGTGATGGGCGCCTACCCGCACCAGCTCTCCGGCGGCATGCAGCAGCGCGTGGTGATAGCCATGGCGCTGGCCAAGAACCCGGCGCTGCTGGTGCTGGACGAACCCACCACCGGCCTGGACGCCACCGTGGAAGCCGAGATCCTGGACCTGGTCCAGGCGCTGCGTCGCGAGCAGGGCTCCGCCATCCTGCTCATCAGCCACAACCTGCCGATGGTGGCCCGCATGTGCGACCGCATCGGCGTGCTCTACGCCGGCCGCCTGGTGGAAGAGGGCCCGGCCCGAGCCGTACTGCACGACCCGCGCCACCCCTACACCGCGCGCCTCATCGCCTGCCTGCCCGGCGCCGGCCGCCGCCGCCAGGACGGCGCGCTGCAGACCATCGCCGGCCAGCTGCCTGCGCCAGGCACGCCGGCGCCGGCGTGCGTTTTCGCGCCTCGCTGCGACCAGGCGGAGGACATCTGCCGCACCGTCCCGCCACCGCAGCGCGTGGTGGACGGCCACATGGCCTTCTGCCATTTCGCGCCGCCGTTTCCCCCAGCCGCCGACACCGCCGCACCCCCCGCCCCGCAACGCCCGAACGCCCGCACTGTCCCCGCTTTGGAAGCAATCCACCTCAGCAAGACCTACCCCGGCGCGTCCGGCCCCGTGCGCGCGGTCAGCGACGTCAGCTTCCGCATCGAAGCCGGCCAGACACTGGGCGTGGTTGGCGAATCCGGCAGCGGCAAGACCACGCTCGCCCGCCTGCTCCTCGGCCTGACCGCGCCCGACCCCGGCGGCACCTTGGCACTCGACGGCATCCAGCTCGGCCCCAGCCTGGCGTCGCGCAGCACCGAGGAACGCCAGGCGCTGCAGATCATCTTCCAGAACCCCGACAGTGCGCTGAACCGCGCCCACCGCATACGCCACATCCTCGGCCGCCCGCTCTCCCGCCTGGCACGCCTGTCCGGCCGCGCGAAAGAGGCCGCGTTGCAGGACCTGGCCGCCGGCGTGCGCCTGGGCCCCGCCCACCTCGCCATGCGCCCCCGCGCGCTGTCCGGCGGCCTGAAGCAGCGCGCCGCCATCGCCCGCGCCTTTGCCGGCCGCCCCCGCGTGGTCATCTGTGACGAGCCCACCTCCGCGCTCGACGTCTCCGTGCAGGCCGCCATCCTGAACCTGCTTGCCGGGCTGCAATCGCGCGAGAACGTGGCCTATCTGTTCATCACGCACGACCTCGCCGTGGTGCGCTATCTCGCCGACCGGATTGCGGTGATGTACCTGGGCCACATGCTGGAAATCGGCCCGGCCGAGGACGTGCTCGCCGGCCCGCACCACCCTTATACAGCCGCCCTCGTCTCGGCATCGACACAAGCGGCCAGGGTACGGTTACGCGGGGAGATACCAGGGGCGGGCGAAGCGCCGTCCGGCTGCATCTTTCAGAAGAACTGCCCGCGCAAGATCGGGGCGGTTTGCGAGACAGTGGCACCGCCGTTCGATCCGGCCGAGGCGCATCCTATCCGGTGCCATATTCCCCGGGCGGAGTTGGTGGAAAGGAAGGAAGCAGTCCTTTTTTGAAAAAAAGGACCAAAAAACTTTTGTTCCCCCGCCTGCATTCGGGCGCGGCCTGGTTCTGCCGGTGCGCGCGTTTGCAGAACCAAGAAGCCGGAAGCGAGGTTCAGATCGGTCGTGGACCGTGAAGCGAAGCTTCTTGGTGGTTCATTTTCTCCGTTTGCCGCCTTGAGGGATCGGCCAAACCGAGGTCTCAACCCTGCTTACCTGAACACCCGCCCAAAACTCTCTTGCAACCGCTCCCGCACCTCCGCCATCCCCGCCTCCACCCCCAGCGCGCGCAGGCTGGTCACCCCGTGCTCGCGTATCCCGCACGGCACAATGCCGGAGAAATGGTCCAGCTCCGGGGACACGTTCAGCGACACACCATGCCAGCTGACCCAGCGCGTCACCCGCACGCCGATCGCCGCGATCTTCGCCTCGCCGCCGCGGCCATCTGCCACCCAAACCCCCACCCTGTCCGCCCGGCGCTCACCGGCGACGCCGAATCCGGCGAGCGTGCCGATCAGCCAGGCCTCCAGCGCGGCCACGTAGGCATGCGTGTCGCGCGCCGGTACCGCACCGTGCGGCTGCATCAGGTCCAGCATTACGTAGGCCACGAGCTGGCCTGGCCCGTGATACGTCCATTGTCCGCCGCGGCCGGCGCTGTGCGTCGGGAAACGGTCCGGATCGGCAAGGTCCGCCGGCTTGGCCGAGCTGCCCGCGGTGTAAAGCGGCGGATGCTCCAGCAGCCACACCTGCTCGGGCGCGGTGCCGGCGCGTATCGCCGCGATGCGCGCCTGCATGGCGGCGATGGCGTCGTCGTATGGCACGGGCTGGCAGGCGAGCGTCCACTCAGGGCCAGTTGAAGTGAGGGTCATCCTACGGTATAGCCCGCGCCTGCCTGCGGCCGTGGCGAAATGGTAGACGCGCAAGCTTGAGGTGCTTGTGGGGGAAACCCTGTGGAAGTTCGAGTCTTCTCGGCCGCACCAAAGCTATAGAAAGCCAGCAGTCCTTTTTGATAAAAAGGACCAATAAACTTTTACTCCGCTGTCGCGCGCCTGTCCGCAGCCGCCGACAGGGAGCAAAAGTTTTTTGCTTCTTTTTTTCAAAAAAGAAGGCCTTGC